>NZ_JBEOUW010000010.1:108513-263671 GCF_040303045.1 Kitasatospora sp. NPDC096140
ACCCCCACAGCCCCGGCGCCGGCTGCGCGGGGCGGCGCCCCCCCCGCCCCCCCCCCCCACCCCCCCCCCCCCCCCGGCCCCCCCCCGCGCCCCCGGGGCCCCAATTCGTTCGGTGTCGGTCAGGCGTCGAGCTTCGCGGGCTCGGCCTGATCGGCCTGCTCGGCGCGCTCGGCCGATTCGGCCTTCTTCGAGGCCCGCAGGCTGGTGAAGGTGGTGACGGCCAGCACCACCACGATGAAGCCGAGCGAGAACGGGATGCCGATCTCCGGCGCCCACGTCGCGCCCGCCTCGTGCGCGGCGTGCAGCACCAGCTTCACGCCGATGAAGCCGAGGATCACCGACAGGCCGTAGCTCAGGTGCACCAGCTTCTTCAGCAGGCCGCCGATCAGGAAGTACAGCTGGCGCAGACCCATCAGGGCGAAGGCGTTGGCGGTGAAGACGATGTACGGGTCCTGGGTGAGGCCGAAGATGGCCGGGATCGAGTCCAGCGCGAACAGGACGTCCGTCGTGCCGATCGCCAGCATCACGATCAGCATCGGGGTGATCAGGCGGCGGCCGTGCTCACGGACCAGGAGCTTGGTGCCGCGGTAGCCGTCGGTCGACGGGAAGCGCCGGGTGATCGACTTGAGCAGGCGGTTCTCCTCGAACTCCTCGTCCTCCTCCTCGGCCCGCGCCTCCTTGATCAGCTTCCAGGCGGTCCAGATCAGGAAGGCACCGAAGACGAAGAACACCCAGGAGAACTGGGTGACCAGTGCGGCGCCGCCGGCGATGAATGCCGCGCGGAGCACCAGCGCGATGATCACACCGAACATCAGCACGCGCTGCTGGTAGATCCTCGGCACCGCGAACTTGCCCATGATCAGGATGAACACGAAGAGGTTGTCGACGCTGAGCGACTTCTCGGTGATGTAACCGGCGAAGAACTCACCCGCCGGCTGCCCACCGGAGTGCCACCACAGGAAGCCGCCGAACAGCAGCGCCAGCACGACCCAGACGGCCGTCCAGATCCCGGCCTCCTTGATCGAGACCTCGTGCGGCTTGCGGCCGCCGATGAAGAAATCGGCCACGACGAGTGCGATCAGCACACCGATCGTGGTGGCCCACATGGTTACGGAAACGTCCATTACTGCTCCTCCGGCAGCTAGGCGAGACAGGTCGTCACTGCCGGAGGTCTCTTCCGCCCATCGGGCCAGCGCCCCGGGATGCCGCGACGGGCACCCGTGATGACGGGGTCGGCTGTCGAGGAATACTCCCCTCCGCTGCCATCGAGAGTAACAGGACGGGCAAAGAAAGGTAAAGAAGGTAAAGATCCGTCAGGAACGACGGCCCGGGATGACCGCCGGGGGCGGCGTCAGAGGAACGGCTCGATCGCCGGCAGCAGGTCCTGGAACGTGCGCCCCTTCGCCGGGGCACCGATCGCCTGCATCTCCCAGCCGCCGTTGCCGTCCCGGACCACCTTGGCCATGATCTGCCCGGTGTGCGGCCCGCCGCCCGCCAGCTCGTACCGGGCCAGCTCCAGCCCGGTGGTCTCGTCCACCAGCCGGCAGTGCGCCCGCTGCACCTCGGCGAAGGTCTGCCCGGTGTACGAGCTCACCGTGAACACCACCTGGGTGATGTGCGCGGGCACGTGCATCAGGTCGACCAGGATCGCTTCGTCGTCCTCGTGGCCCGAGCCGCCCTGCAGGTTGTCCCCGGTGTGCCGGACGGAGCCGTCGTTGCTCTCCAGGTGCTGGAAGAACACCACGTCGGACGGGGTCCGCTCGGCGTACAGTAGCGCCGAGGCGTCCAGGTCGATCGTCCTGGTACGGCTGCCGAACAGGCCCCGCTTGGGGGCGGCCTGCCAGCCGAGTCCCATCCGGACCACGGTCAGGGCGCCGCCCTGCCCCTTCTGGAGGCTGACCCGCTGCCCCTTGGCAAGGTTCACCGACACGACGTTGTCCTCTCTGCCGGCCACGCGGTCGCTGCCGCCCGGCTCCCCTGGAACACCCCGTCGCCGTCCCCCGGCTGAGGCCCCCTCTGCATACGGCCCGCGCCCGTCCAATGAGCGCGATGCCGCAGGCCAGCCTAGGCCCTGCGACACCCCCGCCTCCTCAGGGTTTCCCCGTTTGTGGCAAGGCTGAGACACCGCCGGGCTTGACCGGTGCCATTCCGGCCAAGCCCGGGCGCCCCGGTCGGGCGGCTACGCCACGCCGGCCTCGCGCATCTGCCGCAGCTCCTTCTTCAGCTCCTTGACCTCGTCGCGCAGCCGGGCCGCGACCTCGAACTGCAGGTCGGCGGCGGCCCTGTGCATCCGGTCGGTCATCTCCTGGATGAGGTCCGCCAGCTCGGCGGCCGGCAGGGACTTGGCGGGCTTGCGCTCCGCGCCCAGCGCCGGCACCGGGGCCTTGCCCTTCCCCGGGCTGCGGTAGCCGGTGGACAGCAGCTCGTCGGTGTCCACGTCCTCCCGGGCGAGGGTGTCCAGGATGTCGCCGATCTTCTTCCGCAGCGGCTGCGGATCGATGCCGTGCTTCTTGTTGTAGGCCTGCTGCACGGCCCGGCGGCGGTTGGTCTCGTCGATGGCCTTCTCCATCGCCGCGGTGATCCTGTCCGCGTACATGTGGACCTGGCCGGAGACGTTGCGGGCCGCGCGGCCGATCGTCTGGATCAGGGAGGTGCCGGAGCGCAGGAAGCCCTCCTTGTCCGCGTCCAGGATCGCCACCAGCGAGACCTCGGGCAGGTCCAGGCCCTCGCGCAGCAGGTTGATGCCGACCAGCACGTCGAAGCGGCCCGCCCGCAGCTCGCGCAGCAGCTCCACCCGGCGCAGGGTGTCCACGTCGCTGTGCAGGTACCGGACCCGGATGTCCAGGCCGAGCATGTAGTCGGTGAGGTCCTCGGCCATCTTCTTGGTCAGCGTGGTGACCAGCACGCGCTCGTCCCGCTCGACCCGCGTGCGGACCTCGTGCACCAGGTCGTCGATCTGGCCCTCGGTCGGCTTGACGATCACCTCGGGGTCGATCAGGCCGGTCGGGCGGATGATCTGCTCGACCTGGCCGTCGCCCCGCGACAGCTCGTACTGGCCGGGCGTCGCCGACAGGTACACCGTCTGGCCGACCCGCCCCAGGAACTCCTCCCACTTCAGCGGGCGGTTGTCCATCGCGGACGGCAGCCTGAAGCCGTGCTCGACCAGCGTGCGCTTGCGCGAGGCGTCGCCCTCGTACATCGCGCCGATCTGCGGGACGGTCACGTGCGACTCGTCGATGACCAGGAGGAAGTCCTCCGGGAAGTAGTCGAGCAGGGTGTTCGGCGGGGAGCCGGGCTCGCGGCCGTCGAAGTGCATCGAGTAGTTCTCGACGCCCGAGCAGGTGCCGATCTGGCGCAGCATCTCGATGTCGTAGGTGGTGCGCATCCGCAGCCGCTGGGCCTCCAGCAGCTTGCCCTGCTTCTCCATCCGGGCGAGCGTCTGCTCCAGCTCCTGCTCGATGCCGGTGATCGCGCGCTCCATGCGCTCGGGGCCGGCCACGTAGTGCGAGGCGGGGAAGACGTAGACCGAGTCGTCCTGGCTGATGATCTCGCCGGTGAGCGGGTGCAGCGTGTAGAGCGCCTCGATCTCGTCGCCGAACATCTCGATCCGGACGGCGAGCTCCTCGTAGACCGGGAAGATCTCGATGGTGTCGCCGCGCACCCGGAAGGTGCCGCGGGTGAAGGCGACGTCGTTGCGGGCGTACTGGATGTCCACGAAGCGGCGCAGCAGGTCGTCCCGGTCGATCTCCTGGCCGACCTTGAGCGGCACCATCCGGTCCACGTACTCCTGCGGGGTGCCGAGGCCGTAGATGCAGGAGACGGACGCGACCACGACCACGTCCCGGCGGGTGAGCAGCGAGTTGGTCGCCGAGTGGCGCAGCCGCTCGACCTCCTCGTTGATCGAGGAGTCCTTCTCGATGTAGGTGTCCGTCTGCGGGACGTACGCCTCGGGCTGGTAGTAGTCGTAGTACGAGACGAAGTACTCGACCGCGTTGTTCGGCAGCAGCTCGCGGAACTCGTTCGCCAGCTGCGCGGCCAGCGTCTTGTTCGGCGCCATCACCAGGGTGGGCCGTTGCAGCTTCTCGATCATCCAGGCCGTGGTGGCCGACTTGCCGGTGCCGGTGGCACCGAGCAGCACGACGTCCTTCTCCCCTCCCCTGATCCGCCGCTCCAGCTCGGCGATCGCCGCCGGCTGGTCACCGTTCGGTTGGAAGGGACTGACGACCTCGAAGGGCGCCACGGACCGCTCAATACTCGTGATGGGACGCACGACTCCACCGTACGACCCACCACTGACAGCCGGGGCCTACTTGGCGCTGTCGCGGGCCAGGGCGACGAGGCGGGAGATCGCGCGCAGGTACTTCTTGCGGTAGCCGCCGCGGAGCATGTCCTCGGGGAAGACCCGGTCGAAGGGGATCCCGGAGGCGGTGACGGGCAGTTCGCGGTCGTACATGCGGTCGGCCAGGACGACCAGGCGCAGGGCGGTGGACTGGTCGTCGACCTGGTGCACGCCGCGCAGGCAGACCGCGGTGACGTCGTCCAGCAGCGCGCCGTAGCGGCTGGGGTGGACGGCGGAGAGGTGGGCGAGCAGGGCGTCGAAGTCGTCCAGCGAGGCACCGGGGGTGCGGGCGGCGGCGGCCTCGACGGCCTCGTCGGAGTACGGCGGCGGGGCGTCGGGCAGGCCGCGGTGGCGGTAGTCCTGGCCGTCGATCCGCAGCGGGCGGAAGTGCGCGGACAGGCCCTGGATCTCGCGCAGGAAGTCGGCGGCGGCGAAGCGGCCCTCGCCCAGCTTCTCGGGCAGGGTGTTCGAGGTGGCGCACAGCTTGACGCCGTTGTCGACCAGGCGGCCGAGCAGGGTGGAGACCAGCACGGTGTCGCCCGGGTCGTCCAGCTCGAACTCGTCGATGCAGAGCAGCGTGTGCCCGGAGAGGGTCTGCACGGCCTGCTGGAAGCCGAGCGCGCCGACCAGGTTGGTCAGCTCGACGAAGGTGCCGAAGGCCTTCGGCCCGGGGGCGGAGTGCCACAGCGAGGCGAGCAGGTGGGTCTTGCCGACGCCGTAGCCGCCGTCGAGGTAGACGCCGGCCGGGCCGGTGGGCGCGGGGGCGGAGCGGCGGAACCAGCTGCGCTTGGGTGCGGAACCGTTTCCTCCCGCGAGGGTGGCCGCGAACTGCTCCAGGACCTGGACGGCCTCGTACTGGCTGGGCTGGCTCTGGTCCGGGATGTACGACCCGAAGCTCACCTCGGCGAACCGGGGCGGCGGGACCATCTCGGCGACCAGCCGCTCGGCGGGCACGACGGGACGGCGGTCGGTGAGCGCGATCGGGGAGCCGGCCGCGCTCGCGGTGGCTATGGACTCGGTCGCGGTGTCGGGGCGGGAGGCTGCGGGCACATCAGTAGAGGGTACGCCTGGTCCCGGTGGCCTCCGAACCGCCTCCGGACGACCTGCGGTGGAACACTGAGGGCATGCAACAGTTGATCAGCCCGCTGGGTGAGCCGGTCGCCGATCCGGCCGCACTGGAGTCGCTCGCCGCCGTGTACGCGTACCCCGAACAGGTGAATCGGGGCCGCCCCTGGCTGCGCGCCAACATGGTGGCCGGCCTGGACGGCGGGGCACGGCTCGACGGCCTGTCCGAGGGGCTCTCCGGCGACGCCGACAAGCGGATCTTCGGGGTGCTGCGGGCGCTGTCGGACGTGGTGCTGGTGGGCGCGGAGACGGTCCGCGCGGAGGGCTACCGGCCGGCCCGGGCCCGCAGGGAGTTCGCGGCGGCCCGGGCCGCGGCCGGACAGGCCCCGGCGCCGGTGATCGCGATCGTGACGCGCTCGCTGGAGCTGGACCTGACCGCGCCGCTGTTCACGGAACCGCTGGTCAGGACGGTGGTGATCACCACCGAGGACGCCCCCGAGGAGCGCCGCCGGGCGGCCGCCGAGGTGGCCGACGTGGTACTCGCCGGCACCGGCTCGGTGGACCTGCGGGCGGGCGTGGCCGCGCTGGCCGAGCGGGGCTGGACCCGGCTGCTCACCGAGGGCGGCCCGCGCCTGCTGGGGCAGCTCGCGGCGGCGGACCTGCTGGACGAGCTGTGCCTGTCGCTCGCCCCGCTGCTCACCGGCGGCGACGCGCCGCGCATCCTCCGCGATGCGGAAATGCCTGACGTGCAGCGGATGCGGCTGGTCTCATTGATCGAGCAGAAAGGATTCCTCTTCACCCGCTACCTGCGTCACCTGGGTTCGGAATGACCCCGTGACCCCCCGCTCGTGATCCCGTTATGCGATGCCGGGGCCCGGGGGCCGGCCACTGGAAGGGACTCACGTGTTCAAGACGGTACTGATGATCGAAAAGGCTCTCTCGGACGCGGACGTGGAACTCGTCACCACGCTCCACAGCGACGAGAAGGTCTCCTTCGTCGTCCTGATGCAGCCGCGCGGCAAGCAGGACGAACTGCTGCGGGCGCTCGACGACGTGGCCCTCGGCCACCTCGACAAGGTGAGGCACGAGCACGACGAGTCCGAGAGCGGGCCGACCGTGGCCACCGAGTCGCTGGAGCACAGCCTGCGCCACCTGCGCGCGGCCGGGGCCGAGGCGGTGGGCGAGCTGGTCGAGGACAAGCCCCTGGAACGGCTGCGCGCGGTCGTCGAGGAGCACCGGGCGGACGAGGTGGTGGTACTCACCTCACCGCACTTCGTGGAGGAGTTCTTCCACCGCGACTGGGCCTCGCAGGCCCGGCACAAGGTGGGGGTCCCGGTGCTGAGGCTGTTCGCCAGCGACTCCTAGCTGCGGGCGCCGGTGGTGCAGAATCGTCCTTGCGGTCCGCCCGCGAGGACGGTTCCCACGTCGGCTCCCACGCCGACGGGTGCCGAGCCGTCCGCCCGACCTGTCTGCCCCCGCCCGTACGGAGCCACGCCTTGAACGACGCCGCGCACGACCTGCACGCCCCGCACTTCATCGGCATCGGCGGCGCCGGGATGTCCGGCCTGGCGAAGATCCTCGCAGTGCGCGGTGCCAGCGTCTCCGGCAGCGACTCCAAGGAGTCCGAGACCGTCCTCGCGCTGCGCGCCCTCGGCGCCACCGTGCACGTCGGCCACGCCGCCGAGCACGTGCCGGACGGCACCAGCAGCGTGGTCGTCTCCAGCGCGATCCGCGCCGACAACCCGGAGCTGGCCGCCGCCCGCGAGCGCGGCATCCCGGTGGTGCACCGCTCCGACGCGCTGGCCGCGCTGATGGGCGGCCGCCGCACGCTCGCGGTGGCCGGCACCCACGGCAAGACCACCACCACCAGCATGCTCGCCGTCGCCCTCGGCGAACTGGGCCTCGACCCGTCCTACGCGATCGGCGGCGACCTCGACGCGCCCGGCTCCAACGCCCACCACGGCACGGGGGAGATCTTCGTCGCCGAGGCCGACGAGAGCGACCGCAGCTTCCACAAGTACGCGCCCGAGGTGGCGATCGTGCTCAACGTGGAACTGGACCACCACGCCAACTACGCCTCGATCGACGAGATCTACGAGTCCTTCGAGACCTTCGTCGGCCGGATCGTCCCCGGCGGCACCCTGGTGGTCTCCGCCGACCACGACGGCGCCCGCGAGCTGACCTCCCGGGTGGCCGGCCGCGAGGGCCTGAACGTGGTCACCGTCGGCTCCGCCGAGGACGCCGACGTCCGGGTGCTCTCGGTGGTCGCCCGCGGCATGACCAGCGAGGTCACCGTCCTGCTGGACGGCACCGAGCTGACCTTCACCGTCTCGGTACCCGGCCGCCACTACGCCCACAACGCCGTCGCCGCGCTGGCCGCCGGCGTCGCGCTGGACGTCCCGGCCGCCGACCTGGCCAAGGCGCTCGGCGCCTACACCGGCGTGCGCCGCCGCCTGCAGCTCAAGGGCGAGGCCGCCGGCGTCCAGGTGATCGACTCCTACGCCCACCACCCGACCGAGATGACCGCCGACCTGGAGGCGATCCGCGAGGGCCTGGACGGCGAGGGCCGGGTGCTGGTGGTCTTCCAGCCGCACCTGTTCAGCCGCACCCAGCAGCTCGCCGAGGAGATGGGCCAGGCCCTGGCGCTGGCCGACGCCTCCGTGGTGCTGGACATCTACCCGGCCCGCGAGGACCCGATCCCCGGCGTGACCAGCGAGCTGATCATCGACGCCGCCCGCCGGGCCGGCGCCGAGGTCACCGCCGAGCACTCCTTCGCCGCCGCCCCCGCCGTGCTGGCCGGCCTCGCCCGCCCGGGCGACCTGCTGCTCACCATGGGCGCGGGCGACGTCACCAACCTCGGGCCGGCCGTCCTCGACTATCTTGAGAGGGGCCTGGAGCACCTCGCGAACGTTGCTTCCAACGTCTGACGTACGTCCGTCCGACATCCACCGCGAACGGGAGCCGTGATGAGCTACGAGATCGAGAAGTCCGAGGCCGAGTGGCGTGCCGAGCTCAGCCCCGAGGAGTACCACGTGCTCCGCGAGGCGGGCACCGAGCGGCCGTTCACCGGTGAGTACACCGACACCAAGACGGTCGGCGTCTACGGCTGCCGGGCCTGCGGCGCGGAGCTGTTCAGCTCCGAGACCAAGTTCGACAGCCACTGCGGCTGGCCGTCGTACTACGCGCCGCTGGCCGAGGACCGGGTCCAGTACATCGAGGACACCACGCTCGGCATGCGCCGGGTCGAGGTGCGGTGCGCGCGCTGCGGCGGGCACCTCGGGCACGTCTTCGAGGGCGAGGGCTACGGCACGCCGACCGACCAGCGCTACTGCATCAACAGCGTCTCGCTGACGCTGCGGCCGGCCGAGTAGGCCGCGCGGCGAGGAGGCCCGGACACCCTGCGGCGGTGTCCGGGCCTCCGTGCTGTCCGGGGCGTCCGCGGCCTCCGAGGCGTCCGGGTCCTCGTACCGCCGGGTCTTCGTACCCGGCGGGCCCTGCGCGCGTTACCCGGCGACCGGCTCGAAGCGGACCGGCAGGTGCACCAGGGCGCGGTGGAACGGGCCCGGACGCCAGAGCAACTCCTCGGCGGGGGTGGACAGTTCGAGGTCGCTGAGGCGGCTGCCCAGCTGCTCGATCGCGGTGATCGCGATCAGCAGGGCGGGGTCGCGGGCCGGACAGGCGTGCGGGCCGGCCGCCCAGGCCAGGTGGGCGCTCTCGCCGCTGCGCAGCCCGCCGCCGTCGGTGGGCGGTGCGGCCTGGGAGTTGGCGGCCGCGTAGGAGACCAGCAGGAGGGTGCCGGCCTTGATCTCACGGCCGTGGAACACGATGTCGTAGCGCGGGTAGTGCGCGGAGAGGTTGGCCAGCGGCGGCTCGTGCCAGAGCACCTCGTCGATCGCCTGGTGGGCGGTCATCGCACCGCCGAACAGCGAGCCGGCGTAGCGGGCGTCGGTGAGCAGGCGCAGCAGGGCGTTGCCGATCAGGTTGGTGGTCGGCTCGTGCCCGGCGATCATGGTCAGGCTGATCTGCCGGATCGCCTCGTCGTCGTCCAGCCCGCGCGGGTGGGTGACGAACCAGGAGGCGAGGTCGTGCCGGGGGCGCTCGCGGCGTTCGGCGACCATGGCGGTGACCACCGCGAGGAGTTTCCCGTACGCGGCGCCCGCCTGCGCGGTGCCCTCGATCAGCCCGGTGATCGCGGCGACCACCTCGGCGTGCTGCGCCTCCGGCACGCCGAACCAGGTGGTGAGCACGGAGGCGGGCACCTGGCGGGCGTACTCCGCGATCAGGTCGGCGCGGCCGACCGCGGCGAAGCGGTCGATCAGCCGGTGGGCGGTCTCGGCGACCTGGCGCTGGAGCCGGTGCGGTTCGAACAGCGCGAGGGCGTCGGTGATCACCGCGCGGTAGCGCGCGTGCGTCTCGCCGTCGCTGAACAGGGCGGTCGGGCGGTAGCCGAGCACCGGCAGCAGCGGGGAGTCCGGCGGGACGGTCCGCTGCCAGGCCCGGGAGTCCTTGGAGAAGGTGTCGCTGTCGCGCAGCAGGTCCAGCGCGGCCTGGTAGTCGGTGACGAGCAGGGCCTCGACGCCGGGCGCGATCTCCACCGGGGCGACCGGGCCGTGCCGGCGCAGCCGCTCGTAGACGAGTTGTGGGTCGGCGGCGAAGACCGGGCCGTGGATCGGGATCGGGCGGGTCTCGACGGTCACGGGCACTCCTGGGTGACGGTGGAGGCGGTGGGCAGGGCGTCGAGGACGTGCTCGGCCAGCGCGATCAGCGCGTCCAGGCTGCCCTCGCGTTCGCGGGCGTCGCAGAGCAGGAGGGGGGTCGCGGGGTGCAGGTCCAGGTGGGCGCGGAGCACCTCGACCGGGTGGGCCGGCGCGTCCGGGAAGCAGTTGACCGCGACGGCGTACGGCAGGCCCTGCTCCTCGACCATGTCCATGATCTCGAAGGAGTCGGCCAGCCGGCGGGTGTCGGCGAGCACCAGCGCGCCCAGGGCGCCGCGGGCGATGTCCTGCCAGAGCGGGAAGAAGCGGCGCTGGCCGGGGGTGCCGAACATGTAGAGCACGACGTTGCCGGGCAGGGTGAGCCGGCCGAAGTCCACGGCGACGGTGGTGGTGGTCTTCTCGGGCAGGCCGGCCAGGTCGTCCACCGGGCGTCCGGTCTCGGTCATCGCCTCCTCGGTGTGCAGGGTGGCGATCTCGGAGAGGGTGCGGATGAGGGTGGTCTTGCCGACGCCGAAGGGGCCGGCGACCACCAGCTTCATCAGCGTCTGGTCCCGGTCGGGCAGGTAGCCCACCCGGTCCGGCGGCCCCGCGGGGTGGCCGTCGGGGTGGCCGTCGGGGTAGCCGTCGTGGTGGCCGTCGGGCGGGTCGACGGGTGGATCGACGGACCGGCCGACCGGGTCGGCGGCCCGGTCACCGGAGCGCACGGAGTCCAACGAGGAGCCTCTCGACGATGGAGCGGTCGGTCTGCTGGGCGCGCGGGATCGGTGCGCGGGCGTGCAGGCAGCCCGCCTCGACCAGATCGGCCGCGAGGAAGACGGTGGCGCTGACCGGCAGGCGCAGGTGCGCGGCGGCCTCCACCACGGTCAGCGCGCCGGGGCACAGCAGTTCCCAGAGCCGGCGGTGTTCGGGTTCGAGCCCGGTCGGCGGTTCGGCACGGTCGGCGAACAGAACGGTCAGTCGCTCGAAGCCCTCGGTGCCGGGGCGGCTGCGGCCGCCGGTGGCCAGGTAGGCGGGCACCATCCGCCTGCGGGGGACGGCGGTCATGACCGGCCGGTGTCGCCCTGCCGCCGGCACGGGCTCGCGAGCGCGCGGCCCAGGGCGGCGACCTGCACCTGCATCTGGTACGACACGTTGCCGAGCTGGGCGTCCGGGGTGGTGAACACGGCGAGCGAGGTGTTCTCCCCGGCGGGGACGACGATGGCGTAGCCGAGGTCGGACTCCACCACGGTCTGGGCCAGTCGCGGCCGTTCGGCGTCGGTGAACGCGCCGGTGAAGGCGCGGGCGGCGGCGTGCACGGTGGCGGTCATCGCGGCGACCCGCTCGGCGGAGGCCCGTCCCAGGCTCTCCGAGGCCCCTTCGACCAGGCCGTCCCCGGTGGCGATGACCGCGTGCAGCACCCCCGGCAGCTCCAGCAGCGGGGTCAGCACCCACGAGATCTCGTCGGTGGCGGTCGGGCTGGGCGAGCTGCTCACTGCTCGGCTCCTTCTAAGGTCGTCGGGCCGGTGGTGTGGTCACCGGTGGGGCGGGCGGTGGTGGTGTCGCCGGGGGTGCCGGCGGGGGTGGTGCTGTCCTGGGTCGCGGCGCCTGCGCGGTCGGCGGCCTCGCGCTGGGCGCTCGCGCGTTCGGCGGCTGCACGGTCGGCACTCTCGCGTTCGGCACTCTCGCGTTCGGCGGCTGCACGGTCGGCACTCTCGCGTTCGGCACTCGCGCGTTCGGCGGCTGCACGGTCGGCGGCTGCACGGTCGGCACTCTCGCGTTCGGCCTGCGCCACGGCGGCCCGGCCGGAGTCGGTGCCCTGCTGCAGCGCCTGCCAGCGGGCGGCGGCCCGCTCGGGGGACCGACCGGGGGCGTCGGATCCGCCGGCGGATCCCACCGCGGACCCGCCGGCCGAGCCCGCGGTGGCGGCGGGCGCACCGGCCTCCTCGGGGGCCAGCGGACGGCGGCGGCGCCGGGTGGGCAGGCCGGTGCCGTCGTCGGCCGGGGCGTCGCCGGAGGCCCGGGCGGCGGAGGCGCCGTCGGAAGCCGGGGAGGTCTGGGAGGCCGGGGCGGCCTCGGACGCGGGGGAGGTCCGGCCGTCCGGGACCGCCGCGTCCCCCGACGGGCCGCCGGTGCCCGGGTCGGGCACCACGCGGATGGCCGGTGCCGGGTGCGGTCCGGGCTGGTGGTGGCGGTCGGCGAGCTGCGGGCCGTCCTGCTCGTCGGCGTCGCGCATCGGCGGGACGGCGGCGACGGTGGGCGCGGACGCGGGGCCGGACCCGGCCCGCAACGGCAGCGGGGTGAGCACCGACAGCGGCTGCTCGTCGTCGACGACGGTCACCAGCCCGGCCGGGATGCGCAGGATGGTCCGCATGCCGCCGTACGGCGAGGGCTCGATGTGGCAGGAGAAGCCGTACTGGCGGGCGAGCTTGCCGATCACCGCGAAGCCGGTCTTGGGCGGGTTCCCGAGCTCGGTGAGCAGGAGGTCCGGCGGGCCGGAGAGCAGTCGGCGGGCGCGGCGCAGCTGGTCCTCGTCCATGCCGATGCCGCTGTCGTCGATGATCACCAGCGCGCCGCGGCCGCCCTGCTGGACGGTGACCGGGACGTCGGTCTCCGGGTGGGAGTAGGCGGTGGCGTTGGCGAGCAGTTCGGCGATGGTGACGGCGATCGGCTCGGCGGCCCGGGCGACGACCGCGAGCCGGTGCTCCCGCAGGTGGTTGGCGACCTTGACCCGGGCGTAGCCGGGCACCCGGGAGAGGGCGCCGACGACGACCTCGGCGAGCGGCGAGTCGGTGCGGGCCAGGCCCGGCCAGGCCTCGCAGAGCACGGCGACGGTCTGGATCCGGCGCAGCGCGACCTCGTTGCGGAAGTCGACCTCCAGCAGCCGGGGGTCGTCGTTGTCGTGCTGGAGCTGCTGGACCAGGCTCTGGATCTGGTAGAGCAGGGTCTGGATCCGGGAGGTGGCACCGCGCATCGCGGCGCGGGCGGCGGCATCCACCCGTTCGCGTTCGTCGGCGAGGGCGGCGGCGGTGGCGTCCAGCACGGACTGCAGCGCCCGGACGGCCTCCGGGCCGACGATCTGCGGGTCCAGCGGGCCGACGACCGGGGCGTTGGCGTGGCTGAGCCGTACGGCGGTGGCGGCGACCCGCTCCTGGGCGAGGTGGCCGATCTCGGCGAGCAGCGCGGCGGCGCGCGCCTCGGCGGCGGCCAGGCGGTGGTCGGCCTCCTCGGCGCGGGTGGTCGCCGCGGCGCCCTGCCGCAGGGCGTCCCGGACGGCCTCCTGCGCCTCCCGGGCCACGTCCTGCGCCTCGTGGACGGCGTCCTCGGCGGCGCGGGTGCGGCCCTCCGCCCGCCGGGCCTCGTCGGTGGAGCGCCGGGCGGTCTCCTGGGCCTCGCGCAGTTGCTGCTCGGTGCGGGCGAGGCGGCCCTCGGCGACGCGGGCGCGCTCCTCGCCCCGGGTGAGCGCGGTCTCGGCGGCCGCCGCGCGGGCGACGGCCCCGGCCCGGCCGCGGGCGAGCACGGCCGCGGCCACGGCGGCGACCAGCGCCAGGGCGATCAGCGCGATCTGCGTCATCGGAGTCCTCGGGAGTGCTTGCGGGGCGGGCCGGGCAGGCGGGCGGGCCCGGTTCCGGGCGGGGCATGGGGGGCGGCTTCCCGGCCGGCCCGGTTCCGGGCGGGGCACGGAACCGGGGGCGCGGAGCCGCGGGGCGCGGAGCCGGGTGTCAGTTCCGGGCGGGGCGCGGGCGCGGGATCCGGGCGGCGGGGCCCTCGGCCAGCTCCCGGGCGACCAGGGCGACCTGCCCCATGGCTTCCAGCGCGCCCGGCGCCGCCGAGCCGTCCAGGTGCCGGTACTCGGCGGCGACGGTGAGCACCAGCCGCTCGGGCAGGCCGAGTTCGGGGTGGCGCTGTTCGGCGATCACCCGCCGGGCGGCGTCCAGCGCGGGTATGCCGGCGGCGTGCAGGGCGTGGGCGCGCTCGCGGACGTACGCGAGGTAGCCGATGTGCCCCCGGACGCCGTCGCGGTCGAGCACCGGGCCGTGGCCGGGGACGAAGATCTCCGCGCCGGTGGCCAGGGCCTGCTCGCAGGCGCCGATGACGTTCTCCAGCGGGCCCGCCCAGTGCGAGGGGTGGTCGCCGGGCTGCTCCGGCGTCGAGGAGAAGATGACGTCGCCGGTGAACACCGCGCGCTGGTGCGGGAGGTGGACGATCAGGTCGCCGCCGGTGTGGGCGGCGGGCAGGCTGGTGATCTGCACGGGGTGGCGTCCGACCCGCAGCTCCAGCTCGCCGGTGAAGACGGTGTCCGGGTGCACCGGGTCCGTGGCGGACCAGTCGAAGCGCCCGAAGTGCTCCCTGAGGTAGCCGCCGAGCAGCGAGTCCGGGTCGCTGTCGGTGACCAGGGCGTGCTGCTGCTTCGGGGTGGGCTCCCAGTGGATGTGCTCCAGCGCCTCGCGGGTGGCGATCACCTCGGCGTCCGGCACCACGCCGGCGCCCCACAGGTGGTCGCCGTTGGCGTGGGTGACGACCACCCGGTCGATCTCGACCCCGGCCGGCAGCAGTCGGCGGCTCGCGGCGAGGAACTCCCCCGCCATCGAGGGGTCGTAGGGCGTGTCGATCCAGAGCGCGGTCGTGTCGGAGGCCAGCAGTCCGCAGTTGGCCAGGCCCCAGCCCCGCTTCGGGGGGAGCCACACGTACAGGTCCTCGGCAATCGCGCTCACGTTCGCACGGTTGATCGTCATGTGCGCGATTATGCCCATGATGCGTCAAGGGCGGGGCAAAACCTGTACGAATAGCCGGAGTTCATGGCCTGCTCTCGCCCGTCTGTCCGGATTCGCACCGCAGGTCCGAGACCAATCGTCTCACTGGTCGGGACGACTGACGGACACCTCGCCCCGGAAGCCCGACGGGACGTCCGACCGGGGTGCGGGCAGGACCCGGCAGACCTCGACCGTGACGTCCACGGTGTCCAGCCCGATCACCCGGCCCTCCACCGCGGCGAATCCTTTCTCCCCCGAGCGGAAGAGCGTCGCCAGCGGGGAGTTCCGGCTCGCCGCCGTCAGCGCCTCCACCGCCATCGCGGAGCCGAAGGCGAACACCCCGCAGAGCACGACGCAGGGCGCGTGCCGGGGCGTGCGGGTGACGAAGACGAAGCCGTGGTCGCGGATCAGCTCCCCGGCCGGATTGAACAGCGCCTCGAAGGTCATCCCGCCCCAGCGGGCGCGGGCCGCCTCCGGGTACTCGATCGCGAAGTCCGGGAACACCGCGTCCAGCACGCCGCCGGAGTAGGCGTTGACGCTCGGGCCGCCGATCGAGAAGGTCGGCATCCGCGGGTCCTGCGCGCCCGCCACCACCAGCTCGATCGTCGCCTTCCGGTTGACCTTGCGCAGCAGGTCGGTGAGTTCCGCTATCGCCCTCGCCTCGGCCATCGGCATGAACAGCACGTTCTTCGGCCCGCGGCTGGTCAGCTGGCAGCCGTCCGAGGTGAGGGCGAACTCCGCGACCTCGATGCTCGGCGTGATGATCTGCACCCGGCTGTACGGCGCGAGCAGCGCCCGCAGGAAGCCGTAGCGCAGGAACAGTCTCGTCCGGGCGAGGGAGCGGGCCGCGAGGAAGCCGATCACGGCCGGCACCGATGCGATCAGTACCTGGAGCAGGATGTCCATATCATCCCCCCGGAGGAAGACTCGACCACGAACCGTACGCCCTGGTTAAGTCCCCGCCCATGGCCGGAAATACCCCCCCTGACGGCGATTCCGGGTGTCAGAATCACCGCTCCGAGGGTCACTTCAGGCGCTTGATCCCCTTGCGCTCCCCCGCGCAGCGCTCGTACCCCAGCCACGCGTTGACCGCGAGCATCGGCGCGTTGGTCTCGTCGTTGGAGGTGTACGCGCGCCGGTAGCCCGCCGCGGCCGCCAGGCGCAGGGACTCCAGCTTGGCCAGCTTGCTCAGGCCGCGCCCGCGGAAGTCCCGGCGGCAGGCGGTGAACGCGGACCAGTAGCGGTCCACCCCGTCGGTCTGCGCCAGGGTGAACGCGGCGGGCTCGCCGTCCACCACGGCGACCACGGTCAGCGTCAGGTCCAGGTCCGGCCGGGCCCAGTCGCCCCGCAGCCACTCCTCGTACTCCAGGGCGTCCATCGGCACCTCGCCGGGCTCGTCCCGGATGGCGTCCGCCTCGACCAGGAACAGCGGGCGGGGGTCGTCCGCCCAGTCGGTGGCCGGGCGCAGCTCGACGCCGGCCGGCCGGACCGGTGCCTGCGGCAGCGGCAGCGTCAGGTCCCGTCCGCCGAACTGCGCGGGACGGCCCGGCTCGTAGCCCCGGGCGGCGGCGAAGGCCAGCGAGGCGGGCTCGTCGTCCAGCCAGGTGTGCAGCTCCGTCACCCCGTACTCGACCAGGTGCCGTTCGGCCGCGGCCAGCAGCGCGGTCGCGGCGCCGCGGCGCCGGAACTCCGGCAGCACGCTGCCGTTGGCGTACCCGACGCCGACGGTCGTCGTCCCGCGCACCAGCCCGCAGCGCACCGCGCCGACCACCCGGCCGTCGCACTCGGCGACGAAGGTGCGGAAGTGCTCGTCGGGATTCGGCCGGTCGTTCAGCCACAGCAGGGCCTCGGCGCTCAGCACCAGGTGCTCGCGCCCGGCCCGGTGGGCGGCCGCCACGGCGGCGGCGTCGTCGGGGTGGAATTCACGGATCGTCAAAGAAGTCATGGATTCCCACGCTAGCCGCGCCGCCCGCGCACCGCCTCCGAATTTCCGCCCGCGAAAGGGGGCCCCAGCTGCGGGAACGGCCGCGGCGGAGGGCCGGAGCCGGGCCTTCCGGGGCGGCAAGCTCAAATAATGCTCTGAGAAGACCGGGTGAGGCTTGGCAGCCACCCCGCCCGGGGACATCCTCAGCAACACGGCCGCGGAAAGCCCGGCGACGACGCCCGCACCACCCGACGGCCCTCCCACCCCAGCCCTCCGAAGGGGGCGAACCCATGACTTCCGCTGCCCTGGACCGGCCCGTACCGGCCACCGGCCCCGCCGCCCCCACCCGCCTGGGTGTCGGCCTCGGCTGGCGCCCGGAGATCGACACCGTGGTCGAGCGCCAACCCGGCCTGGACTGGGTCGAGGTCGTCGCCGAGAACGTCTGCGCCGGCCACCTGCCCGACTCGCTGACGGCGCTGCGCGAGCGCGGCGTCACCGTCGTCCCGCACGGCGTCGGCCTCGGTCTCGGCGGCGCCGAGCTGCCCGACCCCGGCCGTCTCGCCCGACTCGCCGACACCGTGCTGGCGCTCGGATCCCCGCTGGTCACCGAGCACCTGGCCTTCGTCCGGGCCGGCGGTCTGGAGGCCGGTCACCTGCTGCCCGTCCCCCGCACCCGGGACTCGCTGCGGGTGATCGCCGAGAACGTCCGGATCGCCCAGGACCAGCTCCCGGTGCCACTCGCCCTGGAGAACATCGCCGCTCAACTCGCTTGGCCGGACGACGAGTTCACCGAAGGGCAGTTCCTCGCCGAGCTGGTCGGCCGCACCGGCGTCCGGCTGCTGATCGACGTCGCCAACCTGCACACCAACCGGGTCAACCTCGGCGTCGACCCGGCCGCCGAACTCGACCGCCTCCCGCTGGAGGCGCTCGCCTACGTCCACGTCGCCGGCGGCACCCTGGTCGACGGGACCTGGCACGACACGCACGCCCACCCCGTCACCGAGCCGGTGCTGGAGGTGCTGGCCGAGCTCTGCGCGCGGGTGGCGCCGCCCGGCGTCCTGCTGGAGCGGGACGCGAACTTCCCGCCGCCCAGTGAGCTGGCCGGTGAACTGGACGCCATCCGCCGGGTGCTGGAGGGGAGCACCCGGTGACGAGCGACCCGACCACGGCGACCGGCCCGACCGCAGCCCCGGAGGCCACCGGCACCGCCGGTGCCCGGGAGCGGCTGGCCCGGCGCCAGGAGGAGCTGCTGGCCGCCCTGGTGGCCGGCGGGCCCGTCCCGCCCGGCTTCGACCCGGTCCAGGTCCGCGTCCAGTCCACCGGCCTCGCCGCCAAGCGGCGCGACACCACCGCGAAGGTGGCCCCGGACCTGCCCCGCCTGCTCGGCGACCGGTACGGGCCGCTCTTCCTCGACTACGCCCGCACCCACCCGCAGACCGGCGGCTACCGCGCCGACGCCCGGGCCTTCGCCCAGTGGGTGCTCACCGACGGCGGCCCGACCGCCGCCCACCACCGCCGGGCCCTGGAGCAGTGGCTCCACCCGGCACCCGTACGGCCGCCCGGCCCGCTCGCCCGCCTTCGCCGGGCCCTGCGCGGCTAGCGACCCATCGTCATCCCGGGGGAACCGCCCATGTGGCACAACAGCTACTTCGTCGTCCCGGCCGTCCTGCTGGCGGCCGCCGCCCTGTACGCCTCCCGGACCCGGCAGCACATCGGCCGCGTCCGGTACGCCAAGGGCCTGCCCGGCCGCGGTCTGCCGCTGCTGGACACCGCGTTCCTGTCCGGCGGGCCGGGCCGGGTGTTCGACACCGCGCTGGTCCGGATGCACCTGGCCGAGCAGGTCGTGATCAGCCGCTCCGGCCTGGTCACGCTCACCGGCGGCAAGCCGTACGACGCCGTCGACCAGGCGGTCCACGAGGCCGTCGGCCCCACCGGCAGCCGGGAGATCGGCCCGCTGCGCCGGATGGTGATGCGCTCGGACGCCGTCCAGGAGATCGGTGGCCGGCTCGCCGACCGCGGCCTGCTGCGCCGCCCCGAGCGACTGCGGCGGGCCCGCACCGCCCGCCGGCTGCTCTGGCTCGCGATGCTCGTCGTCGTGGCCTTCGCCGTCGCCGCCGCGCTGCTCGACGACGGCGCCCCCGGCCACGACCGCCCTCACCTCTGGATCCCGGGCCTCCTGCTGTTCGTGGGCGCCGTCACGCTGCTGGCCACCTGGCCGGTCAGGGGCCGGATCACCCCGGCCGGGGCACGCCAGCTGACCCTGATGGGCGGCTCGCCGTGGACCCCCGGCTCGGGGGTGCCGCCCATGCTGGTGGGCGGCGCGCTGCTGGGCGCGCTCGCACTCGGCGGGCTGGCCGCCGCCGGGCTGGAGAACCAGGAGCTGGAGGCCGCGATGCTCGGCGCGACGGCCGAGGAGGAGGAGATGATGCGACAGGCTTCCACGAGCTCGTCCTGGTTCACGAACTCCTCGTCCTCGTCCTCGTCTTCCTCCTCCTCGTGCTCGTCCTCCTCGTGCTCGTCCGGCAGCCCCGCCACCTGGTGCGGCTCCTCCGACTCCGGTTCCTCCGGCGGGGGCAGCGGCTGCGGCTCGTCCAGCTGCGGCTCCTCCTCCGGCAGTTGCGGCTCGTCCTCCTCCAGCTGCGGCTCGTCCTCCTCCAGCTGCGGCTCGTCCTCCAGCTGCGGTTCCTCGTCCTCCAGCTGCGGATCGAGCTGCGGCGGGGGCGGCTGCGGCTCCTGACCGGCCCCCGGTTCGTCCCACGACCGACGTCACAGTTCGGTATCGCGGACCGGGAAGGCGTTCCCCGCGCCATCGGGCCAGGCATACAACAAGCCCATGTGGTTGCTCTTCCTCATACCGGCCTGTGTCGCGGCGGTCCTCTCCTGCCTCCGGCTGGTCCGGATGACCGCCACCGCCGACGCCCTGGCCGAACAGGACGGGCTGCGCCCACCGGAAGCCGTCGGCATCGGGCTGTACGAGACCGCCTACCTGGCCGGCGGCCCGGACCGGGTGGTCGAACTGGCCCTCGTCCTGATGGCCGGCCGGGGCCGGCTGCACTTGGCGCACACCGGCTGGACCACCGTGGTCGACCCCAAAGGCCGCAGCCGCCTGGAGCGGGCGATCATCGCCACCGTCGGCCCGGAAGGCCAGTGCCGCACGGACGAGCTGCGCCGGGCGATGGCCGAGCACCCCACCGTGCTGGAGATCGGCGCCCGGCTCGCACTGGCCGGCCTGGCCACCCCGGCCCTGGTGCAGCGCAGCACCGTCGTGGTCGTCCGGCAGGTCCGGCACGCGCTGCTGCTCTCGCTGGTCCTGCTGGCCGCCTCGCTGGCGGTCAGCGGCTTCACCGGCGGTGACACCCTCACCCCGCTCGCCTGGTTCTCCCTGCCGCTGGTGCTCACCTCGGGCACCCTGCTGATGGCCCGGGTGGACGTCTACCCCTACACCCGCTGGGCCTCCCCGATCGGCCAGGAGGTGCTGCGGGAGGTCCGCCCGGCCCGCCAGCGCGGCCTCGCCGACGACGAGGAGCGCGAACTGCTCACCGCCGTCGCCATGAACGGCCCGGCCGTCCTCCCCGACGCCCGCCTCCGTGCCGCCCTGCGCCCGCACCGCACCTGACCCGGATCCGGCTGCAGGGCGACGCCCGGGGGCCCGGGAACGCCGGAGGCCGGCTCCCCTCGTGCGGGGAGCCGGCCTCCGGACGGAGTGCGGGTGGCTCAGGCCAGGCCGCCCAGCAGCTCGCTGACCGGCTTGCGGCGGCCGGTGAAGAACGGCACCTCCTCGCGGACGTGCAGCCGGGCCCGGGAGGGGCGCAGGTCGCGCATCAGGTCCACGATCCGGTGCAGCTCGTCCGCCTCGAAGGCGAGCAGCCACTCGTAGTCGCCGAGCGCGAACGAGGCCACCGTGTTGGCCCGCACGTCCGGGTAGCCGCGCGCCATCTTGCCGTGCTCGGCGAGCATCGCGCGCCGCTCCTCGTCCGGCAGCAGGTACCACTCGTAGGAGCGCACGAACGGGTACACGCAGACGTAGTCGCGTGCGCGCTCGTCGGCGAGGAAGGCCGGGATGTGCGACTTGTTGAACTCGGCCGGGCGGTGCAGCGCCATGTTCGACCAGACCGGCTCCAGCCAGCGGCCCAGGCCGGTGCGGCGGAAGCGGTTGTACGCCTCCTGCAGGTCGTCCGAGTCGGCGGCGTGCCACCAGACCATGATGTCGGCGTCCGCGCGCAGACCGGAGACGTCGTACGTGCCGCGCACGGTCACGTCCTTCGCGGCCAGCTGCTCGAACAGCTCGTCCACCTCGGCGGCCAGGGCGGCACGGTCCTCGGGCAGGGCGTCCTTGAGCTTGAACACCGACCACATGGTGTAGCGGATGACCTGGTTCAGGTCGCGCGCCTTCTTCTTCTCGGGTCGCTGCTCCGGCTCCCGCTCAACGCTCTCAGTCATGCGCCCATTGTCCTCTCCGTGGAACGTTCCCCGGTCTCCGGGGTCAACAGTCTGTCGACGGCGGCCACCGCGGCGGCCGCCGAGCCGATGCACGCCGGAATGCCCACCCCGTCGTACGCGGCGCCGCACAGCGCCAGCCCGCCCACCTGCTCGGCCGCCGCCCGGACCCGGGCCACCTTCTCCGGGTGGCCCACCGGGTACTGCGGCAGACCGGCCTCGAAGCGCGAGACGAAGGTGTCGTACGGCCGGGCGGTCAGCCCGATCGCCTCCCCCAGGTCCGCCAGCGAGCGCGCCACCAGCTCCTCGTCCGGCAGGCCCAGCGCCTCGTCCTCGCGGTGCCGGCCCAGCGAGGTGCGCAGCAGGAACGCGTCCGGCGCGGAACGCTCCAGCCAGCCCCACTTGTTGGACGAGAAGGTGGACGCCTTGATCCGCCGGCCGTCCACCGGCGGCACCAGGAAACCGCTGCCGCTCGGCGGCTCGGCCAGGTCGGAGCGGCGGAACGCCAGGGTCACCAGTGCCATGCCCGCGTACTCGACGGTGTCCAGTTCGGCGGCGGCCGCCGGGGCGTCCGTGCGCAGCAGCCGGGCCGCGGCCGGGGCCGGGACGGCCAGCACCACGGCGTCCGCGTGCAGCACCTCGCCGCCGGTCCGCACCCGCCAGCCGTCGGGGGTGCGGCGGAGCTCGTCCACCGGGGCGTCCGTGCGCAGGTCCGCGCCCGCCTCGGCGCAGGCCGCGGCGACCGCCTCCGGCAGGGTGCCGAGGCCGCCGCGCAGACCGTTGAACACCGGGGTGCCGACCACCTGCGGCCGGGAGGCCAGCTCGTGCACCCCCTCGACCAGCGAACCGCCGCCCCGGGCGATCCCCAGCAGCTGCGGCACCGCGGCGCGCAGCGAGATCTCGTCCGCACGCCCGGCGTAGACCCCGCCCAGCAGCGGCTCGACCAGCCGGTCCACCACCTCCCGGCCCAGCCGGTCGGCGACGTAGCGGCCGATCGCGACGTCCTCCCCCACGTCGGTGGGCTGCTCGTGCCGGGCCCGCTCCAGCCCCTCGGCGGTGAGCACGCCGGAGGCCGCCAGTGCCTCCAGGTCGCCCGGCACCCCCATCACCTGCCCGCCCGGCAGCGGCCGCAGCGCCCCGCGGGTCCAGATCGCGGCCTTCGCGGTGGTCGGCGGCTCCAGCTGCTCCGCCAGTCCGACCGCCCGCGCCAGCTCCACCGCCTCCGGCCGCCGGGCCAGCACCGACTCGGCCCCGAGGTCCACCCGGACCCCGCCGACCTCACCGCCCCACAGCTTCCCGCCGACCCGCCCGGACGCCTCCAGCAGCGTCACCCGAGCCCGCGCGGGCCCCCCGGCCGCCCCACTCAGGAAAGCGGCCGCAGCCAGCCCCGCGATCCCACCACCGACGACGACGACCTGTGCATCCGACATGCTCCGCAGTCTCGCAGGTCTTTACACGGACTCCTCAATCCGCTGCACGCCCGCCGCTCGGCACCAGCGCGTCCAGATCGATCGCGATCGAGAACGGCACCGGGCGTTCGATCTTGCCGCGGAAGATCCCGGCCGGGGCGTAGGCGCTCGTCGCCTCGTCCAGCTCGTAGACGTGCACGACCGGCAGGCCCGCCTCCTCCTCCACGATCCAGTAGTGCGGGATGCCCGCCTCGGCGTACTTGCGGACCTTGACGGTGCGGTCCCGGTGCGCGGATTCCGGCGAGACGACCTCGACGACGAGCGCCACCTCCTCGGGAGCGAACTGCGTCCGGTCCGGGTCGAACGCAGCCTTGACGACGAGGACGTCGGGCTCGGGCCGGTTCCGCTTGTCGAGCTTGATCGTCATCTCCCGTCCGACCCTGTGGCCCTCCGGCAGCTGCCGCCGCAGTGTGTACACGAGGTCCGTGACGACATCACCGTGCCACCAGCGCTGGGGAGACATCATGAAGACCAGTGCTCCATCGATCAGTTCGGTGTGCCGCGGCGCCTGCGGCAGGTGGTCGAGGTCATCGGCGAACCAACCCTCGGCTCTGGGCGCGTACATCCAGTCCGGCAGCTCACTCATGCCCCCAAGATAGCGAGATCGGCGTCCCGGTATCCGGCTGCACGGGCGGTGTGCTATCGGAATGCCATGACGTATCTGAGGGGCGAGGCGGTCCGGTGGGTGGAGGACGGGTGCCCGGGGTGGGTGGAGGTCTGCTTCACGGACGCGGACGGGCGGCGGTGGTCCGTGATCGACAAGACCGCGATGTTCGGGACGGAGCAGGCGCTCGGGCCGGACGCCTGGCTCGACGTCGACTCGCCGTACCCGGTGCCGGTCGAGATCGACTGCACGGTGCTGGAAACCGGCCCGGACGGGGTGGCCACGGTGTCCATCCACCGGCCGCACGGCCTCGAAACCGTGTGCGGGCAGCGGGAGTTCAGGGTCCGCCGGGACCGGCTCGTCGAGGACTGACCGCAGTTCCGTAGGCTCGACCGCATGGAACCGATCGTGGTGAGTGCGTGCCTGGCCGGGATCCCCTGCCGGTACGACGGGCGGGCGAAGACCTCGGCGGACGCCGTGCGGCTGGTCGAGGAGGGGCGGGCCGTGGTGGTGTGCCCGGAGGGGGCGGGCGGGTTGCCGACGCCGCGGCCGCCGGCGGAGATCGTGGGCGGGGACGGCGCGGACGTGCTGGACGGGCGGGCGCGGGTGGTGGACGCCACCGGGGCGGACTGCACCGGGGAGTTCCTGGCCGGCGCCCGGGCGGCGCTCGCCGCCGCCGAGTCGGCGGGGGCGCGGCGGGCGGTGCTGATGGCGCGCAGCCCGTCCTGCGGCTGCGGGCAGGTGTACGACGGGACGTTCTCCGGGGAGCTGCGCCCCGGCGACGGGGTGACGGCCGCGCTGCTGCGGCGCGCGGGGATCGAGGTCGCCGCCGGGTAGCGGGCCCCGGGACGGGGCCCGCCACCGCGGGTGGGTCAGCGCGCGCTGGCCTCGTGGACGAAGGCGACGAGGCGGCTGAGCGCGTCCGGGTCCATGGACGGCAGCACGCCGTGGCCGAGGTTGAAGATGTGGCCGCTGGTGCCGAGCGCCTGGGCGGCGTGCAGCACCTCGCGGGCCTTGGTCTCGACGACCTTGGTGGGCGCGAAGAGCACCGCCGGGTCGAGGTTGCCCTGCAGGCCCTTGCCGGGGCCGACCCGCTCGGCGGCGACGTTCAGCGGCACCCGCCAGTCGACGCCGACGATGTCCGCACCGGCCTGGCCCATCAGGCCGAGCAGCTCGCCGGTGCCGACGCCGAAGTGGATCTTCGGCACGCCGTACTCGGCGACGGCGTCGAAGACCTTGGTGCTGGCCGGCAGCACCGAACGGCGGTAGTCGTCCGGCGCGAGCGAGCCGACCCAGGAGTCGAACAGCTGGATCGCCGAGGCGCCCGCCTCGATCTGCACCTTCAGGAAGGCCGAGGTGATGTCGGCGAGCCGGTCCACCAGGGCGGCCCACAGCTCGGGCTGCCCGTACATCATGGCCTTGGTGTTCTCGTGGTTCTTGGACGGCCCGCCCTCGACCAGGTAGCTGGCCAGCGTGTACGGCGCGCCGGCGAAGCCGATCAGCGGGGTCTCGCCGAGCTCGTCCACCAGCAGGCCGATGGCCTCGGTGATGTAGGGGACGTCGTCCGGCTCCAGGGGGCGCAGCCGCTGCAGGTCCTCGAAGGTGCGGATCGGGTCGGCGATGACCGGGCCGACGCCGGCCTTGATGTCGACGTCGATGCCGACCGCCTTGAGCGGCACCACGATGTCGCTGAAGAAGATCGCCGCGTCCACCTTGTGCCGGCGCACCGGCTGCAGGGTGATCTCCTTGACCAGCTCGGGCCGCATGCAGGACTCCAGCATGGGGATGCCCTCGCGGACCTTCAGGTACTCGGGCAGCGAGCGGCCGGCCTGGCGCATGAACCAGACGGGCGTGTGTGGCACCGGCTCGTTCCGGCAGGCGCGCAGGAACGCGGAGTCGTACGCGGCGCCGCGGCGCGCGGGGGTGGTCCGGCCGTCGTTGCTGGCCGCCGTCGTGTCTGCCGTAGTCTCGCTCACGCGTCAAATCTTCGCACGCGTCCCGGGGGCCTCTTCCCGGCCGGTCTCGTCGGTTCCTCCAAGATCTGCCGGGGTTTGCCGTTCCGGCACGCCGCTGGGAGAGAAGTTGCGGCGATAACCCGTGCTTTCGACCTAGTCTTCGGGTCATGGCAGCGGTCGGAGGGCACCCCGCGCAGGGTGGCGGAGCAGGTGGCGGAACGGGTCGCGAGGGGGCGCCGAGCGAGTTCCGGGCTGCCGTGGCGGCCCTGGACGGGGCCCGGCTGCGGCCCGAGGTGCAGCTCTCCCCCGCGCCGGCGCCGCGCCGGCTCGCCCCGCACTCCTTCGCGGTGACCGCCGCGGTCGAGGTGGACGGCGAGGAACTGGCGGACGGCCGGCTGGTGCTGCTGTACGACCCGGCCGGGCAGGAGTCCTGGAACGGGGAGTTCCGGGTGGTCACGATGACCCGGGCCGAGCTGGAGCCGGAGATGGCCGGCGACCCGATGCTGTGCGAGGTCGGCTGGGCCTGGCTGCTCGACGCGCTGCAGGCGCACGGCGCCGGGTACGCGGAGCCGTCCGGCACGGTGACCAGGTGCGCGTCCCAGTACTTCGGCGGTCTGGCGGACCGCCCGTCGTCGACCGAGATCGAGATCCGGGCCTCCTGGACGCCGGCCGACGGCCGTTTCGAGCGGCACCTGGCGGCCTGGGCGGACCTGCTCTGCATCAGCGCCGGCCTGCCGCCGGCCGCGCCGACGCCGCAGGGGCCGCCGGAGGTGCCGTCACTCGGTGGAGTGGTCCCGATGCCCGCCCGGCGACGTCCCAGGTCGCACTGACGGGTGGTGTCGGGGCCCGGCGGCACCGGACGGCCGGACGCCACCCCCAGGGCTGACGGAGTGTGAACTCGGACCCGCTCTGCGTCAATAACGCGGTCGATACCGACTGGTTTGCATCGAATCTGATCGATTTTGTGCGAATACGAGGCATGTCGCATCAATCATTTGCGCGATTTGTCCGTATTGTTACTCACTAGATCGTGATCTTTCGCTAAAGCCGGGCACGGTAGCTGCCGAAGCAGACTGTGACCCTTTCCGAACGCGGAACACTCCGACCGCCCCCATCGGGGTTCCGTCCGCCACTCCCCGCAGGAGGCCTGGTGTCGGTCCTTCTTGAGCACCCCGCAAACGTGGTCGCCTACCGCCCGACCAAGCCCACCGCCATGGTGGTCATCGCCGATCCCCGCGTCCGAAACACCGTCACCCGTCACCTGTGGGCGCTCGGCGTCCGCGACGTGATCGAGGTGTCCTCGATCGCCGAGGCCCGCCCCCGGGTCTCCACCCCGCGCGACATCTGCGTCGCCGACGTCCACCTCCCGGACGGCTCCGGACTGACCATCCTCGCCGAGACCCGCGCCGCGGGCTGGCCCAACGGCCTGGCACTGTCCGCCGCCGACGACATCGGCGCGGTCCGCAGCGCACTGGCCGGCGGCGTCAAGGGCTATGTGGTCACCGGCACCCGGACGAACGTCGCGATGCCGGGCCGACCGGGTCTGCCGCTCGGCGCCGCCGGGCTGGCCGGCCGGATGCGCCGCCCGGGGATGCCGGGCATGCCGGGCGCCGCCGGAGCGCCGGGCGCCCCCGGAGCCCCCGGTGCGCCGGGCCCGCAGCAGGCCGCCTACCGCGAGCTGTCCGGCCGCGAGGTCGAGGTGCTGCGGCTGGTCGCCGAGGGTCAGTCGAACAAGGCGATCGGCGTGGCGATGGGCCTGTCGGCGCTCACCGTGAAGAGCCACCTCGCCCGGATCGCCCGCAAGCTGGGCACCGGCGACCGTGCCGGAATGGTCGCCGTCGCCCTGCGCACCGGGATCATTCACTGAGCCGAGCGCTCCGGACCGCCGCGGCGGCCGAGGAGGAACGTTTCCTCCTCGGCCGCCGCGCCGACGTCCACGGCCCGGCCGGAGCACGGCCCGGCCGGAACCGAAGCCGGGACGAGAACGGCCGGGCGACCCCGCGAGTGACGGTCTGACCAGTCCGACAACACTCCCGGTCCCGAGGACCGTCGTACCCTTGGTGGGTGACCGACGCCGTAGCAGCCATCCCAGAAGAAGCAGCCCCGGTCCCGCTCCTGGAGCCGAAGGAGGGGATCCCGCCCGTCGTGGCGGACGAGCAGGCGCTGGCCGCCACGGTCGCGGCCTTCGCCGCGGGCACCGGGCCGGTCGCCGTCGACGCCGAGCGCGCCTCCGGCTACCGCTACGGGCAGCGCGCCTACCTCATCCAGCTGCGCCGCGCGGGCTCCGGCTCCGCCCTGATCGACCCGATCGCCTGCCCCGACCTCAGCGCGCTCGACGCCGCCCTCGCGGACGCCGAATGGGTGGTGCACGCGGCCACCCAGGACCTGCCCTGTCTGGCCGAGGTCGGCATGAGACCCCGGCGGCTGTTCGACACCGAGCTGGCCGGGCGGATCGCCGGCTTCGCCCGGGTCGGCCTCGGGCCGATGACCGAGAACGTGCTGGGCCTGAGCCTGGCCAAGGAGCACTCGGCGGTCGACTGGTCGACCCGCCCGCTGCCCGAGCCGTGGCTGCGCTACGCCGCTCTGGACGTCGAGGTGCTGGTCGAGCTGCGCGACGCACTCGAACAGGAGCTGGACGCCCAGGGCAAGCTCGACTGGGCCCTGGAGGAGTTCGCCGCGATCGCCGCCGCGCCCCGCCCGGCGCCGCGCACCGACCCGTGGCGGCGCACCTCGCAGCTGCACAAGGTCCGTCGGCGCCGCCAGCTGGCCGTGGTGCGCGAGCTGTGGCTGGCCCGCGACCGGATGGCGCAGGAGCGCGACGTCTCCCCCGGCCGGGTGCTCTCGGACGCCGCGATCGTCAACGCCGCGCTGGCCATGCCGCTGAACGTCCCCGCACTGCAGGCCGTCCAGGGCTTCGGGCCGCGGGTGCACCGGCGCCAGCTGGAGCAGTGGCTGGCGGCCGTGCAGCGCGGCCGGGAGATCCCGGAGGGCCAGCTGCCGCCGGCCGCCGCACCGCACGACGGCCCCCCGCCGCCGCGGGCCTGGGCCGAGAAGGACCCGGTGGCCGCCGCCCGGCTCTCCGGCGCGCGCAGCGCGGTCAGCGAGCTCGCCGAACGGCACCACCTGCCGGCCGAGAACCTGATCACCCCGGACCTGGTCCGACGCGTCTCCTGGGAGCCCCCGGCCGACCGCGGCCCGGAGGGCGTGGCCGCCGCGCTGCGCCGACTGGGCGCCCGGCAGTGGCAGGTGGACCTGGTCGCGCCCGCGGTGGCCGCCGCGTTCGCCGCCGCTACCGCGGTCCAGGGCTGACCCCGACAGGACCTCGAAAGGGGATGTCGTCCGTACGGACGGCATCCCCTTCGTCGTGCCCGGGAACAGCTCTCCTGGTCGGACGTGTCGCGGGACACACGGGCAGATCCGTCCGAGAGGCCTGGGCAGGGTGGTTACCGACCGGTAGCATGACCGTGATGCGGCGCCGCTCGGGTCTTCGCCGGCGGCAGCCTGCCCACCTCAAATGTTGGTCCCTGGGAGGAGAGCCCCCGTGCCTCGTACCGCGAGGGACGTCGTCTTCGTCGATGGCGTCCGCACCCCGTTCGGCAAGGCCGGCCCGAAGGGCATCTACCACGAGACCCGCGCCGACGACCTCGTCGTCAAGTGCATCCGGGAGCTCGTGCGCCGTAACCCGAACCTGCCCGTCGAGCGCATCGACGAGGTCGCCGTGGCGGCCACCACGCAGATCGGCGACCAGGGTCTGACCATCGGGCGCACCGCCGCCCTGCTGGCAGGCCTGCCGAAGTCGGTCCCCGGCTACTCGATCGACCGCATGTGCGCCGGTGCGCTGACCGCCGTGACCGCCACCGCCGGCGGCATCGCCTTCGGCGCGTACGACGTGGTCGTGGCCGGCGGCGTCGAGCACATGGGCCGCCACCCGATGGGCGAGGGCGTCGACCCGAACCCGCGCTTCGTCTCCGAGAAGCTGGTCGACGAGTCCGCCCTGTTCATGGGCATGACCGCGGAGAACCTGCACGACCGCTTCCCGCACATCACCAAGGAGCGCTGCGACGCCTACGCCGTGCGCTCCCAGGAGAAGGCCGCCAAGGCGTACGCCAACGGCGACATCCAGCCCGACCTGGTGCCGATCTCGATCCGCAACACCAACCCCGAGGTCGGCGAGACCGGCTGGGGCCTGGCCACCGTGGACGAGCCGCTGCGCCCGGGCACCACGATGGAGTCGCTGGCGAACCTCAAGACCCCGTTCCGCCCGCACGGCAACATCACCGCGGGCAACTCGGCCGGTCTGAACGACGGTGCCACCGCCTCGCTGCTGGCCGCCGAGGACGTCGCCGAGGAGCTCGGCCTCCCGGTCAAGATGCGCCTGGTCTCCTACGCCTTCGCGGGCGTCGAGCCCGAGGTCATGGGCATCGGCCCGGTGCCGGCCACCGAGAAGGCGCTGGCCAAGGCCGGTCTGACCATCGACGACATCCAGGCGTTCGAGGTCAACGAGGCCTTCGCCGTCCAGGTGCTGGCCTTCCTGGACCACTACGGCATCGCGGACGACGACGAGCGGGTCAACCCGTTCGGCGGCGCGATCGCCTTCGGCCACCCGCTGGCCTCCTCGGGCGTGCGCCTGATGAACCAGCTGGCCCGCCGCTTCGAGCAGCGCCCGGACGTCCGCTACGGCCTCACCACGATGTGCATCGGCTTCGGCATGGGCGGCACCATCATCTGGGAGAACCCGCACTTCGAGGGTGGTAAGTGACCATGAGCACCACGACTGAGCTGCTCCAGCACGGCGCCGAGCTGTTCCCGGGCGAGGTCGTCACGACCGCCCACGTGCGCCACCTGGACCTGCCGCTGCAGGCCGGCAAGCTGGCCCTGATCACCCTGGACAACGGCTTCGACCACACCAAGCCGACCACCTTCGGCCCGGGCTCGCTGCTCAAGCTGTCCGTCGCGCTGGACCAGGTCGAGGCCGAGGCCGCCGAGGGCAAGATCGTCGGCGCCGCGATCACCGGCAAGCCGTTCATCTTCGCGGTCGGCGCCGACCTCAAGGGCGTCGAGCTGCTCAAGGAGCGCGCGGACGCGCTGGCCATCGGCAAGGGCGGCCACGAGGTCTTCAAGCGGATCGCCGCGCTGCCCGTCCCCACCTTCGCCTTCTACAACGGCGCGGCGATGGGCGGCGGCGTCGAGGTCGGCCTGCACGCCGACTACCGCACGGTGTCGGCCGGCGTCCCGGCCTTCTCGCTGCCCGAGGTCTTCCTGGGCCTCGTCCCCGGCTGGGGCGGCTGCACCATCCTGCCGAACCTGATCGGTGCGGGTAAGGCCGTCAAGGTCATCGTCGAGAACTCGATGAACCAGAACAAGCAGCTCAAGGGCAAGGACGTGTTCGAGCTGGGGATCGCCGACGCGATCTTCGAGCCGGCCGACTTCCTGGAGCAGTCGCTGCTGTGGGCCGCCAAGGTCCTCAAGGGCGACGTCGTCGTCGAGCGCGAGGCGATCGACCGCGGCAAGGCCTGGGACGACGCCGTCCTCTGGGGCCGCATGGTCGCCGACGGCAAGGTGCACGGCGCCGCGCCGGCCGCCTACAAGGCGCTGGACATCATCGCCGCCGTCAAGGACGCCGACCTCGCCGACAAGGGCAGCCTGCAGGGCGGCTTCGACGCCGAGGACGAGGCCCTGGCCGACCTCATCATGAGCGGCGAGCTGCGCAGCGGCATCTACGCCTTCAACCTGGTGCAGCGTCGGGCCAAGCGCCCGGTCGGCGCCCCGGACAAGTCGCTGGCCCGCCCGGTCTCCAAGGTCGGCGTCGTCGGCGCCGGCCTGATGGCCTCGCAGCTGGCGCTGCTGTTCGCCCGTCGTCTGGAGGTGCCGGTGGTCCTCACCGACATCGACCAGGCGCGCGTCGACAAGGGCGTCGGCTACGTCCACGCCGAGATCGACAAGCTGCTCGCCAAGGGCCGCATCGGCAAGGACAAGTCCAACCGCCTCAAGGGCCTGGTCACCGGCTCGCTCGACAAGGCCGTCGCCTTCGGCGACGCGGACTTCGTCATCGAGGCCGTGTTCGAGGAGATGGGCGTCAAGCAGACCGTCTTCGCGGACCTGGAGAACGTGGTCTCGCCGACCTGCGTGCTGGCGACCAACACCTCCTCCCTGTCGGTCACCGAGATGGCCTCGAAGCTGAAGCACCCCGAGCGGGTCGTCGGCTTCCACTTCTTCAACCCCGTCGCGATCCTGCCGTTGCTGGAGATCGTCCGCGGCGACAAGACCGACGACGCGTCGCTGGCCACCGCCTTCGCCGTGTCGAAGAAGCTGAAGAAGACCTCGGTGCTGTGCAAGGACGCCCCGGCGTTCGTGGTGAACCGGATCCTGACCCGCTTCATGGGCGAGATCCAGAACATCATCGACGAGGGCACCCCGATCGCCGACGTCGAGAAGGCCGTCGAGCCGCTCGGCCTGCCGATGTCCCCGATCGTGCTGCTGGAGCTGGTCGGCCCGGCCATCGCCCTGCACGTCTCGGAGACCCTGCACGGCGCCTTCCCGGAGCGGTTCACCGTCTCCGAGAACCTCGGCAAGGTCGTCAAGGCCGGCAAGCGCGGCTTCTACACCTGGACGGACGGCCAGCAGGTCCTCGACCCCGAGGTGCTGGAGCTGCTGACCTTCGGCGACTCGGTCCTCTCCGAGGAGCAGGTCCGCGCCCGCGCCCTGGAGGCCGTCGCGCAGGAGATCGGCCTGATGCTGGAGGAGGGTGTCGTCGCCGAGGCGCAGGACATCGACCTCTGCATGATCACCGGCGCCGGCTGGCCCTTCCACCTGGGCGGGATCACCCCGTACCTGGACCGTGAGGGCATCTCGGAGCGCGTGAACGGCAAGCCGTTCCTGGCCCCCGGCGTGGCCTCGGTGCCCGCGTAGGGCGTAGCCCGCCTGACGGAGGAGCCCCGGTGACCTGGTGGTCACCGGGGCTCCTCCGTGTGTGCGGGCCCTTCGGCGTGGCGCGGCGTGTGCGGGCCCTTCGGCACCGCGGGTACGGACGTCTCAGTGCTTGAGGCGGTAGACCACGGTGTCGGCGAAGACGCCGACCATCTCGTAGTGGGTGTCCAGCAGGTTCTCGATCCGGGGGACCATGACCGGCTGGTACGGGGCGATGCCGGAGTCGTCCACCACGACCTCGGGCAGGCCGTTGGCCAGCTCCTTGTCGAAGGTCTGCCAGGCGTTGGAGACGCTGAACTGCTCGCCGACGTTGGCGCTGCCGTCCTTGCCGCCGCTGTAGTTGGTGAGGAAGCCCGCCGTCAGGTAGCGGGAGGCGGGCTTGCGGTCGGCCAGCCAGTACAGCTCGGGGTGCATGCCCCAGACCAGCACGGTGTCCTTGGGGGTGGTCTGGGCGGCGACGGCGGTGGCGACCTCGGTGGTGCGGTCGAGCCGCTCCCCCGGCCAGGCCAGCGCCAGGCCCCAGAACACCGTGGCGGCGGCCGTGGTGTACGCCAGGACGGGCTTCCAGCGGATCGCCGACGTGGCGACCGCCCCGGTGCCCAGCAGCACCAGCGGCGGGATCAGCTGCAGGTAGTAGTGGCCGAAGAAGTGGAAACCGACGCTGACCGCGACGACCGAGGAGAGCAGCCAGACCCACAGGTCGGCGGTCGAGCCGTGCTCCTCGCCGGCCACCGGCAGCGGGCGGTGTCGGTACCTGAGCCAGAGCCGGCGCCCGACCGGCAGCAGGAAGCCCAGGCCGGCCCCGGCCAGGATGGCGGAGTTGCCGAGCGCGCGGCCGAGCATCTGCAGCCAGGCACCGCCGAAGGAGGCGTAGTCGCCGCTGCCGGTGACCACCCAGAACAGGAAGCCCTTGGGCTTGGTGAGGATCACCGCGACCAGCGCTATCGGCAGGGTGAAGCCGAAGCCGATCTTGAACAGGGCGGGCGGCCAGCGCACCCCGCGGCGGCGGGCGTCCTGGAAGAGCATCCAGAGCACCGGCAGCAGCACCGCGCCGCCGGTCTGCTTGGTCAGCGAGCAGAGCGCCACCGCGATGCCCGCGGCCAGCCAGCGGCGCCGCTCGGCGTACCGGAAGGCGGCCACCATGGCGGGCAGCATGAAGACCTCGAAGGTCGCCGCCTGCGTGTCCTCCGGGGAGAGCCCGATGGAGACCAGCAGGTAGAGCAGGCCCGCGCCGGCGCCGGCCCGGTTGCCCCAGCGGCCGCGGGCGATCGAGGCCAGCAGGATCGCGGTCACCAGGTGGGCGACCACGGCCAGGGTGCGCAGCGGCCAGAGCGAGGCGGAGCCGAAGACCGCGAAGCAGGCCTGGTAGAGCCAGGGCAGCAGCGGGGGCTTGCGGTCCACCACGGTGTCGTACAGCACCCCGCCGTCCGCCAGCATCCGGGCCTGAGTGGCCAGGAAGCCCTCGTCCGGGCTCCAGACGGGCCGGGCGAAGGACGGGATGTGGGTGAGCAGCGCAACCAGTGCGAGGACCGGCACCAGCCTGGTCCAGTACCCGTTCCGGAGATGGGTACGGACACGCTCGGGCAGGCGCTCGGCCAGTCCGGCGGGGCGGAGGCGGGTGGGGGTCGGCACGGTTGACAACCTACCGGGCGGGATCGGCGCCGGTGGCGCCGGTCCCGCCATTCCGTAGGATTGTCAGCTTGTTCCGTGACGAACTGTTACAGAGTTACGACGAACGGTCGTCAGCGGAACGGGTGACGCCCCCGTCGGCCCGCGTCGCTCAGGCGTCGACCGTCGCCGTGTCCAGGCGGGCGACCAGGGCCGTCACCTTCCGGGCGATGTCCGGGGCGTTCAGGCCGATCTCGGCCAGGATCTCGGCCCGGCTCGCGTGGTCCAGGAACTCCTGCGGGATGCCGAAGTCGCGGACCGGCAGGTCCACGTCCGCGTCCCGCAGCGCCTGCGCCACGGCGGCGCCGACGCCGCCCGTCCGGCCGTTGTCCTCGATCGTGACGACGACCCGGTGCTCGGCGGCCAGGCCGGGCAGGGCCCGGTCCACCGGCTTGACCCAGCGAGGGTCCACCACCGTGGCGGTGATGCCCTGGGCGGCCAGCAGGTCGGCGACCTCCAGGCTGGTCGGGGCCATCGCGCCGACCGAGACGATCAGCACGTCGGCGCGGTGGGCGCCGGAGGACTCCTCGGCGGCGCGCAGCACGTCCATGCCGCCGACCTTGCCGACCGCGGCGACGGCCGGGCCGACCGTGCCCTTGGAGTAGCGGACCACGGTCGGGGCGTCCTTGACCTCGACGGCCTCGCGCAGCAGCGCCCGCACCTGGTCGGCGTCGCGCGGGGCGGCCAGCCGCAGGGTCGGGATGATCTGCAGCATCGACATGTCCCACATGCCGTTGTGCGAGGCGCCGTCGTCACCGGTGACACCGGCCCGGTCCAGCACGAAGGTGACGCCCAGCTTGTGCAGGGCGACGTCCATCAGGACCTGGTCGAAGGCCCGGTTGAGGAAGGTCGCGTAGACCGCGAAGACCGGGTGCAGCCCGTTGGTGGCCAGGCCGGCCGCGCTGGTGACGGCGTGCTGCTCGGCGATGCCGACGTCGAAGATGCGGTCCGGGAAGGCCTCGGCGAACGGGGCCAGGCCGACCGGGTGCAGCATGGCCGCGGTGATCCCGACGATGTCCTCGCGCTCGTGGCCGAGCGCGACCATCTCCTCGGCGAAGACCGAGGTCCAGCTCTGCCCGCCGCCGCTCTGGATCGGCAGGCCGGTCTCCGGGTGGATCTTGCCGACCGCGTGGAAGCGGTCCTCGTCGTTGTTCTCGGCGGCGTGGTAGCCGCGGCCCTTCTCGGTGAGGCAGTGCACGATCACCGGGCCGCCGAAGCCGCGCGCCTTGGTCAGCGCGGACTCCAGGGCGGTCAGGTCGTGGCCGTCGATCGGGCCGATGTACTTGAGGCCGAGGTCCTCGAACATGCCCTGCGGGGCGATGAAGTCCTTGAGGCCCTTCTTGGCGCCGTGCAGCGTCTCGAACAGCTGCTGGCCGACCACCGGGGTGCGCTGCAGCGCGTCCTTGCCCCAGGACAGGAAGCGCTCGTAGCCCTGGGTGGTGCGCAGGGTGGCGAGGTGGTTGGCCAGACCGCCGATGGTCGGCGAGTAGGAGCGCTCGTTGTCGTTGACGACGATGACGACCGGGCGGTCCTTGGCGTCGGCGATGTTGTTGAGCGCCTCCCAGGCCATGCCGCCGGTGAGCGCGCCGTCGCCGATCACGGCGACCACCGGGTCGTTCTTGCCCAGCAGCTGGTTGGCCTTGGCCAGGCCGTCGGCGTACGAGAGCACGGTGGAGGCGTGCGAGTTCTCGATCACGTCGTGCTCGGACTCGGTGCGGGACGGGTAGCCGGACAGGCCGCCCTTCATCCGCAGCCGCGAGAAGTCCTGGCGGCCGGTGAGCAGCTTGTGGACGTAGCTCTGGTGACCGGTGTCGAAGAGGATGCGGTCGCGCGGCGAGTCGAAGACCCGGTGCAGCGCCATGGTGAGTTCCACCACGCCGAGGTTGGGGCCGAGGTGGCCGCCCGTCTTGGAGACCTCGGTCACCAGGAAGGTCCGGATCTCCTGGGCCAGTGCGGCCAGCTGTCCGGGCGTGAGCCGGTCGAGATCGCGCGGTCCCCGAATGCGGGTCAGCAGGGCCACCCGTTCCTCCTCGTTCAGTGTTCGCGGACCGCTGGCGGTCCGACGGGCGTCGCTGCCCGGTCCGGCGGCAGGCCGACGGTCGCGGCCGGTACCGACCGGTCGAGTCTAATGTCCGCTTGCCGGACACCGAGCGGCGCGCCCGGTGCCACCGTTCGGTTACCGCCATTCCGGGAGGTCGGCCGGGGGATGCGGGTCACGACAGGTTGACGGACTGGCGTTCGAACGCCTTTACAACGGACGACCGCCGCCGGGCTCGGATCCGACGGTGCTAGGCGCGGCCCAGCGCGCCGGACTCGCCCATCTCGCTCATCACCAGCGCCAGCGCGCCGAGCACCTCGGCGCGGCCGCCGAGGGTGCCGGGGACCACCGAGAGCTGCCGGGCGGCGCTGGGGATCGCGTAGCGGGCCACCGAGTCGCGGATCGGGGCGAGCACCAGCTCACCGGCCTCGGCGAGGTCGCCGCCGAGGATCACCCGGCGCGGGTTGAGCAGGTTGCACAGGGTCGCGACGCCGGTGCCGATCTGCCGGCCGGCGTCGGCGATCACCCGGCGGCAGCCGAGGTCGCCCTGGTGGGCCAGCTCGACCACCCGGGGCAGCGTGAGGTCCGGGCCGAGGGTGGAGCTGAGCAGGGAGAGCAGGTAGCGGGAGCCGACGAAGGTCTCCAGGCAGCCGCGGTTGCCGCAGCGGCACACCGGCCCGGCCTCGTCCAGCGTGATGTGCCCTATCTCACCCGCCGTACCGCCCGGGCCGCGGTAGATCTGGCCGTTGACGACCAGACCGGCGCCGACACCGCTGGCGATCTTGATGTACGCGAGGTCGCTCAGGCCGCGGCCGGCACCCCAGACCAGCTCGCCGAGCGCACCGAGGTTGGCGTCGTTGTCCACGTGCACCGGCATGCCGAGCCGCTCGCCCAGCTCCCGCCCCGGGGCGATGCCCGTCCAGCCGGGCAGGATCGCGGTGGAGCCCAGCGCGCCGGTCTCCACGTCGATCGGGCCGGGCACGCCGAGGCCGACGCCGATCACCTTGTCCGAACGGAACCCGGCCTGCGCCAGCAGCCGCTCGACCATCGCCTCGGCGCGGTCGAAACCCTGCTGGGCGGAGACGTCCACGTCGATCGGGGCGCTCTCCTCGGCCAGCACCCGGTGGGCGAGGTTGCCGACCGCGACCCGCAGGTGGGTGTGGCCGAAGTCGATGCCGACCACGATGCCGGCGTCGCCGCTGAGCGAGACGCTGCGGGCCCGGCGGCCGCCGGAGGAGGTGTCGGCGACCACGACGGTGCCGCTCTCCTTCAACTCCCGCACGATGTTGGACACGGTGGCCGCGGAGAGACCGGTGCCGCGGGCGATCTCGGCCTGGGTCAGCGAGCCGGCCATCCGCACCGCGCGCAGCACCCGCTCCAGGTTCGCCCGGTGCAGGGACGACTGCGAGCCCGGTGTGTCCGTCGACATGATCCACCCTCCCAGGGCGGGGACCCCTCCGCCGGGTGTCCCCTTCAACTCCTGAAGGGTACGGCCCGGGGGCGGGGGCGGGGATGTCGACGGTGAGGGTTCGCAGGCGGATCGGAGGTGGATCGGAGGTGGACCGGAGGTGGAGACGACCGGGCGGCGGGCGCCGGTCCGGGACCGGCGCAGCGGCGGGCGCGGCGAGGACGGCCGCCGGGGGCGGGTGAGCCGGACGGGTGATTCCGACGGGTGATGCCGACGGGTGACAGCGGCGGTGCGGTCGGCCCGGGAGCCGGGCGGGCGGGCCGCCGGGGTCACGCCGCGGTGTCGGGGGTGGGGGCCGGGTGATCGGGGGGTGAAGGTGTTGCACGGCCTGGACCTGCGGGGACGAGGTTCGACGGTCCTGGCAGCGGCCGAAATCCACACACCACTAGCATGGTGCCCAATTCTCACCCGTCCCACCGGAACCGCGGACGGTACCGGCAGGGGGCACTTCCAGACATGACGGGGAATCAGATGGCAGGGGATCACCCTACGCCGGGGGCAGGCGAAACTCCCGGCAACGGTCCGCAGGACAACCGGGGCGTCTCGTTCGGACGCCCGCCGGGCGGCGGGGTCGATCCGGCCGCCGTCGCGGACCAGATGACGCAGCTCGACGGCTCGGCCGTCCCGGGCCAGGCCGCCCCCGCCGGGCCGCCGCCCGCGCAGCCGCCGGCACCGCCCGCCCAACCGCCCGTCGGCGGCGCCGACTACGCGGCGTACGCGCCGACCGCGGCCGGCGGCTTCCCCGCGCAGGCCCCGCCGCCCCCGCCCGGCGCCCCGGTCGGCCCGTACGACCCCGTCCCCGGTGGCCCGTACGGCGCCCCCGACGCCGGGCAGGGCTACAACAACACCGGCGGCTACAACTTCCCGCAGCAGCAGCCCGGGTACAGCTACCCCGGTGCGCCGGCCGCGCCCAAGCAGCGCAACCCCGTGATGCTGTGGGGCGGGATCATCGGCGGCGTGCTGGCGATCTCGATCGTGGTCGCCCTGGTCGTCCTGCTCAAGGACGACCCCAAGCCCACGCCGGGCCCGGACCCCGTCTCCACCGGCAGCACCAGCGACGGCGGCACCTCCGGGGACACCACCCCCGGCCCCGTCACCAAGGGCGCCACCTTCAACGTCGCCTGGACCGCCCCCAAGGGCGCCGCCGGCGACGCCTCGAACCAGATGCTCGGCGTCTGGGGCACCGACAAGCTCGCCGTCCGCGTCGACAGCAACGGCATCAAGGCCTACAACCTGACCGACGGCAAGGAGGCCTGGACCATCCCGGTCCCCTCCGGCGTCAAGGAGCTGTGCACCGCCTCGTACGGCGCCAACTCCAAGGGCGTCGCCGCGATCTCCTTCAACACCGGTGACAGCGACTGCTCCACCGTCGGCGCCGTCGACCTCAACCAGGGCAAGCTGCTCTGGAGCGCCAAGGTCTCGGCCGACCGGATGTCCTCGCCGACCCTGAGCGTCACCGACAACGTCGTCGCCATCGGCGGCAACATGGTCGGCGCGCTGAACATCGCCACCGGCCAGCCCGCCTGGCAGTACCAGCCCCGCGACAAGGACTGCAGCGTGCGCGGCCGCGCGGCCGGCGTCCAGATCGCCGTCAGCGACCGCTGCTACGGCGGCAGCGGTCCCAAGTCGCAGCTGGTCATCGTCAACGCCGAGACGGGCAAGGCGGCCAGCACGCCGATCACCCTGACCGGCCAGATCGAGCAGGTCGACCAGGTCGTCTCGGACAAGCCGCTCGTCCTGCTGATGTCCAGCGGCCCGCAGGGCGACTACGTCCTGCCGTTCGACAAGGACAACAAGCCGGGCAACCAGATGTCCGTCAAGGAAGCCGGTTCGGACAGCCTGCGCCTGTCCGGCCAGGACGAGGCCCTCACCCGGAACGTGGTCAGCGGCTCCACCCTGTACGTCCAGGTCAGCAGCACCAAGCCGGGCATCAACGCCTACGACCTGAACACCGGCAAGCGCCTGTGGGCGGCCACCACCTCCTCGACCAGCAACGACATCCGCCTGGTCTCGGGCACCGACAAGGACGGGAAGGTCCGCGCCGTCGTCGAGCAGGGCTACGACAAGCCGGCCCGTCTGGTGACGCTCTCGCCGACCGACGGCTCGATGACCGACATCGGCACCATCGCCATGTCGAACGGCCTGGACATCGGCAGCAGCACCTCCGAGTACGTCATCTCCGACGACGGCAGCGCGGTGTACGCCTTCCGTCGCTACAGCTCCACCGACGGTCCGCTGACCAAGTGGAAGAAGTGACGCCGGGGGCATGACCCTCCGTCGGGGCCGAGGGCCACGACGACACACGGGCGGGGCGGGTACGGGCGAACAGCCGGTACCCGCCCCGCCCGTGAATTTTCGGCGGACCCATGCGTTGGACATGCGAGGATTCGGAACATCCGCCTGACAAAGGAGTGCAGCGAGTGCCCGGCACAAACCTGACCCGCGAGGAGGCCCGCACCCGGGCCGATCTCCTCCGCGTGGACGCGTACGACATCGAGCTCGACCTGGGCTCGGCCCGCGAGGGAGGCACCTTCCGGTCCACCACCGTGGTCCGGTTCACCGCCACCACGCCCGGCGCGGACACCTTCATCGACCTCGTCGCCCCGAGCGTCGAGGAGATCACCCTCAACGGGGCGTCGCTCGACCCGGCGAGCTTCGCCGACAGCCGCGTCCCGCTGCCGAACCTGGCCGCCGAGAACGAGCTGCGGATCGTCGCCGACTGCGCGTACACCAACACCGGTGAGGGTCTGCACCGGTTCGTCGACCCGGTCGACGGCGAGACCTACCTGTACACCCAGTTCGAGGTGCCGGACGCCCGCCGGGTCTTCGCCACCTTCGAACAGCCCGACCTGAAGGCCGCGTTCAGGTTCACCGTGACCGCGCCCAAGGGCTGGGTCGTGGTCTCCAACTCGCCGACCCCGACCCCCGTCGGCGACGGCGACACCCAGGTCTGGGAGTTCGAGCCCACCGGCCGGATCTCCAGCTACATCACCGCGCTGATCGCCGGCCCGTACGTCGGCGTCTTCGACAGCTACGAGAAGGGCGAGCAGAAGGTGCCGCTGGGCGTCTACTGCCGGCCCTCGCTGCGGGAGTTCCTGGACCCGGAGGCCATCTTCGAGGTCACCAAGCAGGGCTTCGACTACTTCCAGGAGAAGTTCGACTTCCCGTACCCGTTCGCGAAGTACGACCAGCTGTTCGTCCCGGAGTTCAACGCCGGCGCGATGGAGAACGCGGGCGCCGTCACCCTGCGCGACCAGTACGTGTTCCGCTCCAAGGTCACCGACGCCGCGTACGAGGCCCGCGCCGCGACGATCCTGCACGAGCTCGCCCACATGTGGTTCGGCGACCTCGTCACCATGGAGTGGTGGAACGACCTCTGGCTGAACGAGTCCTTCGCCACCTTCGCCGAGGCCGTCTGCCAGGCCGAGGCCCCCGGCTCCAAGTGGCCGCAGTCGTGGACCACCTTCGCCAACCAGATGAAGACCTGGGCGTACCGGCAGGACCAGCTGCCGTCCACCCACCCGATCATGGCCGAGATCAACGACCTGGAGGACGTCCAGGTCAACTTCGACGGCATCACCTACGCCAAGGGCGCCTCGGTGCTCAAGCAGCTGGTGGCCTACGTCGGCCAGGACGCCTTCTTCCAGGGCGTGCAGGCCTACTTCAAGCGTCACGCCTGGGGCAACACCCGGCTCAGCGACCTGCTCGGCGCCCTGGAGGAGGCCAGCGGCCGCGACCTCAAGGCCTGGTCCAAGTCCTGGCTGGAGACCGCCGGCATCAACGTGCTGCGGCCCGCAATCACGCTGAACACCGACGGCGAGATCGAGTCCTTCGCCGTGCTGCAGGAGGCCCCCGCGCTGCCCGCCGGCGCCAAGGGCGAGGCCGTGCTGCGGCCGCACCGCATCGCGATCGGCCTCTACGAGCTGAACGGCGACGCGCTGGTGCGCACCGACCGGATCGAGCTGGACGTCGACGGCCCGCGCACCGAGGTGCCGGAGCTGGTCGGGCGTCACCGTCCGGCCGTCGTGCTGCTGAACGACGACGACCTGTCGTACGCCAAGATCCGGCTCGACGAGGACTCGATGGCCGTCGTCACCGAGCACCTCGGCGGCTTCACCGAGTCGCTCCCCCGCGCGCTGTGCTGGGCCTCCGCCTGGGACATGACCCGCGACGGCGAACTCGCCGCCCGCGACTACCTGTCGCTCGCGCTCTCCGGCATCGGCCGCGAGTCCGACATCGGCGTCGTGCAGTCCGTGCAGCGCCAGGTCAAGCTCGCCCTCGACGCGTACGCCGACCCGGACTGGCGCGAGGAGGGCCTCTCCCGCTGGGCCGCCGCCGCCGAGGAGCACCTGCGCGCCGCCGAGCCCGGCAGCGACCACCAGCTGGCCTGGGCCCGCGCCCTCGCCTCGGTCGCCCGCACGGACGGTCAGCTCGGACTGCTCGCCGGTCTGCTGGACGGCTCGGTCGAGATCAAGGGCCTCGCGGTGGACACCGAGCTGCGCTGGACGCTGCTCGGCCGCCTCGCGGCCACGGGCCGGGCGGACGAGGCCGCGATCGCGGCCGAGCTGGAGCGGGACAACACCGCGGCCGGCCAGGAGCACGCGGCCACCTGCCGCGCCGCCCGGCCGACCGCCGAGGCCAAGGCGGAGGCCTGGGCGTCGGTGGTGGAGTCCGACACGCTGACCAACTACGTCCAGGAGGCCGTCATCGCCGGCTTCCAGCAGTCCGACCAGCGCGAGCTGCTCGCGCCGTACGCGGAGAAGTACTTCGCGGCGGTCAAGGGCATCTGGGAGACCCGCAGCCACGAGATCTCGCAGCAGATCATCGTCGGGCTGTACCCGGGGCTGCAGGTGACGACCGGGACGCTGGAGGCCACCGACGCCTGGCTGGCCTCGGCCGAGCCGGCCCCGGCCCTGCGGCGCCAGGTCGTCGAGTCGCGGGCCGGGATCGAGCGCGCGCTCAAGGCCCAGGCGGCCGACCGTGCGGCGGGCGCTCGCTGACGAGGCGCGGACAACCCGAAGGGGCGCCGGACGGGATCGTCCGGCGCCCCTTCGGGGTTGTGCGGGTCCGGGTGGACTCCGTGCGCGGGGTGGTTACTTCTTCTTGGTCTTGCCGTAGGGCAGGCCGGCCAGGGCGGCGATCACCACGAAGAGAACGATCGGGAGAAACACGTACAGGCCGAGGGTCTGGCCGAGGCTCAGGCCGGTACCGGGGTCATCGCCGTCGTCCCTGGTGTAGGCCATGGCGGGCGACGACAGCAGCATCATCAGCGTGACCGTTGCGGAGACCGCGCCGGCTCGCAAAGCGTTCCTCTTGTCCACGTTTCCAACTTACCCGCCGCTTATGGGAGGGCGCGCGTCGGGGTCGGCCTGGTGGGTCGGGGGGCGTGCGCCGGGTGGTGACGGCGGGCCCGGGCGGGGCCGGCGGGGCCGGACGGGGACCTGTGCGGCCGGGACAGGCGGGGACCTGTGAGACCGGGGTGGGGCTGGTACGGCCGGGGCCGGGAGGGGTGGCCGCACGCGGCGGGGGTGCCGCGTGCGGCGCGGGGCCGTCGGGTCAACGGGGCAGGGCGAGCAGGTGGGCCAGGACGCGGGCGGCGGGGGTGGTGGCGAGGCGGTCGAGGGTGACCGGGGCGCCGGAGCCGTCGGCGACCGGGAGGCGCCAGTTCGGGTACTGGTCCCAAGTGCCCGGCAGGTTCTGCGGGCGCGGGTCCCCGATCAGGTCCGGCAGCCAGACGCCGACCAGCTCCGCCGGGGTCGCCCGCAGGAAGCGGTACAGCGCGGGCATCGACAGCGGCTCGTCCGGGGTGAGCAGCCCCTGGGCGGCCAGCGCGGCCCGCCAGTCCGCCAGCTCCCCGGCCGCCTCCTCCTGCTCCTCGCCCAGCGGGCGGGCCAGCAGGCCGAGCCGGTGGCGCAGCTCGACGTGCTCCCCGGAGAGCCGGGCGGCGGTGCTCGGCAGGTCGTGGGTGGTCAGGGTGGCCAGGCAGCCAGGCCGCCAGCGGTCCGGGGCCAGGATGCCGCCACCGGCCTGCCAGTCCCGTTCGAACCAGAGCACGGAGGTGCCGAGCACCCCGCGCGCCGCCAGCTCCTCCCGGACGCCCGGCTCCACCGTGCCGAGGTCCTCGCCGATCACCGCCGTCCCGGCCCGGTGCGCTTCCAGGGCCAGCACGCCGAGCATCGCCTCGGCGTCGTAGCGGACGTACGCGCCCTCGGTGGGCGGGTGCCCGGCCGGCACCCACCAGAGCCGGAACAGGCCCATGACGTGGTCGATGCGCAGGGCCCCCGCGTGCCGGGCGGCCGCCCGCAGCAGGTCCGCGTACGGGGCGTAGCCGGCCTCGGCGAGGGCGTCCGGACGCCAGGGCGGCAGGCCCCAGTCCTGGCCGTGGGCGTTGAAGGCGTCCGGCGGGGCGCCGACCGAGATGCCGCCGGCCAGGACGTCCTGCAGGGCCCAGGCGTCGGCGCCGTCCGGGTGGACGCCGACGGCGAGGTCGAGGATCAGGCCGACCGGCATGCCGGCCTCGCGGGCGGCGCGCTGGGCGTGGCCGAGCTGCTGGTCGACCTGCCAGGCGAGCCAGTGGTGGAACTCGACCCGGTCCCGGAGCTCCTTGCCGGCCTGCTCGACGTGTGGGCCGTCCGGGTGACGCAGGCCCTTCGGCCAGTGGTGCCAGTCGGCGCCGTGCACCTCGGCCAGGGCGTTCCACAGGGCGTGCCGGCGCAGCCACTCGCCCTCCCGGCGCCGGAACGCCTCGTACGCGGCCTGCCGGCCGGGCCCGCGCGGCACCTCGTGCAGCAGTTCCAGGGCCTCGCGCTTGAGCGCCCAGACGGCGTCGCGGTCGATCAGGCCGTCGTGGCCGAGGACCTCGTCGCGCAGGCGGGCCGCCCGGTGGGTCAGCTCCTCGGCCCGGGCGCGCTGCTCGCCGTCGAGGTACGGGTACTCGGGGACGGCCTCGATCCGCAGGTGGACCGGGTCGGCGAAGCGGCGGGAGGAGGGGCGGTACGGGGACGGGTCGGAGGGGGTGGCGGGGAGCCCCGCGTGCAGCGGGTTGATCTGCACGAAGCCCGCGCCCAGGTCGGCACCCGCCCACTGGGCCAGTTCGGCGAGGTCGCCGAGGTCGCCCATGCCCCAGGAGCGGTCGGAGAGGACGGAGTACAGCTGGGCGAGGAACCCCCAGCTGCGGCCGGGCAGTCGGGGGACCTCCTGCGGGGCCACGATCAGCGCCGCTTCGGCCTTCGCACCGTTGGACTCCGCCTTGAGGGTGTGCCGCCCGAGGGGCAGGTCGGCGGGCAGCCAGTGCGAGTGCCCGCACGGCAGCTCCCAACTCCCGCCGTCCTCCAGCTCCACGTGCAGCCGGGCGTCCGCGGGGACGTCCAGGGCGGTGCGCCGGCCCTGCCGGACCACCACGGTGGGCGGCAGCAACCGGGCGCGCTGCTCGGTCCGGTGACGCTCCAGCGCCTCCCGCACCTCCTCCGACGTCCCGGCCGCCACCCCCAGTGCGGCCAGCACGGCGACCAGGGTCCGCGCCCCCACCGCCCGTCCGCCCGGCCCCGGGTGCCGGGTGTCCACCCCGTACGCCTGCGCCAGCGCGACCAGTTCGGCGGGCGGTGGCGGGGCGTCCTGCGCCGGTACCTGCTCGGCTCCGTCACTGTCGTGGTAAGCGGCCACTCGCGGCTCCTGCGATGTCTCGGCAACGCCCGGTCGGGACTCCCCAAGTCCTACCCGGGTAACCGCCCGGCGACGCTGCGCGACACGGCGGATCGGGCGGTCCGGCACGGCGGGGCCGGTGACCGTCGGCGACGGACCGTCTCCGGGCCGCCCCGCCTCCCCGTCCACTTCCCGTTCCACCGGCCGCGGCTGACGCATCGCCGCAGCTCACGGCGCCGGTCCGGGAACGCCGGGGCCGGATCGGCGGGGCGGGCCCCGGGGGGCTTCCGGGGCGGCTTCGGACAGGATTGGAGGAGGGTTCGAGGAGAGTTCGGGGAGAGGCTCTGGAGGGCCCCGCGAGGGGATGAATCGGGGCAAGATCGGCATAGCCGTCGACGGCGTTGACACCGGGTTGGGTACCTGGTGGGGTTGCTCGCGTTGTGGTCCTGGCCTGGCGAGGAGGCTCCTGTGCAAGCCCGAGTGTCCGTCGCAGCCGGGCGACGCCTGCGGTCCCAGTTGGAGCAGAGTCCTGCGTTGCGGGAGGTGCTGCAGCACCCGGCGGCGCTGGCCGCGCGGCGGGCGACGGCGCGGACGTGCCGTCAGCTGGCGCCCAGGACGGCGGACCGGCTGATCGCCGACCTCAAGGGGACGGAGCCGCTGCTGGCCTCGGTGCGGGCGGAGCGTGCGGCCGGGCGTCCCGGGCGGCGGGCGATGCAGATCGCGGCCGGGGTGGCGACCGCCGCGGTGGTCGGCGGGCTGTTGGCCGGGCCGCTGCCGTCGGCGGCGTACGCGGCCACGCCGGGGCCGGACGTGGTGTCCACCGCGCCGCAGACGCCGCTGGGGAGCGTGACCGACCCTCAGGTGTTCCCGCGGCCGCAGGAGAAGACGGTGGCGGGCAAGGCGGTCGTGGTGCCGGCCGCCGTGACGCTGGTGGCCTCGCCGAAGGCGGACATCGGCGCGGTCCTGGCCGTCCGTGAGGTGCTGAACGTCGCCGGGGCGACCGAGGTGACGCCGCAGGCGGACGGCGGGACGCCGGCCGCCGGCTCGCTGGTGGTGTACGTCGGCGGGCCCTCCGAGGGCGCCGACGGCGAGGTGGACCGCGTGCTGCGGCAGCTGAGCGCCGCGGCCGGCGGAAAGGAGGGCACCGCGCCCTCGACCGCGAACCTGCCGGCCGGCGGGTACGTGCTGTCGGCCGGTCAGCTGCCCGCCCAGGGCGGCGGGACGTACGGCGCCGTGGTGCTGGCGGGCACGGACTCCACCGGGACCTTCTACGCCGCGCAGAGCCTGCGCCAGCTGCTCGCCGCCGTGCCGGCCGGGCAGGGGCAGGCGGCGGGCGCGAACGGGCTCGGCCTGCCCGGGATCACGCTGCGGGACTGGCCGACCGGCGCGCCGGTGCGCGGCACCGCCGAGGCGTTCTACGGCACCCCGTGGACGGCCCAGCAGCGGCTGGACCAGGTCGACTTCCTCGGCCGCTCCAAGCAGAACTTCTACCTCTACGCCCCCGGTGACGACCCGTACCGGCTCTCCCGCTGGCGCAACGCCTACCCGGCCGCGCAGGCGGACGAGCTGCGCGAGCTGGCCGACCGGGCGCGGCGCAACCACGTCACGCTCGGCTACGCGATCGACCCGGGGCAGTCCCTCTGCTTCAGCTCCGGCAAGGACGTGGACGCGCTGGTGGCCAAGCTGGACGGGCTGCGCAAGCTCGGCTTCAGCGCCTTCCAGCTGCAGTTCCTGGACGTCAGCTACGACGAGTGGCACTGCGGCGACGACCGCGACGAGTACGGCACCGGGCCCGCCGCGGCCGCCAAGGCGCAGGCCGAGCTGGTGAAGAAGGTGCAGGACCGGCTGATCGCCCGGAACCCGGGCCTGGCGCCGCTGTCCGTCGTCCCGACCGAGTACCACCAGCAGGGGGCCACGCCGTACCGCAAGGCGCTGGCCGCGGCGCTGCCGGCGAACGTGCAGGTCGCCTGGAGCGGGGTCGGGGTGATCCCGGAGAAGATCACCACCGCTCAGGCCTCCGACACCGCAGACCTGTACGGGCACCCGCTGGTCACCATGGACAACTACCCGGTCAACGACGCCAGCCCGGACCGGCTCTTCCTCGGCGCCTACACCGGGCGCGACCCGGGGGTGGCCACCCGCTCGGCGGTGATGCTGACCGGTGCGATGCAGCAGCCGATCGCCTCGCGGATAGCCATCGCCACGGCCGGCGACTTCGCCTGGAACCCCGTCGGCTACAAGTCGGACGAGTCCTGGCAGGCGGCCGTGCGCACGCTGGCCGGGCCGACCGGCGCCGCCGCGACGCCCGCCGGGACGGCGCTGCCCGCCGTCACCGCGCTGGCCGGCAACAGCGTCTCCTCCCCGCTGTCCCAGCAGGAGTCCGGCTACCTGACGCCGCTGCTCGACCGCTTCTGGGCGGCCGCCGAGCCCACCTCGGGCGCGGCCCCCGACCTCGCCAGGCTGATAGAGGCCGCCGCCCCGCTGCGTGACGCCTTCGCCGCGATGGCCACCGCCCAGCAGACGCTGGCCGGCACCCCGGCCACCGCCCAGCTGGCCGGCGAGGCCGCGCCGTGGCTGGGCCCGCTGCGCGACTACGGGCTGGCCGGGCAGGCCGCCCTGAACATGCTGCTCGCCCAGCACGGCGGCGACGGCGCGGCCGCCTGGAAGGCCCGGGTGGAGCTGAACCGGCTGCGCGAGCAGCTGGACCGGTCCCCGGCCACCATCGGCGCCGGGGTGCTCGCCCCGTTCCTGGACCGCGCCGTCCGCGCCGCCGACAACTGGGCCGGCGTGGTCAGCGGTGGGGTCACCGCGACCACCACCCTGGGCACCGCCCAGGACCACCTGCCCGCGCTGATGGCCGACGGCGTGGCGGACACCTTCTACTGGAGCTCCGCTCCCCCGCAGCCCGGCGACGCGGTCGGCCTGGACCTCGGCGCGGGCCGCCCGGTGAGCGGCGTGACCGTGCTGATGGGCAGCTGGGGCAACGGCCCGGACGCCCGGACCGCCGTGGACGACTACATCCGCGACGGCGTGCTGGAGTACTCCACCGGCGAGGGCGGCTGGAAGCAGCTGGCCGTCGTCAAGAACCAGAAGACGGTCAGCGCCCAGCTCCCGCCGGGCACGATCGTCCGGGCGGTGCGGCTGCGGGCCACCGCCGCGCAGAAGACCGCCGTCGCGGTGCGCGAGTTCACCGTCACCGCCCCGGACGAGTCCCCGGCGAGCGTCACCGGCGGGCCCGACGCGCTGCCCGGCTCCTCCGCCGCCGCGGTGCTGGACGGCAACCCGGACACCGCGTACCGGGCCGCCAAGGCGCCGACCGCGCAGGACGAGCCGCTGACCGTGGAGCTCGGCGCCGCCCGCCCGCTGGACCGGCTCACCGTGCTGACCGACCCGGGCGTGCGGGCCACCGCCACCGTCGCGGTGCGCCGCGCCGACGGCACCTGGGCGGACATCGGCACCGTGGTGCCCGGCTACAACGAACTGCCGGCCGGCGGGCAGGTGGCCGACGCGTTCCGGCTGACCTGGCGGCCCGGCGGCGACCCGCCGGTCGTCAACCAGGTGATCCCCTGGTACGCGGACGCCCCGGCGGCCCGCCTCAGCCTGTCCGACCCCGCCATGGACGTGGTCACCGGCGCGGCCGCGCCGGTCAAGACCCAGGCCACCGTGGAGGCCGGCCGCCCCGAGGGAACCACCGGGGAGCTGCGTGCCGAGGTGCCGGTCGCCGCCAAGGGCCTGACCGTGACCCCGGCCGGCCCGGTGACCGTGCCGCGCGGCGGCCGGGTGGGCGTGCCGCTGCAGGTCGCCGCCGCGCCGGGCACGCCGTCCGGGACGTACCAGGTGCCGGTGCAGTTCGTGTCCGGGGCGACCAGCGTCAAGCAGGTGCTCCAGGTGCACGTGGTGCCGCCGACCGGCGGGCCGGACCTGGCGCTCGGCGCCAAGGCCACCTCCTCGGGCGACGAGACGTCGAACTTCCCGGCCTCGGCGGTCACCGACGGCGATCCGAAGAGCCGTTGGTCCTCGCCGGCCAAGGACGACGCCTGGGTGCGGCTGGAGCTGCCGCAGGCGACCCGGCTGGGCGCGGCGGTGCTGCACTGGCAGGCCGCGTACGCCGCGGCGTACAAGATCCAGGTCTCCGCGGACGGGAACTCCTGGACGGACGCGGCGACGGTGGACAACGGCAAGGGCGGCGACGAGACGGTGCGCTTCGACGCGCCCGGCGTCCGGTTCGTCCGGGTCCAGGGCGTGGCGCGGGCGACGAAGTACGGCTACTCGCTGTGGGGCGTCGAGCTGTACGCGGTGACCCCGCCGGCCCAGCCGCAGCCGCCGGCCGGCCAGCCGGGGCAGCCCGCTCAGCCGGGTCAGCCGGGTGGTGCGCCGGCCGCTCCCGCGACTCCTCCGGCGACGCCCGCGAAGCCGTAGCCGGCCGCGGGCCCCGAGAACGCGGCGGGCCGCCGTGCTCCCCGCTGCGGGGGGCGCGGCGGCCCATGAGGCGCGTACCGACGGTGTGACGGGCGGGCCCTTGTGTCGCTGGGGTCAGGCGGAGAGCGGTTCGGGCTGCTCGCCGCGGCGGACGGGGGTGGGGTGGGCGCCGTGCGCCCGGCCGATCGGTACCGAGTGGTTGGGCTCGGTATGGTCGTGGTGCTCGTACTCGCCCCACTGCGGGGCGCGCAGCTGGTCGCCGCCGCCGTAGGGTTCCAGGTAGGGGCGCCAGCGCGGGTCCTTGATGCCGGTGCCGATGATCCGCCAGGCGAGTCCGCTGGGCGGTGCGGGTGGGCGCTTCATCCGCCACCCGAGTTCGGTGAGGTGACGGTCGGCCTTGGTGTGGTTGCAGCGGCGGCAGGCTGCCACCACGTTGTCCCACCGGTGCTGGCCGCCCCGGCTGCGCGGGATCACGTGGTCGACGCTGGTGGCGGCGGCCCCGCAGTAGACGCAGCGGCCGTGGTCGCGGGCGAACAGCGCCCGGCGGGTGAGCGGGACGGGCCCGCAGAACGGGACCCGGACGAAGCGGGTCAGACGGACGACGGACGGCGCCGGAAGGGCGCTGGTGGCGCTGTGCAGAGTGACTCCCGTGTCCTCCAGGCTGACTGCCTTGTGGTTGAGGACCAGGATGAGTGCGCGGCGCATCGATACGACGCCGAGTGGCTCGTAGGACGCGTTGAGGACCAGGACATGCGGCACGGATGCCTCCTTGGACGCCTGCGGCGCGTGGCTCGCGCCGGGACGAGCGGTTGGATCGCACAACGAGTGCGCGATCTCCCCCAGTGTCGCCTTACGCCTTTGTACGGCGCCACCACTCCTGTGTAACGGACCTGCCGTGAACTTCGGGTGTGGTCTCTGTCATAACCGGTATGCCCGGGGAAGGTCGACTTGCACCCGGGTGCCGCCCGGGTGCCGCCCGGGCCCGGCCGGTGGCCCTCCCGGGGGACGGATCGGCCGGTCGGAGCAGTGTCCGGCCGGGTCGCGGCGGCTTCCGGGGTGGGGTGCGGGGGGAGCGCACCGGGGTGTTGACGGGGCGTCCGGGCCCTTCCGTACGCCCTCGGGAGGCTTCGCGCGAGGCGGCCGACGGCGTTCGGCGTGTCCGGGCGGGCGTTCGGCGGCGGATAGGCTAAGGCGCACGGTCCGCGGGCCGCTTGCCGGCGGTGTGGGCCCGCCACGCACCCAGCAAGGAAGGTCCGCACGTGTTCAGCTCCGGCGCCACCGGTCTGTCCGACGCGTCCCCGACGCCCTCCGTCCCGACGCCGACCCCCAGCCCCACCGCGCAGCTGCCGAACCTGGACCTGCGGATCCCGACCAGCGCGCAGGAGGTGTCGGACACCACCAAGCAGGCCGCCAGCTGGTTCGACACGCACTGGCAGAGCTGGCTGGCCTCGGGCCTGCGGATCGTCTTCATCGTGGTGCTGGCGATGGTGCTGCGGGCCGTGGTGCGCAAGCTGATCACCCAGCTGATAGGGCGGATGGCGCGCAGCCCCGAGCACCAGGAGGAGAGCCGGCTGGGCGGGCTGCTGGCCAACACCGGGGTGGTGAACCCGGAGCGGCGCCAGCAGCGCTCGGAGGCGATCGGCTCGGTGCTGCGCAGCGTGGCCTCCTTCACGATCCTGGGCACGGCGGCCCTGATGGTGCTCTCCGCGCTGGGGGTGAACCTGGCGCCGCTGCTGGCGAGCGCCGGTGTGGCCGGTGTGGCGATCGGTTTCGGCGCCCGCAACCTGGTCACGGACTTCCTCTCCGGGGTCTTCATGATCATGGAGGACCAGTACGGCGTCGGCGACGAGATCGACACCGGGGTGGCCACCGGCACGGTGCTGGAGGTCGGCCTGCGGGTGACCAAGCTGCGCGGCGCGAACGGCGAGATCTGGTACATCCGCAACGGCGAGGTGAAGCGGATCGCCAACATGAGCCAGGGCTGGTCGACGGCCTCGGTGGACGTCCAGGTCGCGTACAAGGAGGACCTGCTGCGGGTCGAGGACCTGATCCAGCAGACCGCCGAGGAGCTGGCCAAGGAGACGCCGTACGACGAGTTGGTCTGGGCGCCGGTGTCGATCCTGGGCGTGGAGTCGGTGGCGGCGGACTCCCTGATGCTGCGGGTCGAGGCCCGGACCGCGCCCGGCAAGGCGGCGGTGGTCTCCCGGGCGCTGCGCCAGCGGCTCAAGACGGCCTTCGACGGGGCCGGGATCAAGGTCAAGGAGGAGGCCCCGACGGCCGCGGCCGCGGCGGCGGCCGCCGTGGCCGCCGCGGTGATCGCGCCGGCGCAGGCCCCCGCGGTCGAGCAGGTGGCGCCGTCCGCGTTCGCCGACCCGAACTCGGCCCGGTTCAAGGCCGCCGAGCCGATCCCGGTGCCGAAGCCGGAGCCGGCCCCGTAGGCCCGTAGGCCCCGTAGCGGAAACGGCTCCCCGCAGAGGGGACGAGAGCCCCGCCCCGGCACCGCGGGGGCGGGGCTCGCTGCTGCCGGTAACGCTTCGGCATCCTCCGTTCCACCGACCATTGACACCCCGCTGACGCGGCCCTTACGGTCCTTCCCAAGCGACTGGAAAGTTTCCTAACAGTTCGCCCGAAGCTCGCACCCGTCCCCACGGACGCCGCCCGAGAGCCACCCCGACGTCCCCCGGCGGCAACCCCGACCAGCCGAAAGAGGAGGATTCGGGCATGACCAAGAGCACCGCCAAGGCCCCCCTCGCCGGCACCCCGAGCCTCCTGCGGGCCATCAACGACCGCGCCGCCCTCGAACTCCTGCTGGAGAACGGCCCGCTCTCCCGCACCCGGATCGGCACGCTGACCGGGCTCTCCAAGCCCACCGCCTCCCAGCTGCTGGCCCGGCTGGAGGCGGCCGGGCTGGTCGTGCCGGTCGGCACCACGGCGGGCGGGCCGGGGCCCAACGCCCAGCTCTACCAGGTGAATCCGGCCGCCGGGTACGTCGCCGGCCTGGACGTCACCAACACCGGGATCCGGGTCGCGGTCGCCGACATCACCGGCACCACGCTGGTCGAGCACACCGTCAGCACCAAGGGCGTGCCGGCCGCCGAGACCGTCGCCACGGTCGCCTCCGCCGTCGCCGAGGCGGTCCGGGCCGCCGGACTCGCCGAGGGCAGCCTGCGCACCGTCGCGATCGGCGTCGGCGGCGCCCCCGACCCGGTCACCGGCAAGCTGCGCTACGCCTCCCACCTGCCCGGGTGGCACTCGCCGCGGCTGGTCGAGGAACTGTCCGAGGCGATCGGCGCGCCGGTGTCGATCGAGAACGACGTGAACCTGGCCGCCGTCGCCGAGCAGGCCTCCGGTGCGGCGGCCGGCTTCGAGGACTTCGTCCTGCTCTGGGCCGAGGCGGGCGTCGGCGCCGCGATCGTGATCGCCGGGCGGCTGCACCGCGGCTTCACCGGCGGCGCCGGGGAGGTCGGCTACATGCCGGTGCCCGACTCCCCGGTCGAATGGGACTCCCGCCGCCGCAAGTTCGGCGGGTACCAGGCCCTGGTCGGCGCGCCCGCCGTCCGGGCCCTGGCCCGCGAGCACGGGCTCGGCGCGCCCACCGCCGAGGAGTCGGTGGCCAGGGCCCTGGCCACCCCGGGCGCCGGCGACGCCTTCCTCGCCGCGCTGGCCGGGCGGCTCGCCGTCGGACTGACCGTGATCGTCTCGGTCGTCGACCCCCAGCTGGTGGTCCTCTCGGGCGCGGTGCCGAGCGCCGGCGGCGAACGCCTGCGCGCGCTCGTCGAGGACGAACTGGCCAGACTCTCCATCGCCCGGCCGGAGGTGAGGAGCAGCGCCCTGCCCGGCTCCCCCGTCCTGCTCGGCGCCCTGCAACGCGCCCTGTCGGACGCCCGCGAGGCGGTCTTCTCCACCCACTGACGCTCCCGCCCACCGACGCTCCCCCCGCACCCACCTCTCCCCGACCCCCGAACGCGGGCCCCGAGGCGACGAAGCCTGCCCGCGCACTTCCAGGAGGACCTCCCAGTGCACGCCACCACCTCCCGCAGAGGCCGCCGCACGATCGCCGCCGTCGCCGGCAGCGCCGTCCTGGCCCTGCTCGCCACCGCCTGCACCGGTTCCAGCGACTCGGGCGGCAACGACGACTCGGCCAGCGGCAAGGACGTCACCATCACCTTCTGGCACGGCTGGAGCCAGGACAACGAGACCAAGGCGATCGACGACAACATCGCCGCCTTCGAGAAGGCCCACCCCAACATCCACGTCAAGGCCGTGGGCAACATCCCGGACGACAAGGTCAACCAGGCTCTGCGGGCCGGCGGCGACGACGCCCCGGACGTGGTCTCCTCCTTCACCACCAACAACGTCGGCATGTTCTGCTCGACCAAGGCCTTCGTCGACCTCAAGCCGCTGCTCCAGAAGAGCGGCATCGACCCGGCCAAGACCTTCCCGGCCGCGATGCTCGACTACACCCAGTTCCAGGGCAACCAGTGCTCACTGCCGCTGCTCGGCGACGCGTACGGCCTGTACTACAACAAGAAGGCCTTCGCTGAGGCGGGCATCGCCCACCCGCCCAAGACCTTCAGCGAGTTCGCCGCGGACGCCGCCCTGCTGACCAAGGCCGACGGCGACTCGTACAAGCAGCTCGGCTTCATGCCGCTGTACCACGGCTACGAGTCCACCACCGAGCACTACCTCGGCCAGTACGGCCCCACCTACTTCGGCCCCGACGGCAAGTCGAACCTCGCCACCGACCCGAAGGTCGCCGCGATGCTCAAGTGGCAGAAGGGCCTGGTCGACCAGCTCGGCGGCTACGACAAGCTGGAGAAGTTCCGCGCGACCTTCGGCGAGGAGTTCAGCGCCAAGAACCCCTTCCACACCGGCCAGGTCGCGATGGCCCTGGACGGCGAGTGGCGCACCGCCTCGCTCGCCGCGAACAAGCCCGACTTCGACTGGGGCACCGCCGCCTTCCCGGTGCCGGACGACCAGGCCGACACCTACGGCCGCGGCTACCAGACCGGCACCATCGTCGGCATCGCCAGCACCAGCAAGAAGCAGGCCGCGGCCTGGGAGCTCGTCAAGTACCTGACCACCGACACCGACGCGGTCGTCGGCTTCGCCAACGCGATCCACAACGTGCCCAGCACCTTCGCGGCGCTCGACTCGCCGAAGCTGGTCAGCGACGACAACGTCAGGACCTTCCTGGACATCGCCAAGAACGCCCACTCCGGCACCACCCCGCCGGCCGTCAACGGCAGCGGCTACATCAGCTCGCTGCAGAACCTCGGCTACGACTACGAGTCCGGCAAGCAGACCGACCTGCAGGCCGGTCTGGCGGCCACCGCCAAGCAGATCGACACCGACATCGCCCAGGCCAAGTAAGCGCCCGCGAACGGCCCACGGAGCTCCCATGTCACTCGCGTTCGGCACCCGCAAGGAGAGCGGCGGCAACGCCGGCGCCGGACCGGCCGGCCCGGCGGCGCCCTCCACGCAGCACCTGCTGCGCCGGAAGCGCCGCCGGGAGGCGGCCCGCACCCTCGCCTTCCTCTCCCCCTGGCTGATCGGGTTCAGCGTCTTCTTCGTCTACCCGCTGGTCTCCACCGCCTACTTCTCCTTCACCCAGTACAACGGCTTCGGCCAGCCGACCTTCAACGGCCTCAAGAACTGGGACTACGTCCTCGGCCAGCTGCCGACCTTCTGGCAGGGCCTGCGCAACACCCTCTGGCTGGTCGTCGTCATGGTGAGCCTGCGGGTCGCCTTCGGCCTCGGCATCGGGATGCTCATCACCAGGGTCAAGACCGGCGCCGGCTTCTTCCGCACCGTCTTCTACCTGCCGTACCTGGCCCCGCCGGTGGCCGCGACCGTGGCCTTCGCCTTCCTGTTCAACCCCGGCACCGGCCCGGTCAACCACCTGCTCGGCGAGCTCGGCCTGCCGCAGCCCGGCTGGTTCGCGTCCCCGGACTGGTCCAAGCCCGCGCTCACCCTGCTCGCCATGTGGGGCGTCGGCGACCTGATGGTCATCTTCATGGCCTCGCTGCTCGACGTCCCCAGGGAGCAGTACGAGGCGGCCGAGCTGGACGGCGCGAGCCCGTTCCAGCGGTTCCGGTACGTCACGCTGCCGAACATCTCGCCGATCATCATGTTCGCGGTGGTCACCGGGGTGATCCAGACCATGCAGTACTACACCCAGGCGATCGTCGCCGGGAAGGTCGCCAGCGGCATCGCGGGCAACTCCGGCCAGCAGTTCGAACCGGGCTACCCGGGCGGCTCCACCTGGACCCTGCCGCAGATGGTCTACAACCTGGGCTTCCAGCGCTTCAACTACGGCGCGGCCTGCGTCGTCGCCCTGGTGCTGTTCGCCATCTCGATGGCCGTCACCTCGATCCTGCTCCGCCGCCGGTCCGGCTTCATGGCGAGCGACGACTAACGGGCCAGTGAGGACCTGATCATGACTCTCGGCAACACGCTCACCGAGGCGCCGGCCCCGGCCGGCCCCACCCGCCCCGGCCGGCCCGGCAGCCCCGCGGCCCGGGCCGCCCGGCGCCGCGCCCTGCTCCACTGGGTGGCCGTCCACTCGCTGGCCATCGCCGCCGCGCTGTTCTTCCTGCTGCCCTTCGTCTTCGTGCTGCTCACCTCGCTGATGGACGACCAGCAGGCGCTCACCACCGACTACTGGCCCACCCACTGGGAGTGGGGCAACTACGGCAAGGTGTGGAACACCCCCGGCTTCCTCACCTGGTGGCGCAACACCCTGCTCTACGCCGGCGCGGGCACGCTGCTGACCGTCGTCTCCAGCCTGCCGGTCGCCTACGCGCTCGCCAAGTTCCGCTTCCGGGGCCGCAACCTCGCACTGATGGCGGTCATCGCGATGATGATGCTGCCGCCGCAGGTCACCGTCATCCCGATGTACCTGTTCTGGGCCAAGCAGATGGGCATGAGCGGCTCGCTCTGGCCGCTGATCATCCCGATGGCCTTCGGCGACGCGTTCTCCATCTTCCTGCTGCGCCAGTTCCTGATGACCATCCCCCGGGAGTACATCGAGGCCGCCCGGATCGACGGCTGCGGCGACCTGCGCACCCTGCTGCGGGTGGTCCTGCCGATGGCCAAGCCGGCCATCGCCGCGGTCGCGCTGTTCCAGTTCTTCTACTGCTGGAACGACTACTTCGGCCCGCAGATCTACGCCAGCAACAACCGCGAGGCCTGGACCCTCTCGTACGGGCTGGAGTCCTTCAAGGCCGCCCACCACACCAACTGGAACCTCACCATGGCCGCCACCCTGCTGGTGATGGCACCGGTGATCGTCCTCTTCTTCTTCGCTCAGAAGGCCTTCATCGAAGGCGTGACACTGACAGGGGTCAAGGGCTGATGTCCGCACCGAAGACGTCCGGAACCGCCGCGCTCAAACTCGCCGTCGTCGGCGGGGGTTCGACGTACACCCCGGAGCTGATCGACGGCTTCGCCCGGCTGCGCGACACCCTGCCGATCGGCGAACTGGTGCTGATCGACCCGGCCGCCGAACGGCTGGAGCTGATCGGCGGCCTCGCCCGGCGGATCTTCGCCCGACAGGGGCACTCCGCGGCCGTCACGGTGACCACGGACCTGACGGCGGGCGTCGCGGACGCCGACGCCGTCCTGCTGCAACTGCGCGTCGGCGGGCAGGCGGCGCGCAACCAGGACGAGACCTGGCCGCTGGAGTGCGGCTGCGTCGGGCAGGAGACCACCGGCGCCGGCGGGCTCGCCAAGGCGCTGCGCACCGTCCCGGTGGTGCTGGACATCGCCGAGCAGGTGCGCCGGACCAACCCGGACGCCTGGATCGTCGACTTCACCAACCCGGTCGGCATCGTCACCCGGGCCCTGCAGACCGCCGGCCACAAGGCCGTCGGGCTCTGCAACGTCGCCATCGGCTTCCAGCGCAAGTTCGCCGCGCACCTCGGGGTGGACCCGGAGCTGGTGCGGCTCGACCACGTCGGGCTCAACCACCTGACCTGGGAGCGCGGGGTGACCCTGCTGGACGCCCCCGGCGCGGCCGGCGGGCGGGAGGTGCTGCCGGAGCTGCTCGGCGGCTTCGGCAAGGAGATCGCCGAGGACCTGCACCTGCCGCAGGCCGTCATCGAGCGGCTCGGGGTCGTACCGTCCTACTACCTGCGGTACTTCTACCAGCACGACGCGGTGGTCGCCGAGCTCAGGGAACAGGGCTCGCGGGCCGCGCAGGTCGCCGAGATCGAGCGGCAGCTGCTGGAGCTGTACGCCGACCCGACCCTGGACACCAAGCCCGAGCTGCTCGGCAAGCGCGGCGGCGCCTTCTACTCGGAAGCCGCCGTCCAGCTGATCGCCGCCCTGCTCGGGACCGGCGGCGGGACCTCCGTGCAGGTCGTCAACACCCGCAACGACGGCGTGCTGCCCTTCCTGCCGGACGACGCCGTCATCGAGGTGCCCGCCGAGGTCGACGCCGGCGGCGTGCGCCCGCTGCCGCAACGCCCGCTGGAGCCGCTGTACGCCGGCCTCGTCGCCGCCGTCACCGCGTACGAGCACCTCGCCCTGGACGCCGCGCTGCACGGCGGGCGCGACCGGGTCTTCGACGCGCTGCTCGCCCACCCGCTGGTCGGCCAGATCGAACTCGCCGACCGGCTCACGGACCGACTGCTCGCCCACAACCGCGAGCACCTCGCCTGGGCCTGACCCGGCCCGCGGTGCCGGCCCGCGTCCCGCGAGGAGAGCGCGGGCCGGCACTGCGAGGAGACCGCCCACACCCGGCCGCCCACACCCGGCCGGGCACCCCCGGCCGACGACTTCCCGGCCGGGCCACGTACGAGCCGCGGGGACCCGATGACCCACCAGCCCGAACCACTCCTGCCCGGCGTACTCGCCATCGACGCGGGGAACTCCAAGACCGACGTCGCCCTGATCGGCCTCGACGGCAGCGTCCTCGGCACCGCCCGCGGCGGCGGCTTCGCCCCCCAGCGGATCGGCGGCGCCGCGGCCGTCGCCGGCCTCGCCCCGCTCGTCCGGCAGGCCGCAGCCGAGGCCGGCCACCCGACCTGGAACGGCGTGCTCACCGGCCACGTCAGCGCCTGCCTCGCCAACGCCGACCTGCCGGTCGAGGAGCAGGCCCTGCACGACGCCCTCGAAGCCCACCCCTGGGGCGTCACCAACACCGTCGTCAACGACACCTTCGGCCTGCTGCGCGCGGGCACCGACGGCCCGCGCGGCGTCGCGGTCGTCTGCGGCGCCGGGATCAACTGCGTCGGCCTGCTGCCGGACGGCCGCACCGCCCGCTTCCCCGCCCTCGGCGAACTCACCGGCGACTGGGGCGGCGGCGGCGGCCTCGCCATCACCAGCATGTGGCACGCCGTACGGTCCGAGGACGGCCGCGGCGGGCCCACCGCCCTCGCCCGCGCGATCGCCGACCACTTCGGCCTGCCCAGCGCCGGCGCCGTCGCCGAGGCCGTCCACCTCGGGCAGCTGTCGAGCGACCGGCTGCACGAACTCGTCCGGGTGCTGTTCGCGGTCGCGGGCGACGGGGACGCCGTCGCCCTGGAACTGATCGACCGCCAGGCCGACGAGATCGTCCGGCTCGCCGTGGTCGCCCTGAGACGGCTCGACCTGCTGGACTCCCCCACCCCGGTCGTGCTCGGCGGCGGCGTACTCGCCTCCGAACAGCCGCTGCTGCTCGACAACGTGAAGGCCCGCCTCGCGCAGGCCGCACCGCTGGCCGAACCCCGGGTCGTCGTCGCGCCGCCGGTGCTGGGCGCGGCACTGCTCGGACTGGACCACCTGAAGGCGGGCACGCAGGCGCAGGCCCGGCTGCGCGAGGCCTACGAGGGACCGCGGCCGGTCGCGGCCTGACCCGGCGTCAACGAACTTCCCTCCTCCGCCGGATCCGCACGTCCGGCGGAGGAGGGAACCCATGCTCCCGGTCGTCCTCGTACGACCCGAGTACCGGCGGACGCCGCCGCCCGGGGAGACTGGTGCCATGGCCGTGCCCCGCAACCTCCTCGCCGCCGCCCTGCTGGCCTGCGGCACCGCAGCCGCGCTCACCGGCTGCACCCCCGCCGACTCCCGCCCGACGGTGGCCGCCGCCTCCGCCGCGGCGGTCGCCGACGAGGCGGCGGACGACCTGCTGGACGAGGACGACGAACTCCTGGGCGAGGAGGAGGACGTCGAGGAGGCCTACTCCCCCGCGGCCGACCCGTCCGCCGCCGGCCCCTCCGCGGCCGACCCCTCCGCCGCCGACCCCTCCCTCCCGGCTCCGTCCGGCCCGGCCCCCGGCTGCACGGCACCCACGGAGCTCCCGGGCCACGAGGTCCTCGTCGTCGTGGCCGCCGGCCCAGCCGCACTCACCGCCCAGCCGGCCCGCTTCACCTGCGGCCCCGCCCGCTACGCCCCCACCGGCACCCCCGTCCACTACGGCTTCGCGGCGGCCGGCGTGGCGGCGACCCTGGTCGACCGCCCGCACGACGAGCCGGCCAGGGCGGTCCCGCTGACGGAACTGGTCGCCCACCTCGACGACTGCCTGGCGGAGCGGGACCCCGCGCCCCCGTACGGGTGCCACGGGAACGCGTACGACGTGGTGCTGGACTCCCACGGGCGGATCATGCGGATCGGCGAGGTCGAGCGGCCGTAGGGCGGGCGTCAGGGTGGGCGTGGGGCGGCATACGGTGTAGAACCTCCCCGCAACTGTTGACATTCGGCTGAGCTACGCGCGTCAGCAGCCCGGCAGCTGGGGACTTTTGACGTTCCATACCTCCGCGTGGGCCGCCCTTGGGGCTGGTCTTACTCTCAGCCTCGTTGACCCGGTTTCGGCGGCTCTGCTTTGCTTCCGGCGGTCGACGGTGCGCCGGTCCCCCATCCCCTCTTCGCCGGCCGCCCCTGACGGGCGGTCCGCCGCTCCGGCCTGCCGTCGTCGCCCCGCTCGTCCCCCCACAGCGCCGCCGCGTCCCCACCCGGGTGCGGCCGGCGCGAGAGAGGAACCCTCACGATGGGCATCTCCCCCACCTCCCGCCGGATGCGCGTCCGGGCCTTGACCGGGCTCAGCGCGCTGGCCCTCGCCGTCACCGGCTTCGCCGCTCCGGTCGCCCAGGCCGACCAGCCGGGCGGCGAGTTCGCCGGGAACTCCCACCCGTACCGGCACGGCGCCCACCCGACCAAGGAGGCGGGCAACTCCGCCGCCGCACGGACCAGCAACCTGAAGTACGGCGGCGCCGTGGACGGCATCGGCGTCACCACCGGCGCCCCCGCGGTCTACTTGGTCTTCTGGGGCACCCAGTGGGGCACCCAGGGCACCGACGCCAACGGCTACACCACCCTCACCGGCGACCCGAAGGGCATCGCCGTCCGCGCGCAGCAGCTGTTCAAGGGGCTGGGGACCAACAACGAGACCTGGTCCGGCGTCATGACGCAGTACTGCGAGGGCGTCGCCAAGGGCGCGACCAGCTGCCCGGCCACCGCCGCGCACGTCGGCTACCCGACCGGCGGCGCGCTGGCCGGCGTCTGGGTGGACTCCTCGGCCGCCGCACCGGGCCAGGCCACCGGCAACCAGCTCGCCGCCGAGGCCGTCAAGGCCGCCGGGCACTTCGGCAACACCACGGCCGCGTCCAACCGCAACGTCCAGTACGTGGTGCTCTCGCCCACCGGCACGCACCCGGACGGCTTCAACACCCCGAACGGGGGCTTCTGCGCCTGGCACGACTGGAACGGCGACACCACGCTGACCGGCGGCGCCGCCCCGTCCCCGTACGGCGACGTGGCGTTCACCAACGACCCGTACGTGACGGACATGGGCGCCTCCTGCGGCCAGAACTACGTCAACAGCGGCAGTGCGGGCACGCTGGACGGCGTGACCATCGTGTACGGCCACGAGTACTCGGAGACCGTCACCGACCAGAACCCGGCCGGCGGCTGGACCGACTCGACCGGGTACGAGAACGCCGACAAGTGCGCCTGGAAGGGCACCGGCGGGACCGGCGGCGCGCAGAACGTGACCTTCGCGACCGGGTCGTTCGCCATGCAGGGCACCTGGTCGAACGCGGTCAGCGGCTGCCAGATCTCGCACGCGATCGTCCACTGACGCCCGCGGTGCGTTGAGGCGCCGGGGCGGGCCGTGCGGGCCCGTCCCGGCGCTCGGCGTTCCCGCGGGGGCGCCGTCAGGGGCTGACCAGCCCGAACTCGTAGGCCTGGATGACCAGATGAACCCGGTCACGGGCGTCGAGCTTGGTGAAGAGCCGGGCGACGTGGGCCTTGGCGGTGGCCACGCTGATGGTGAGCTCCTCGGCGATCTCGGCGTTGGACAGACCGCGGCCGACCAGGGTGAGCACCTCGCGCTCGCGCTCGGTGACGCTCCCGGTGACGGCCCGCCGGGGCTGCCGGGCCGCCCCGCCGTTGCCCCCGCCGTTGTCCGGACGGGCGGCGAACTCGCCGATCAGACGGCGGGTGATGCCGGGGGCGATCAGCGCGTCCCCGGCGGCGACGACCCGGATGCCGTCCAGGATGGTCTCCAGGGCGAGGTCCTTGACCAGGAAGCCGCTCGCGCCGGCCCGCAGGGCGCCGTACACGTAGTCGTCGTCGTCGAAGGTGGTGAGCACGAGGACGTGGGTGGGCAGGTCCGGGTCGGCGGTGATCCGGCGGGTGGCCTCGATGCCGTCCGTCCCCGGCATCCGGATGTCCATCACCGCGACGTCGGGGCGCAGCCGGGCGACCAGGTCGACGGCCTCGGCGCCGTCGCCGGCCTCGCCGACCACCTCCAGGTCCGGGGCGTCGGCGATGAGCACACGCAGGCCGGTGCGGATGAGCGGCTGGTCGTCCACGAGAACGACGCGGATCACGGTCCCACCTCCACGGGGATCGGCAGTCGGGCGGCGACAAGGAAGCCGCCTTCGGGGCGCGGGCCGGCGCTGAACTCGCCGTGCAGCAGGGCGACCCGCTCGCGCATGCCGGCGATGCCGTAGCCGGTGCCGGGGGTGGGCGTCGCCGGGGCGGCTCCCAGGTCGACGACGGTGACGGCCAGTTCGTCCGGCCGGTAGTCGACGGTGACGTGGCAGTCGCGGGTGCCGGAGTGCTTGACCACGTTGGTCACCGCTTCCTGGACGATCCGGAACGCGGCGAGGTCGACGTCGGCGGGCAGGGCTCGCGACTCGCCGCCGCGGGTCACCGCGACCCGGACGCCGGCGCCCGCGCTCTTCTCCACCAGCCGGTCCAACTCGGCGAGACCCGGGGCGACTTCGAGCGGTGCGGACTCCTGCTCGCCGGCCCGCAGCGCGCCGAGCATCCGGCGCAGGCCGGCCAGGGTCTCCCGGCTGGTGGTCTCGATGGCGGCCAGCGCGTTGCGGGCCTCGGCGGGCTGGGTGTCCATGACGCGGCTGCCCATGCCGGCCTGGATCGCGATGATGCCGATGCTGTGCGCGACCATGTCGTGCAACTCCCGGGCGATCCGCAACCGTTCGGCGGTGATGGCCTGCTCGGAGGCCCGGCCGCGCAGCGCCTCGGTGTGGGCGCGGGTCTGGTGCACGGTGTTGCCGACCAGCCAGGCGATCAGCACGGTCGCGGCGTAGCCCGCGTAGGCGAGCGGGTTGACGGGGTAGTCGTGGACGGCACCCCAGAGCATCAGCCCGGCGAGCGTGGCGAGCGGCAGCGCCAGGGCGCTCAGCGAGACGCGCCGGGAGCGGGTGGCCGCGCAGTAGCCGACCACGCCGTCGGCGATCAGGAACTGGAGTCCGGTGGTCTCCGGAACCTCCCACATCCCGAGCGCGAAGACGCTGCCTCCGAGCGCCACCGCGATGGCCGCCAGCGGCAGCCGGACCAGCAGGGTCGCGACCGACGTGGTGACCACCGCGGTGACCACCAGCGGCATGTCCTCCGGGTTGCCGTAGTACCTGAACAGGTGGCTCAGCTCGTCCTCACGCGTGAAGCAGCGGAACACCACCAGGGCCGTCCAGAGCGCCGCCACCCACACGCCCGGCGGTAGGCGCCTGAGCAGCGGCGGGCGGGCTTCGGTGATCATGACGCGATGGTAGCCGCGTCCCGTTCGGCGGCGCATTGGCCGGCGGGCGTAATCCCCGGGGCCAGTGCGCCGGCCCGCAGTTGTGGCCCGCCGCCCGACGCCCGGGCGGGGCGGCGACCGGCAGCGTTGTCCCCGTGATCGAGATCGAGCGACTGACCAAGAGGTACGGCGCCACCACGGCCGTCGACCAACTGACCTTCACCGTCCGGCCCGGCGCCGTCACCGGCTTCCTCGGCCCCAACGGCGCCGGCAAGTCCACGACACTGCGGATGATCCTGGGCCTCGACACCCCCACCGGGGGCAGCGTCACCGTGGCCGGCGTGCCCTTCGCGAGCCGGCCGCGCGGGCTGCGGCACGTCGGCGCGCTGCTGGACGCGGGCGACGTCCACGGCGGGCGCAGCGCGAGGGCGCACCTGCGGGCGCTGGCCCGCAGCAACCGGATCCCGGCCGGGCGGGTGGAGGAGGTGCTGGAGGAGGTCGGGCTGGGCCGGGCCGCCGGGCGGCGGATCGGCGGCTACTCGCTGGGCATGAGGCAGCGGCTCGGCATCGCGGGCGCGCTGCTCGGCGACCCGCCGGTGCTGCTCTTCGACGAGCCGCTGAACGGGCTGGACCCGGAGGGCGTGCTGTGGGTGCGCGGACTGTTCCGCCGCCTCGCCGCCGAGGGGCGCACGGTGTTCGTCTCCAGCCACATGATGGCCGAGATGGAGCACACCGCCGACCGCCTGGTGGTCATCGGGCGCGGCCGGCTGATCGCCGACGAGGGCCTGGCGGAGTTCTCCGCCCGCAACGCGACGACCTCGGTGACCGTCCGCACGCCCGAACTCCCGCTGCTGGCCGAAGCATTGCGGACGGAAGGCGCCGACGTACAGCTCCACGAGCCGCAGTCGGCGATCGTCACCGGGCTGACCGCCGAACGGATCGGCGAACTCGCCCTGCGACACGGCGTGGTGCTCGGCGAACTGACCACCCGCACCTCGTCCCTGGAGACCGCGTTCATGTCCCTGACCGCCGACAGCGTCGAGTACCCGGCGACCGAACACCCGGCTGGAGAACCCCGATGAGCACCACGAGCACCACCCTCACCCCCCTCGCCCCGACCGCCCCACACACCGCCGAACCCGCACCCCGCTTCACCGACCTGCTCGCCGCCGAGTGGATCAAACTCCGATCACTGCGGTCGACGTACTGGGTGCTCGCGCTCGCCTCACTGGCGGCGATCGTGGTGAACCTGAACGCCGTCCACAGTGACCTGCCGTACCTCGACCACCCGAGCCCACCTCCGCCCGGCTTCCCCCCGTACCGGTACGACCCGCTGTTCCACGGCCTGAGCAGCATGTCGAGCGACCTGATGGCGATCGCGGCCGGCAGCCTCGGTGCGATCACCGTGTTCGGCGAGTACACCACCGGCCTGGTCCGCACCACCTTCGCCGCCGTGCCGGACCGGCGCGCGGTGGTCACGGCCAAGGTGGCGCTGATCGGCGGGATCACCGCGCTCGCCGGGCTGGTGGTGTCGTTCGGCTCCTTCCTCGCCACCAACGCGATGCTCGCCTCCCGGCACGTCGGGCTCTCCATCGCCGACGACGGCTGCCTGCGCGCCGTCCTCGGCTTCGCGGCGATCGTGCCGACCTGCGCGCTGATCGGCATGGCGCTCGGCGCGGTGCTGCGGCACGCCACCGCCTCGATCGTGTCGCTGGTGGTGCTGATGTTCATCCTGCCGCTGATGTTCGGCGGGGACCGCTATCGCTGGCTCAAGGAGATCGGCACCCACCTGCCGCTCAGCACCGTCACCCGGCTCACGATCAACCCCGACTCCTCGACGACGATGGGGAAGTACGCGCCGACCGTGCTGGACTCCTGGATCACGATGGGCGTGTGGGCCGCCGTCTCGGTGGCGGTCACGGTGGTCGTGGTGCGGCGACGGGACGTGTGAGGTGCCGCGCCCCTAGCCGAGGCCGAGGCGCTGCGCGGTCGCGGCGGGCAGCGGGTACGGGCGCTCGGGCGGCAGCGGCCGCTGCGCCTTCGCCCCCTGCCCGCCGCGGACCAGCTCGGCAATCCGCCGCACCTGCGGGGTGAGGTCGGTGAGCCCGGTGACCCACTCCTCGGCGAAGGTGCGGACCAGCGAACGGCCGACGCCCACCTGGATGCTGTACTGGTTGAGCGCCGCCCCGCGCAGCGTGCGCTCCGGATCCCACTGGACGTGGACCTCGGCGCGGGCCAGCTCGTCGGGGTGCGCCGTGGTCGGCACGGCCCGGGCCAGCGCGTCCTCCCAGCCCTCACGGGTGATCCGCACCGCCAGCACCCGGGTCTGCCCCGGCTTCTGCGCCCAGTTGCTGCGGTGCATCAGCCAGCGGAACGAGGGCTTGATCCACGTCATCCGGTGGAAGCCGAACGGCGCCACGAAGCGCCCCGCCGCCAGCGCCGCGTCCGCGACGGCGGGCGGGTAGGCCTGGTAGACCACGATCGTCCGGTCGTCGTGGTCGGCGCGGATCTCCCGCAGCGCGGTCATCGCGGCGCACCCCCTGGTCTTCCTGCTCCCCGGCGCATCCCCGCCGCCCTCTGCCGTCCTCTGCCGTCCGCTGCCGTCCTGCTGGCAGCGTCCCCCGCCGGGCACGCTGCCAGGGCGGGCGGGGCGGCGCAACGGAATTGCCGCGCGGGCGGGGCGGCGGGGCCCCGGGGGCGCCGGGTCAGCTCACGCCGGCGCCGGCCTTGGTGCGGAAGGCGGTGATCGTGGCGGCCGGGACGCCGCAGGCGGGGAGGAAGGAGGCGGCGCCGCCGTGGTGGGTGCGGACGCGGTCGAGGAAGACGGACATGGCCTCGGCCGGGGCCTCCAGCAGGGGCGCGGGGATGGTGAGGTGGCGGCCCTGGGAGTCGGTGACGCGGGAGGGGGAGTAATCGTTGAGCGCGGCGCGGTGGCGTTCGGCGAGGCCCGCGAAGATCTGCGGGAGGGCGTCGGCGGTGCGGGCGTAGTCGGCGACGATGCGGTCCGCGGAGGCGCCCAGGAGGTCGAGGAGCAGGGCGGTCAGCAGGCCGGTGCGGTCCTTGCCCGCCGCGCAGTGCAGCAGGACGGCGCCGGGGCGGACGGTGGCCTCGACGGCGGCGGCGACCGCCTCGGGGGCGGACTCGGCCAGCAGCACGTAGAAGTCGCCGAGGTCGGCGGCCGTGGCCATGGTGCTCATCCGCGCGGTGAGGGCGTCGGCGGCGGGGTTCACCGGGGCCGCGACGACGGCTATCCCGGCGGCCTCGGCGGCGGCCCAGTCGGCGGGGTCGGTCTCCCGCAGGTCGCGCAGGTCGACGATCGTACGGATGTCGCAGGCGCGCAGCTGGGCGACGGTGGCCTCGTCGGCAGCCGGGAACGGCTGGGCGGAGCGGTACAGCACGCCGGGGCGGACCCGACGGCCCTCGGGGTCGCCGAGGACGGCGGCGTCGCGGAAGTTGACCAGGGACATGCGTGAGGCCTTTCGGTGGAGCCGCGCTCGGGAGGGGTGGGGCATCCGGACGGACATCTAGACGTCTAGATGTCTAACCCCTCCGGGGGTCGCCGGGCAAGCGGCGGCCGACGGCGCTCCCTCCATCCCACCCCCGTCCGTGCGCCGGGGCGACCCGGAAGGGGCGGCGGATCCGGTCGGCGGGCTCGGGGCGACATTTCCGGGCGGCGGGCTCGGGGCGGCGGGCTTCGTAGGATCGACCGTGTGGCGACCAACCCTCCGAGCACCCCGAGCACCCCGCTGTACCGCCGCCTCGCGCGACGGCTCCAGGAGCGCATCGACGCCGGCACGTACCCGGCGGGCGCCCGGCTGCCGAGCGAGCCGGAGCTGAGCACCGAGTTCGGCGTGAACCGCTTGACCGTGCGGCAGGCGGTCGCCGAGCTGGAGCGGGCGGCCGTGGTGGAGATCCGCCGGGGCGTGGGCACCTTCGTCCGCCCGCCCGCCGTCCGCGTGTCGATCACCGTGGACCCGCGCAGCCAGCGCTTCGACCTCGGCAGCGTCCACGCCGCCCTGCCCGCCGGCAGCCACGGCCCCGGCCGGGACGGCGACGAGGGCGGCGATCGGGACGGCGGCCCGGACGGCGCTCAGGACGACGGCGAGTTCGTCGTCGCCGCGCCGCCCGTCACCGGCGCGGCGGAGGACGCGGAGGCGGCCCGCCAGCTGGGGCGTGAGCCCGGCGAGCTGTCCCGGGTGGACTCGGTGATCCGGCTGGGCGGCCGGGCCCGGGCCGCCTGCAGCTACTGGGTCCCGTTCGGCCCGCTGCCCGACGAGCTGGTCCGGCCCGGGCGCCCCGGGAACCTCGTGCTGGACCTGGCGCGCGCCGCCGGCGTGGAGCTGGAGTACGACTGGCGGGCCTTCGGCGCGGTCGGCGCGGACCTCGCCGACGCCGAACTGCTGGGCGTCCCGCCGGGCACCGCACTGCTGGTCCGCGAAGGCGTCAGCTGCACCCCGGACGGCACCCCGGCCCTGTACGTGCGGCGGCGGATCGACGGCAGCAGCGCCCGGTTCGTGCTGCACTTCCGCGACCGCTAGCGCGGGCTCCCGGGCGGGCGGTGCCGAGGGGCGCAGGCCGGGCGGCGCAGGGACCCGCGCGTGCGGCGGCACCGGCCTCCGGCCGTATCGATCCTGCTAGTGTTCAGCGCCGAATCACCAGGTCGTTCGGGGGATGGCAGGACAAGGTGACCGAGGGGATCGAGCACGACATACCCACCGAGCTGGCCGAGGCCTACCTCGTCCTGCTCGCCGACGTCTCCCGCACCGGCCGGCTGCTGCGCCGCGACGAGCTGGAGGGTCTGCGCAGGCTCGGCGAGCACTGCGCGGAGGCCGGGTACGGGCTGCGCGAGGTGGTGTCGCACTGCCTGGCGGCTGCCCGCCGGGCCTGGCAGACGCTGCCCGGAACGGCCTCGGCGACCAGCGTCAACGAACTGCGCCGGATGGGCGACGCCGTGCTCGCCGCCACCGACGCCGCACTCGCCGCACTCGGCGAGGGGCACGAGCGCGCGCAGCGACTGGCGGTCCGTCAGGAGGAGGCGGCCAGGCGGGAGTTCATCGACGACCTGCTGTTCGGCCGCAGCGACCTCGGCCTGCTCGCCGAGCGCGCGGAGCGGTTCGGGCTGCGGCTGGCGGGTGCGTACACGGTGGCGGTCGCGGTGGGCGACGAGCCCTTCGCGGACGTGCACCCGATGGTGCACCGGGTGGAGCGGGAACTGGCCGGGCGGTTCGGCGAGCGGGACGTCCTGCTGGCCGGCAAGGACGGCCGGCTGGTCTGCATAGCCCCGGACTCCGAGCGGGCCGTGCTGGAGGCCTTCGCCGATCTGACGCTGCGCCCGGGCTCCGGCTACCGCCCGGTGCAGCGGGTGGCCACCGGCCGTCGGCACTCGGGGCCGAGCGGGGTCCTGCGCAGCTACGAGGAGGCGCTGGACGCGCTGGACTACGCGCAGCGCCTGAACCTGCCGACCCGGCAGCTGAAGGCCGAGGAACTGCTGGTCTTCCCGGTGCTGATGCGCGACCGGGCGGCCATGGCGGACCTGGTGCGCAGCGTGCTCGGCCCGCTGACCGAGGCGCGCGGCGGCGCCCGCCCCCTGCTGGACACCATCGCGGTGCAGGCGGAGGCCGCGTACGTGAACGCGGAGGCGGCGCGGCGGCTGGGGCTGAGCGTGCGGACGCTGGGCTACCGGCTGGAGCGGATCAAGGCGCTCACGGGGTACGACCCGTCGGACGCGCTGCAGCGCTTCACGCTGGAGACCGCGGCGATGGGCGCGCGGCTGCTGAACTGGCCGGAGCAGCCGCTCTAGGCCCGGCGTCGAGCCCGTCATCGAACGCTCGCCGAACCCGCCCGCCGGACGCTCGCCGAGCCCGTTCGCCAAACCCGCGCGGGCCCGCTGCGACCGTCCGGCGGCCGTTCTGTTGCCCGGCTGTTGCAGTGTCACGTGGGTCGCGCGTACCAGGGTGTCAAAGAGCCGTAAAGATTGCCGGATCCTGGCAATGTGCGGCCGGCTCCTCCACTGCCATGATCTCCCCGGCGCCGAAGCGCGGTGCCGGGGGAAAGGCGGGGGAGCGTGGCCGGGACGGGGGAATTCTTCGCGGCCGCACTGGCCTTTCCGACCGCGCTGTTCAGCTTCGCGCTGGTGGTCGTCGTCGGGTACTGGCTGCTGATGCTGCTCGGCGGACTGGGGTTCGACGCCCTGCACGGGGGGCACGGCGTCGGGCACCACCTGGATGCCGGGCATGTCGGTCACGTCGGCCATGTCGGTCACGTCGGCCATGCGGGTCACGTCGGGCACGGTGCCGGGGGGCACGGTGCCGGGAGCCACGTGGCACACGGGGGCCACGGGGCACACGGGGCACACGGCGGGCACGGCACCGACGGGCGCGGCTCCGACGGGGGGAACGGCGGTGACGGCACCCGCACGGGGGCCGGCCACCACGGGGGCGTGCTGGACGCGCTCGGGCTGGGCGGCGTGCCCGTGACGGTGGCGGTTTCGCTGCTGGTCGCGCTCGCCTGGTTCGTCAGCCTGGCCGGCACCGTGCTCACCTCGGGGGCGCCGGCGCGCGGTGGAGTGTTCGCCGTCGCGCTGGTCGCCTCCTGGGCGGGCACCAGGGTGCTCGTCAAGCCGCTGCGGCGGCTCTTCCCGCAGGACCGGCCGACCACCCGGGGGGACTTCGTCGGCCGGGTCTGCGTGATCCGGACCGGCCGGGTGACGGCCGACTTCGGGCAGGCCGAGGTCACCGCCGAGGACGGCTCCACCGCGACCGTCCAGGTCCGCACGACCACCCCGGAACCCGAGCTGACCGTCGGGCGGACCGCCCTGATCTTCGACTACGACGCCGAGGGCGAGCACTTCCTGGTGGCGCCCTTCGACCCGTCGCCGCCGGGCCTCACCTGACGGCCCGAGCCCGACGGCCGAGCCCGACAGCCGAACCTGTCGGCCCGGACCCGACGGCCCGGACCCGCCGGATCCCGTCCGGCGCTCCCCGTCGGTTCACTTCCCCAACTCTCCTGTTCGCACCGTCTCGCCATCGTCAAAGGACTCCGTGATGGACACCATCGCCGTGGGTTTCGGCGTACTCGTCGCCGTCGTGCTGCTCATCGTGCTCGCCATGCTGCTCTTCGTGGGCCGCCTGTTCCAGAAGGTCGAGCAGGGCAAGGCACTGATCGTCTCCCGGACGAAGAAGGTGGACGTCACCTTCACCGGCGCGATCGTCCTACCGGTCATCCACAAGGCCGAGCTGATGGACATCACCGCCAAGACGGTGGAGATCCACCGGGCCGGCCGGGACGGCCTGATCTGCCGCGACAACATCCGCGCGGACATCCGGATCTCCTTCTTCGTCCGGGTGAACAAGACCGTCGAGGACGTCGTCAAGGTCGCGCAGTCGATCGGCACCGCCCGGGCCAGCGATCCGCAGGCGATCCAGGACTTCTTCGCGGCGAAGTTCGCCGAGGCGCTCAAGACCGTCGGCAAGCAACTGGACTTCACCGACCTGTACACCCACCGGCACGAGTTCCGGGACCAGATCATCGCGGTCATCGGCACCGACCTCAACGGCTACACGCTGGAGGACGCGGCCATCGACCACCTCGAACAGACCCCGATGAGCCAGCTGGACGGCGACAACATCCTGGACGCCCAGGGCATCCGCAAGATCACCGAGCTGACCGCGATCGAGCACGTGCGCACCAACGAGTACCAGCGCACCGAGGAGAAGGAGATCACCCGGCAGAACGTCGACGCCCGGGAGACCGTCCTGGAGCTCGAACGGCGCCAGGCCGACGCCGAGATCCGCCAGCGCCGCGAGATCGAGACCCTGCGGGCCAAGGAGGACGCGGTGATCGCCCGGGTGCAGGAGGAGGAGCGGCTCAACGCGCAGACCGCGTTCCTGCGCACCGAGGAACTGCTCGGGGTGCAGCGGGAGAACCAGGCCCGCGAGGTCGCGGTGGCGCAGAAGAACCGCGAGCGGGTGATCGCGGTGGAGAACGAGCGGATCGAGAAGGACCGCCTGCTGGAGGTCGTCGGCCGCGAGCGGGAAACCCAACTCGCCTCGATCGCCAAGGAGAAGGAGGTCGAGTCCGCCAAGCGGGACGTCGCCGACGTGGTCCGCGAGCGGGTCGCGGTGGACCGGACCGTCGCCGAGCAGGAGGAGGCCGTCAAGACGCTGCGCGCCACCGAGGAGGCCGAGCGCGTCCGCAAGGCGGTCGTCATCCAGGCCGAGGCGGAGGCCCAGGAGAAGCTTGTCAAGGACATCAAGGCCGCCGAGGCCGCCGAGCAGGCCGCCACGCACAAGGCCCGCGAGGCGCTGGTGCTGGCCGAGGCCCGGCAGCAGGCCGCCGAGCTGGACGCGGCCGCCAAGATCCGGATGGCCGAGGGCGTCCGGGCGGAGGCCGCCGCCGAGGGTCTGGCCCGCGTCCAGGTGCGGGAGCAGGAGGCCGCGGCCGTGGAGAAGGTGGGCCTCGCCGAGGCCGTCGTCCAGGCCGAGAAGGCCAAGGCCGCCGCGCTGGAGGTCGGCGCCAAGCTGAAGGCCGAGGCCGAGGGCCTGACCGAGAAGGCCGCCGCGATGGCCAAGCTGGACGAGGCCTCGCGCGAGCACGAGGAGTACCGGCTGCGGCTGGCCGCCGAGAAGGACGTCCGGCTGGCCGGGCTGGACGCGCAGCGGCAGATCGCCGAGGCGCAGGCCGCGCTGGTCGCGACCGGACTGGAGAAGGCCAAGATCGACATCGTCGGCGGGGACTCGGTCTTCTTCGACCGCCTGGTGCAGTCGGTGACGGCCGGCAAGAGCGTGGACGCCTTCGTCGGCCACTCGCAGACCGCGCAGACCCTGGCCGGCCCCTGGCTGGACGGACGGGCCGGCTTCACCGAGGACCTCACCCGGGTGCTGTCCTCGGTCTCCACCGCGGACGTGCAGAACCTGACCGTCTCCGCGCTGCTGATGCAGCTGATCGGCTCGGGCGCCGGCGCGCAGTCCGGGCAGCTGCGCCAACTCCTGGAGTCGGCACGGAAGCTGGGCATCGCCGAGACCCCGATCGGGACGCTGGCCGGTGGCGGCGCCGCGCTGAACGGCTCCAAGTAGCCTACGGCTCCGGGCGACACCGCTCCCGGCAACGGGCAGCACCCGCTCCGGGCAACGGGCAACACCGCTCCGAGCAACACCGCTCCGAGCAACGATCCGCCGAGTACCTGAGGAACTGACCGTGGACGTCCTCGACGACCGGCTCGACGCCGGCACCTACGAGGTCCTGCGCGACCGGCTCGCCCGGGCCGCCACCGAACTCGCCGACCGCGCACAGGCGTTGAACGCCCGCCGGGTCGAGGAGTTCGGCGGCGGGGAGCTGCGGCTGACCGGCACCGGGCGGCTCACCACCGCCCGGGCCTGCCTCCCGCAGGACCTCACCGCCGCCGGCGGGCTGCTCCTGCTCGGCACCCGCCCCACCGACGGCGCGGACGGCGCCGAGGACTTCGCCGACGTCCTCGGCCTCCACGGCCCCGACCTCTCCCCCGCCCCCGCCGAGGGCACCCTGCTGGACGACCCCCGGCTGTGCCAGGACCTCGCCGACCTGCGGCGCTACTTCCGCGACGCCCGCCTCGAACGCCTGCGGCCGGTGGACGGGCGGCTGCTCGCCGTCTTCCGCACCGGCCCGGCCGCCACCGACGTCCGGGTGCTGCGCTGGCGCCTCGACGACGACGCCGACGACGCCCGCCCCGCCTACCTGGACGGGCGCGGCGAGCGCGACCACACACCCGCCGACGGGCAGCAGCTCGCCTGGACCGCACTGACCCGCGACGACCACCTGCCGGCCGGCCCCGGCCGCCCGCCCCGCGCCGACCTGGCCGGAGAGCTCCACCTCGGCGTCGACGGCGGCCGGTTGACCCTCACCACCCCGGACGGCCGCGAGCTGCACCACGAGCCGCTCGCCGACGCCCTGCAGACCCTCGCCGACGCGCAGATCGCCCACACCCGCCTGGGCACCCTGCTGCTGGTGCGCGTGCGCCCGTACCAGGAGGAGGGCGTCCGGCACCTGGTGGTGCACCTGCCCACCGGCAAGGTCACCCGGATCGACGCGCTCGGCCGGGCCTGCCTGCGGCTGCCCGCCGACCAGGGCGTCGCCTTCCCCGGCGGCTGCCACCTGACGGACGGCACCGTACGCACCTTCGACCAGCCCGTGGACGGCCTGGTCCACGAGCGCACCGTCGTCTCGCCGAACGGCGAGGACGTGCTGTACGAGTTCCGCTCCCCCGCCGACGGCCGCGCCCTGCTGCAGCCGTACAACAGCGTCCGCCAGGAGGCCGCCGCCCCGCTGTCCTGCCAGGGGTACGCACTGCTCGCCGACGGCACCCTGATCGCGCTGCGCCCGGCCGAGGACGGGCCCACCCGGCTGCACCCCGTCCAGCTCTGGCAGACCCCGTTCACCAGCGAGCGCTTCGCCGCCCTACAGCCGCCCGGCACCGGGCCGTTGGCCCGCATCGGCAACGCCGACCTGGTACGCGGCCTGGCCGACTGCCTCGCGCTCGCCCGGCTGGCCGCGGCCGGCGCCGACACCCCGGCCGGCCACCGGGCCGTCCTCGCCGCCTGCACCCGCACCGCCGACCGCCACCACTGGCTCGGCCAGAGCGGCCTCGGCGACCTCGCCGCACCGCTCGCCGAGATCCGCGACACCGCCCGGCAGGTCATCGCCGAGTACGAGGCGATCGCCCAGCTCACCGCGCACGCCGCCCGGCAGACCGACGAGGCGGCCGGACACGTCGAGGGCCTGCTGCGCACCGCCCGCGGCGAGACCCTGGCCGACGCCGCCGAGTGGGTCGACCGGCTCGCCGCGCTGCGCCGCGCCCAGGGCCGGGTCGAGGCGCTGCGCGACCTGCCGCGGGCCGACCCCGAGCGGATCGACGCGCTCGCCGCTCACCTCACCGAGGGCCTGGCCGAGGCCGCCGAACGCGCCGTCGGCCGGCTGGCCGAACCCACCGCCTTCGAACCGCACCGGCAGCGGGCCGCCGAACTGGCCGAGCAGTGCGCCGTGATCGCGACCGCCGCCGAGGCCGAGCCGCTCGGCCTCGAACTGAACGCCCAGAGCGAGGCGCTGCAGACCGTCTCGGAGCTGGTCGGCACCCTCGACCTGGCCGACGCCACCACCCGCACCGCGATCCTGGACCGCCTCGCCGACGTCCTCGGGTTGCTCAACCGGGCCCGGACCGCGCTCACCGTGCGCCGCCGGGAGCTGCGCACCCGCGAGGCCGCCGCCGAGTTCGCCGCCGAGACGGCCCTGCTCGCCCAGGCCACCACCGCCGCGCTCGCCGCCGCCGACACCCCGGAGGCCTGCGACGACCAGCTCGGCCGGCTCCTGCTGCGGATCGAGCAGCTGGAGACCCGCTTCGCCGACGCCGACCCGGCCCTCGGCGAGCAGCTCGCCGACCGGCGCACCGCCATCCACGACGCGCTCACCGCCCGCCGCCAGCACCTGCTGGAGGAACGGGCCCGCCGCGCCGACCGGCTCGCCGCCTCCGCCGAGCGGATCCTCGACACCCTGCACCGGCGCCTGACCGCGCTGGACACCGCCGCCGAGATCGACGCCGCGCTCGCCGCCGACCCGACCGCCGTCAAACTCCGCGACCTCGCCGGGCAGTTGACCGCGCTCGGCGACCGGGTCCGGGCCGAGGAGCTGACCGGACGGCTGCGCGCCGCCCGCGGCCGCGCCCACCGTGCCCTGCGCGACCGCGCCGAACTCGCCGGGGACGGCCCCGGCACCCTGCGGCTGGGCCGGCACCTGTTCGCCGTCACCACCCAGCGGCCCGAACTCGCCCTCGTGCCCTGGCGCGGGCGCCCCGCCTTCACCCTCACCGGCACCGACTACCGCTCCCCCGTCACCGACCCGGCCTTCGCCGCCACCGAGCGCTACTGGGAACGCCCGCTGCCCTCGGAGACCCCGCAGCTCTACCGCGCCGAGTACCTCGCCGCCAGTCTGCTGCTGGCCGCCGAACCGGGCTCGCTCTCCGCCGACGCGGACCTGCTGGACCACGTCCGGCGAGCCGCCGAGCAGCGGCCGGACGAGGGCTACCAGCGCGGCGTGCACGACCACGACGCGGCGCTGCTGCTCCGCGCCCTGATCGAACTCGGCTCCGACGCCGGCCTGTTGCGGCACCCGGCGGCCGCCCGGGCGGCCGCGCAGGTGTACTGGGCGCACGGCGCCGACGAGCGGCAGCGGCTGCTCTGGCACACCCGGGCCCGATCGCTCGGGCTCGCCCGGCAGGCCTTCGGCGGCGTGCCGGCGCTCGACGGGCTGGCCGCCGAACTCTCGCGGGCCGTCGCGGAGTTCGACCCGGAGTCCGCCGGCCCCGGGGCGGCCGACGCCGGACCGTACCTGGTGGCCGAACTCACCGCCGAATCACCCGCGTTCGCCTACTCGGCGGGCGCGGCCGCGCTGCTCGACAAGTTCCGCGCCGCCCCCGAGTCGGCCGGCCTCACCGAGGCGCTGGCCGCCCTGCCCGACGAACCGGCGCTGCTGCCCGTACGGCGCCAGCTCGCCACCGCCTGGCTGACGGCGGGAGCCGCCGACGCCGATCCGGCCGACCTCGCCGAGGCCGCCGCCGTGCTGCTCTGCCCGTCCCTGCCGCGCCGGCCGGTGGACGCCGCCGTGGCCACCCGGCTCACCGGACTGCTCGGCGACCATCCGCGCCTGGCGGGCGGCGCGCTCGACCTCCGACTGGACGAACTGCTGGCCCGGGTCAAGGAGTTCGAGGAGGTCGAGGTGCCGGGACACCGGGCCTACCGGAAGCTGCGCGGCGAGCTCCTGGCCGCCGAGCACGCCCGGTTGCGCCTCGACCAGTACCGGCCCGCCCCGCTCAACGGCTTCGTCCGCAACCGGCTGATCGACCAGGTGTACCTGCCGCTGATCGGCGACAACCTCGCCAAGCAGCTCGGCACGGCGGAGTCCGGCGGACCGGTCGACCGCAGCGGCCTGCTGCTCCTGGTCTCCCCGCCCGGCTACGGCAAGACCACCCTCGTCGAGTACCTCGCCGAGCGGCTCGGCCTGCTGCTGGTCTCCGTCAGCGGCCCGGCGCTCGGCCACCGCGTCACCTCGCTCGACCCCGCCGAGGCGCCCGACGCCACCTCCCGGCGCGAGGTCGAGAAGCTCAACTTCGCCCTGCACGCCGGCGACAACGTGCTGCTCTACCTGGACGACGTCCAGCACACCTCGCCCGAGTTCCTGCAGCGGTTCATCCCGCTGTGCGACGCGCAGCGCCGGATCGACGGCGTCCGGGACGGCGAGGCCCGCGAGTGGGACCTGCGCGGCAAGCGCTTCGCCGTGGTGATGGCCGCCAACCCGTACACCGAGTCCGGCCGGCTCTTCCGGCTGCCCGACATGCTCGCCAACCGCGCCGACGTCTGGAACCTCGGCGACGCCGTCGCCGGGCGGGACGACCTCTTCGCGCTCAGCTTCATCGAGAACGCCCTGCCCACCAACCCCCACCTGGCCCCGCTCGCCACCGCCGAGCGCGCCGACCTGGACACCCTGCTCGCCCGTGCCACGGGCGTCCCGGGCGGTACCCTGACCGGCGCCTGGCCGGCCGCCGAGGTCGAGCGGATGACGGCCGTCCTGGCCGGCCTGCTCCACCTGCGCACCACCGTCCTGGCCGTCAACCGCGCCTACCTGGACTCCGCCGCCCAGGACGACCGCACCCGCACCGAGCCGCCGTTCCTGCTCCAGGGCTCGTACCGCAACATGGCCAAGCTCGCCCAGCGCCTCGACCCCGCCCTCACCCGGCCCGAGCTGGACGCCCTCCTCACCGACCACTACCGTGCCGAGGCCCAGCCGCTGGGCGCCGAGGCGGAGGCGCAGCTGCTGAAGCTGGCCGAGCTGCGCGGCGCCCTGACGCCGGAGCAGGCGCAGCGGTGGGAGGAGCTGAAGCGCGCCCGGCGGGGGCAGGGCCCGGGTCTCTGACGACCGGGCCTCCCCAGCCCTCAGCGACTGGCGTCGGGGCTCACTGTGCCGCCGCGTGCACCGGTCCGCTGATCAGCCGGTCGGACGACCACACAACACGCCCCACCGGGGCAACCCTCCGTGGCGCCGCCGGGTCGCGCCCGAGGCCCGCGGCTAGCGTGTCCGCATGGGCGCTCAGCAACTCGATCTGACCGGGCTGCGCCGGGTGTACGGGCGGGCCGGGAGCCGATGGTTCTACACCCGGGTGGCGCGCAACGCCCGGCACTGGGGGTGGACGGAGCCGGGGCAGTCGAAGTGGCGGCTGTGGCGGGCGCAACAGCAGCTGGAGGACGTACTGGGGCGCAAACTGGCGCTGCCGGTCGGAGCCCGGGTGCTGGACGCCGGGTGCGGGGCGGGAGTGGTGGCGCGGGCGATGGCCGCGCGCTTCGGACTGGAGGTGACCGGGGTCGACGTGCTGGACTTCCACCTCGCCGAGGCCCGTCGGCTCAGCGTCCGGGCCGCACTGGACGACCGGACCGCCTTCTCCTGGGGCGACTACCACCGGCTCCCCTTCGGGGACGACGAGTTCGACGGCGCCTACTCGATGGAGACGCTCGTCCACTCCTACGACCCGCCGCGCGCCCTGGCCGAGTTCCACCGGGTACTGCGCCCGGGCGGGCGACTGGTGCTGCTCGGCCCGATGAGCACCGTCCCGCTGGACGAACTGGAACCGGGCGCACGGGCGTTGCTCGAACCGTACCTGGACGCGATGACGATGACGGGCGCCAAGCTCTACCACGCCCGCAACCTGCCGCGACTGCTCGCCGACGCCGGGTTCGAGGTCGAGGAGGCGCTGGACGCGACGCCGTACTACACGCCCACGTCGGAGGCGGTGTACGCGTACTTCCGGCTGCCGTGGGAGGTCCTGCGGCGCTTCGGCGACCCGGCGAAGTGGCTCAACCTCCGCTCCACCGTGGAGATGTACGCCGTCCGCGAGTACATCGCCTGGTACGTCCACACCGCCGTCAAGCCGGCGCGGTGACCTCCGCCGTGGACGGGCACCCGGCGCCGCTGCCGTACCCGAGCGGCTGGTTCTGCGTCGGCCGGGCCCGGGACCTGCCGCCCGGGCGGGTACGGACGGCCCGGCTGATGGGCGAGGACGTGGTGCTGTACCGGACCCGCCGGGGCGCGGTGCGCGCGGTCGGGCCGCACTGCCCCCACCTGGGCGCGCACTTCGGCGCCGGCGGGACGGTCCGGGGCGAGGAACTGGTCTGCCCGTTCCACGGCTTCGCCTTCGGTCCGGACGGTTCGTGCACCGGGGCGCCGGACGGCACCCGGCTCCGCGCGTCGCTGACGACGCACCACCTCCGCGAACGGGACGGCGCGCTGTTCGTCTGGCGGGGCCCGGACGGGCAGCCGCCCGGATGGGAGCTGCCGCCGGCGGTCGGGGTGCGTCCGCTCGCCTGGTGGAGCGGGGAGGTGCGCTCGCACCCGCAGGAGGTGATGGAGAACAGCGTCGACTTCCGGCACGTGAGCGTGCTGCACGGCCTGGACACCCGGGAGACCGCGCCGCCGGAGGTGGACGGCCCGCTGTTCACCGTCCACCAGCGCACCACGACCCGCTTCCCGGGGCTGGGCGCGGTCAGCCTGGAGCAGCCGGTGACGCTGGCGGGGCTGGGGATGATGCGATTGACGGCCGAACTTCCGCAACTGGGCAGCACGTTGCGGGTCTGGGTGCTGGCGACACCGGTCGCGCCGTGGCGGACCAGGGTGTGGTTCGCGGCGACCGTTACGGTGCCGGTGTCGGTGCCGGCATGGGCGCCGGCATGGGCGCCGGTGTCGGCGCTGGTACCGGCGCTGGTGCCGGGGGGCGGGTCGGCGAAGGCGCTCGACCGGGCGGCGTCCTGGCTGGCGTTGCAGGCCTCGGTGCGGATCATCAAGCAGGACCGGCCGGTGCTGGCCCACAAGCGGTACCTGGAGCAGCCGCGGCTCGTCCCCGGGGAGCGCTCGATCGGACTGTTCCGCCGCTGGGCCCGGCAGTTCTACCCGGAGGCGAATCCCGCGGACTGACCCCGGCCCCGGGGCGCGGCCAGCGACTCCCACACCGGGTCGGGCAGCCCGGGGACGGACCGTCCCTCCGCCTGCCACCGCCGGGCGAGCTCGGCATAGATGGGAGCCTCCGGATCGGGTTCTCCGGGCGGCTCCAGCCCATGCAGGATCGTTTCTTCGGCCGGCCACCGCCGCGGGACCGGCATCACCCCAAATCCACTCACACCCACCCAACGCGCCCCGGCCGCGCCGGGACACGGTTCCGTCAACCGGGCGGCCCGCACATCAACCCCTCGCGGGGCTCCGTCCGGGGCAACGGAGAGAGGGCGCGAGGGGATGCGAGGGGGCGTGAGGGGATGCGAGGGGCGCTGCTGCGGACAGGGGTTCGCGCGCAGGAAGTCGGTCGGGCCGACTTCCTGCGCGGCCGTGTGCATGCACGACGCACAACGCCCGACGCACGACGCGTACGGCGCCCTGCCGCCTACCGTCGGCGGCCCGCCGCCAGCAGCTCGGGCACGGTCGCGAGCTTCACCCGGGGCCGCCCCTCCGCCTCGCCCCGCTCACGCTCGGCCCGGTCCACCGCCCGCAGCTCCTTCAGCCCGACCGCATCCGGCCGACGGCGCCGCACCAACCGGTCGAAGTCCTTGCGGCCCGCCTCCGGTACCGGCAGCACGCGGGCGGCCGCGTCGTCCAGGAGTGCGTCCACGGTCTCGCGTGCGCAGGCCCGGTTGGCACCGATCCCGCCGGACGGGCCGCGCTTGGCCCAGCCCACCACGTACGTCCCCGGCAGCGGCTGCCCGGTCTCCGGGTCGACCACCCGGCCGCCCCGGTGCGCGACCGTCCCCGCCCGCTCGTCGAACGGCAGCCCCGGCAGCGGCACCCCGCGGTGCCCGATGGAGCGCACCACCAGCCCGGCCCGCAGCACGTCCCGCTCCCCGGTCGGCTCGACCCGGCCCCCGTCCACCGGCCTGGTCCGCTCGACGGTCAGCGCCTCGACCCGCCCGTCCCCGGACAGCTCCACCGGCGCCGACAGGAACCGCAGCACGATCCGCCGCCCCGCGCCGGGCTCGGCGGCCCCGTCGTACGGGACCAGCGGAAGGCCGGCGAGCAACGCCGCCCGCGAGCCCGCGGACGGCGGCGCGGCGCCCGGACCCGCTTCCTCGGCCGACGCCGACGCCTCCTCCGCCTCCGCTGACGCCGCCCCCACCGACGACACCGCTGCGTCGATGGCGGCCCGGACCTGCGGGTGGTCCTCGACCACCACCTCGACGCCCGGCAGCTGCCGCAGCGCCAGGAACTCCGCCGCGGTCCATGCCGCCTGCTCCGGACCGCGTCGGGCGAGCAGCACGACCTCCCGCACCCGGCTGCCGCGCAGCGCGGCGAGGGCGTGGTCGGCGATGTCGGTGGCGGCGAGCCGGTCGGGGTCGGTGAACAGGATGCGGGCGATGTCCACGGCCACGTTGCCGTTGCCGACCACGACCACCCGCTCCGCCGACAGCTCGACGGCGTCGGCCGGCACGGTCGGATCGGCGTTGTACCAGCCGACGAAGGCGGTCGCGGGCAGGCTGCCGGGAAGGTCCTCTCCGGGGACGCCGAGCCGGCGGTCGGCGGCCGCACCGACGGCGTACACCACCGCGTGGTGGTGCGCGGCGAGTTCCCGGTGGGTGACGTCCGCACCGATCTCCACGTTCAGGTGCATCCGCAGCCGGGGGTCGCGGAAGACGCTCGCGAAGCTCTCCGCGATCCGCTTGGTCGACTGGTGGTCGGGCGCGACGCCGTGCCGCAGCAGACCGCCGGTGACCGGCAGCCGGTCGATCATGGTGATCTCGGCGCTGGTGCTGCGCAGTAGTTCCTGCGCGGTGTACCCGGCCGACGGCCCGGTGCCGACGACGGCGATCCGCAGCGCGCCGAGCTCCCCCGGCAGGCTGCGCGGAAAACTGGGCCGGCCCCAGGCGTGGTCGTTGGGGTGGTCGCGGAACCAGTCGCGGTTGAGGTCCCCGAACACGGTGTCCGGACCGCGCAGCCGGTCGACCGGGAACACCGCGTCCACCGGGCAGGCGTCCGCACAGGCGCCGCAGTCGATGCACGCCTTCGGGTCGATGTACAGCATGTCGGTGGTGCCGAACTCCGGCTCGTCCGGGGTCGGGTGGATGCAGTTGACCGGGCAGACGGACACGCACGAGGCGTCGTTGCAGCAGGTCTGGGTGATCGCGTAGGCCATGGCCGGAGTGGGGTCCTCGCTGCGCGTCGGGGGGGGTGGTGTCGGGGATGGCGTCGGGGGTGGCGGAGGGTGCGGTGGCAGGGGGCTTCGGTGGGCACGGCGGTGCGGGGGCACGGGGGTGCGGCGGTGCGGCGGTGCGGCGGGCAGGGGCGGGCGGCGCGGGTGCGCTTTCAACTGCAGGTCAGAGCATGTGCACGCGGCGGTAGACGGCCGCCGAGCGGCCGGTGAGCAGCCCGGTCTCGGCGAGGAAGGCCATCAGGTGCCGGGAGCTGGTGCGCATCATCGCCTTGCGGTGCTCGTTGGCCTGCACCTCGGCGAGCGCCCGTTGCACGTCGAGCCCGGCGGCCCGGTAGACGCCCGGGTGGACCATGCTGGTGACGATGACGTAGGCGCCCACGGCGATGCCGGTCGCCGAGGCGCGTCGGCGCGCCGGGCTCGCGTGCCGCATCCGCTCGCGGATCTCCTGCCGGGCGAACTTCATGTGCCGCGACTCCTCGACCACGTGGATCCGGGACGTCCCGCGGACGATCTCCAGCACGTTCTCGCCGCGCATCCAGTCGCGCTGCATGACGTCGAGCACCTCTTCGGCCACCAGGATGCCGCCGTACGCGAGTTCGCCCTTGGCGAGCGCCTTGAACACGCGTCCGGCCTGGGCGATCAGCTTGTTCGGCCGGTAGGCGGGGACGCCCATCTTCTCGCACGCCCGGGCGAACATGATCGAGTGGCGGCACTCGTCGGCGATCTCGGTGAGGGCGAACCGGAACTCGGCGCTGGCAGGGTCCTTGAGGTACTGGTCGCGCAGCACCATCTGCTGGAGGATCATTTCGAACCAGATGCCGGTGTTCATGATCGAGCAGACCTCGTGCCGGGTCAGGGTCACCCGCTGCCGCTCGGTCATCTCGTCCCACAGCCGCGTGCCGTAGAGCGTGCTCCACTCCGGGTTGAGGCCGTAGTGCTCCTCGGGGAGGGGGGCGTCCCAGTCGATCTCGGTCGAGGGGTCGAAGGAGAGGGCGGCGGCTGACTCCAGCAGCCGCTTCGAGACGTCGTCGTCGGCGGTGGTGTGACGGTCACTCCGGCGCTCGTCCTGACGGTGGTCCCGCCTCCGCGCCCTCGGGTCGGTGAGAGCCATGGCTGCCTCCAGGTGCCTGCTGCTGCGGGTTCCCGCTCACCCGCTTATTAGACGGACAGTACAATAAGACCCTGTCGCCGAGAACCCCCCGCGCAGCAGCGAACCGGCGCGCGGGCGGGCACGACGAAGGGCGGGACCGTCGAGGCCCCGCCCTTCGCTGTGCTCTTCGCCCTGCCCTCTGTCTTGGTGCTGTTCCGCCCACTGGCCTCCGCTACGCCGAGGCCAGCGCCTGGCGCAGCGCCTCGGCGGCCTCCGCGGTCGCCTCCCGGAAGCGCCGGCCGATGCCGATGTAGTTGGCGTACCCGTGGATGAGGTCCGGCTGACGGCTCAGGTGCACCGTCACCCCGGCCTCCTCCAACGCCCGCGCGTACGCCTCGCCCTCGTCGCGCAGCGGGTCGAAGCCCGCGGTGCCGATGTACGCGGCCGGCAGACCGGCCAGGTCCCCGGCGAGCAGCGGCGACAGCCGCGGGTCGACGCGGTCGGCGGGCTCGGGCGCGTACCGCTCCAGGAACCAGTCCATGTCGGCGCTGGTCAGGAAGAACCCGTCGGCGAACAGCTCCCGCGAGGGGCGCCGGGTCGACGCGTCGGTCGCCGGGTACAGCAGCAGCTGGAACACCGGCGCGGGACCGCCCCGCCGCACGGCCTGCTGCGCCGCGACGGCGGCCAGGTTGCCGCCCGCGCTGTCCCCGCCGATCGCGATCCGCTCCGGGTCCGCACCCAGGTCGGCCGCCTTGGCGTGCGCGTAGTCGAACGCGGCCAGCGCGTCCTCGGCCGCGGCCGGGAACGCGTGCTCGGGCGCCAGCCGGTACTCCACCGACAGCACCCGCACGTGCGCCCGCTGCGCCAGGAACCGGGCGACGTGGTCGTGACTGGCCCGGCTACCGACCACCCAGCCCCCGCCGTGCAGGTACACCAGCAGGCCGGAACCTGCCGCCAGGCCCTCCGGCGTGTACAGGGTCGCGGCCAACTCGCCCTGCTCCTGCGGGATCCCGACGGCCCGCGCGGCCACCGTGTGGAGCGTCGGCCCGCCCACCAGGTACCGGGCGTACTCCATCGCGGCCCGCGACGGCTCGACCCCACCCGGCATCACCAGGGCCGCCTTCGACTGCCGCTGCAGCTTGAGTATCAACTGCGCGTCCAACGCGAGCGTCTGCCCGTCCCGCACCACCGGCTTGCCCGCGATCGCCCGCCGCACGCCCTCCGGCAGGGCGTACATGCCCCGGACGACGGCGGCCTGGATCCGGACGGGGAGTGGGATCGTCATCTCTTCTGCCTCCTGGGGACGGAACTGGGGACTCGACTGGGGACCGCGCTCGGGATCGGCCGGGGACGGTGTTGCCCGAACGGGAGCCCATGATGGGGCCGTCCCAGCAGAGTTGGAAGCCTCCTGGACGCCCTCTGAACCCACCCTCGACCCGACACACCCCCACCCTGGTCCAACGCCTGGGGAAATTATGTAGACCGGTCTACATTCTTGCCGCCGCCCGGCGCCACTGCGCACGAGAAGTCGGCCAGGCCGACTTCCTGCGCAAGGAGCACCACTTCGGGGGTCAAATCAGTAGACCGACCTACATAATCCGGCGCCCGCACCGCCCCCGGCATCGCACCCAGCCGCGCAGGAAGTCGACCCAGCCGACTTCTCACGCACGCTGCGCCACCGGCCCCCACCCCGGCCCCCACCCGCGCGCGAATCAGTAGACCGACCTACATATTCGCCCCACCCACGCCCTCAAGCCCCAGCGCTCGCAACAAATCAGTAGACCGACCGACATAATCTGGCACCCGCACCGCCCGCACCGTCACACCCAGCCGCACAGGAAGTCGACCCGGCCGACTTCCCACGCACACTGCGCCACCAGCCCCCACCCCGGCCCCCACCCGCGCAGGAATCAGTAGACCGACCTACATATTCACCCGCCCGCACCCTCAAGCCGCAGGGCCCGGGCCGCCAGGTGGCGGCGTTCGGGGGCGCTGGAGGTACGGGCGGCGGCTTCGCGGTAGGCGCGGGCGGCGGCGGGCGGGTCGGTGCCGAGCCGGTCGAGGAGGTGGGCGCGCACGGCGAGCAGGCGGTGGTGGCGGGCGAGGCGCCGGTCGGCGGCCAGCGCATCGAGGAGGGCGAGCCCGGCCGCCGACCCGTGGACCATCGCCACCGCGACGGCCCGGTTGAGGGCGACCACCGGGTTGGCGTCGAAGCGCAGCAGCAGGTCGTACAGCGCCAGGATCTGCGGCCAGTCGGTGGCCTCGGCGGTCGTCGCCTCACTGTGCACCGCGGCGATCGCCGCCTGTACCCGGTACGGCCCGGGCTGCCCGCCCGGTAGCGCGGAGGCGATCAACTCCAGCCCTTCATCGAGCAGTTCGCGGTCCCAGCGGTCGCGGTCCTGCTCCTCCAGCGGCACCAGCTCACCGTACGGTCCGGTGCGGGCGGGTCGGCGGGCGTCGGTGAGGAGCATCAGGGCGAGCAGTCCCGCCGTCTCGGCGTCGCCCGGGGTGAGGCGCCGCAGCAGTCGGGTGAGCCGGATCGCCTCGACGGCGAGCCGCGGCACGGTCAGCTCATCGCCGCCGCTGGCCGTGTAGCCCTCGTTGAAGATCAGGTACAGCACGTGTCGGACCTCGCCGAGCCGCGCCGCTCCGCCGTCCCTTTCCCCCTTCCCCTTCCCCTGCCTCGCCCCCTCCCCGTCCTCCTCCCCCTCCCCGTCCCCCTCCGACGGCGCCAGTCGTCCGCCCGCCGCCTTCAGCGTCTGCTTGGCCCGGCTGATCCGCTGCGCCATGGTCGCCTCGGGCACCAGGAACGCGGCGGCGATCTGCGCGGTGGTCAGGCCGCCGACGGCGCGCAGGGTCAGCGCGATCCGGCTCGGTACCGACAGTGCCGGGTGGCAGCAGAGGAACAGCAGCGCGAGCGAGTCGTCCGCCGCCGGGTCGGGCTCGTCGGCGGCGGGGGCGAGCAGCGCCGCCTGCGGTGTGGCCAGCGCCAGCGTCTCCTCCCGGCGGCGCCGGGCCGACTCGCTGCGCACCTGGTCCACCAGTCGGCGGTCGGCGACGGTCACCAGCCAGCCGCGCGGGTTGGCCGGCACCCCGCCCGCCGTCCACTGCAGTGCGGCGGCCAGCAGGGCTTCCTGCACCGCGTCCTCACACGCGTCGAAGGCCCCGCCGTGCCTGCGTACCAGCGCGCCGAGGACCTGCGGCGCCAGTTCGCGCAGCAGGCCCTCGACGCCGTTCGGCTCGGTCACCCGTTCGCCGCGAGGTCGTTCGTCGGCGACTCGTGCAGGATCGGCCACAGCTCCACCGGCTCGACGTCCGCGAACGGCATGTCCGCCGCGATCTGCTGGGCGCGCTCCGGGCTCTCGCAGTCCAGCAGGTAGAAGCTGGCCAGGTACTCCTTGGTCTCCAGGTACGGCCCGTCGGTGATCACCGGCACGCCCTCCGCCCGCCGCACCAGCTGCGCGGCGGCCGCGTCCGCCAGCCCGTACGCGCCGATCAGCTCGCCGCTCTCGCGGTACTTGGTGTTGAACGCCTCCTGCTTGGCGATCGCCTCCGGCCAGGCTTCGGCCGGGAAGGAGTCCCACTTGGCCTGGTTGCCGTAGATCATCGCGACGTACTTCATGGCGGGTGTCCCCATTTCCGTCCCGCACGCCCCTCCGGCGCGCTGTCACCTCTCAGTCGGAGCCGCGGCAGGGGCCCTCGACATCGCCGACGGGGTTTCTTCGAAGTTTTTTCGCCGTCGGAGATTCGCCGTCAAGCACTCGCCGTCAAGCACTCGCCGTCAAGCACTCGCCGTCGGAGATGCGCCGTCGGAGGATCCTTCTCAGGCGCCGCGCCGGTCCACGGCGTCGAAGGCCGCCAGCGCCCGAGCGCCCGGTTCCAGTGCCCGACGCAGCGCCGCCAGGCCGGGAGCGTCCAGGCCGCCCAGCGCGTCGGCGAGTTCCTCCGTCACGTCCTGTGCGATCTCCTCGGCCACCACCTCCGTGGCCGTGCGCGGCCCCAGCTTGCTGACCGCGGCGGCCGCGCGGGCGGGCGTGAGCAGGGCCGACGCCTGGACCAGCAGCCACGCCGGCACCCCGGCCGCGCCCTCCGGTGGGGGCAGGTAGGGGCGGGCGCCTCCGTAGCGCTCGTCCTCGGCGAAGGCCTGCTGCTTCGCCTTCACCAGCGGCCGGGCCACCGCCCCCGCCTCGCCCGACTCCCGCCACTGCCCGGCCGGTTTGAGGACGTACCCCTCCGCGAGGTTGTCCGCCAGCTCGGGCAGTCCGAACAGTGCGGGTACCCGGCTCGGGAACAGCACCGGGAGGTCCTGCAGCGCGTTCAGCGGGCCGTGGCCGAGGAGCGGCACGCAGGTGAGCCCGGCGGTGCCCGCGGCGGTGCGCAGGGCGCGGTCGGCGATCCACCAACGGCCTTCGGGTGTCCGTACGGTGGCGTCGAACGGCAGCCAGCGCAGGCCGGGGTCGTACCAGACGCCGGTCTGCACCGGTTCGACCCCGTCGGCGGCGGGCACGTCGGGGTGCGGGTAGCGTCCGCCGGCCAGCTCGCCGTAGACGGTCACCACCGCCGACGGGCCCCACGGCCCGCGCACCGCGCCGGCGAGCCGGGCCGCGGCGACGGCGAGCCGGGGCCAGATGCGGCTCACGCCGAAGAAGCCGTCCAGTCCTTCGTCGTCGAGCAGTTGACGTCGTTTCGCGGGGCGCACCGAGTCGCCCTCGCAGACCACCGCGAAGTGCGCGCCGTGCACCTTCTCCGCCGCGACCCACTCGCGGCTGCCGGGCCCGCCGGAGCGGCCGCGCGCGGGGATCTTGGGATAGGGCTGCAGCTCGGCCGCGTCGAACACCGTCGTCGTCTCGGACACGAACAGGATCCTCGCCGCCGGATCCGCCCGCCGGCAACCGGGATTCCCGGCCCCGCCGATCCCACGGGGTGCGTGCTCGGACCGGACACGCTCGGACCGGACGCGCCCGGCCCGGACACGCTCGGAGCCGTACGCCGCGGTCAGCCCGGTGCGCCGCGGTCGGCGGCCCGGTCCGCGCTCACCCTGGTGCGCGGTCAGACCGCCCACTGCGAGCGCAGCCGGGCGAACGCCTCGTGGAACCCGGGGAAGGTCTTCCGCACGCACCCCGGGTCGTCGAAGGTGATCCCCGGCGTGCGCAGCGAGGTGACGGCGAAGGACATCACGATCCGGTGGTCGGAGTGCGTCGCGACCTCGACCGGGCGCGGCGCACCGGGGTGGATCTCGATCCAGTCGTCGCCGGTCGCGACCGTGATGCCCATGGCGCGCAGGTTGGCGGCGCAGGCCTCCAGCCGGTCGCACTCCTTGACCCGGGTGTTGTGGACGTCCTCGATCCGCACCGGCCCGGACGCGAAGGGCGCGATCGCCGCGAGGGTGGGCATGGTGTCGGAGATGTCCCGCATGTTGACGGTGAGGCCGTTCAGCGTGCCGTCGCCCGCCACCGTCGTACGGTCGCTCCCGACGTCCACCCGGACGCCCATCCGCCGCAGCACCTCCACGAAGCGCAGGTCGCCCTGGAGGGCGTCCCGGCCGAGGCCGGGCACGGTGACCTCCCGTCCGGCGACGGCCGCGGCGGCGAAGAAGTAGCTCGCGGTGGAGGCGTCCGGCTCGACGGCGTACGGGGTGGCCCGGTAGCCCCCGGACGGCACCTCGAACACCTCGCCGCCGGGCGTCCGCTCACGCTTCACCTCGGCCCCGAACTCCCGCATCATCGCCAGGGTGATGCCGATGTACGGGGCGGACACCAGCCGGGTGACGGTGATCCGCAGCCCGTCCCGGGTGAGCGGGCCGAGCAGCAGCAGCGCGGTCAGGTACTGCGAGGACTCCCCGGCGTCGAGGGTGAGTCCGCCGCCGCGGACGCCGTCGGCGACGACCGTGAGCGGGTGGTGCCCCTCGGCCTCCTCGTGCCGCAGGTCGACGCCCAGCTCGCGCAGCGCCCGGGTCAGCGGGGCGACCGGACGGCGGCGCATCTGCGCGGAGGCGTCGAAGCGGTAGGTGCCGCGGCCGGCGGCGGCGAGGGCGGGCAGGAAGCGCGCGGTGGTGGCGCCGTCCCGGCAGTACACCTCGGCCGTCTCCACGCCGGGCCCGGCCGGCCGTCCCGTCACCCGCCACCGGTCCGCCGCCCGCTCGACGTCGTACCCGAGGGCGACCAGCCCCTGCGCGAAGCCCTCGGTGTCGTCCGAGGCCAGCGGCCGGTGCAGGGTGGTCACGCCGTCGGCGGCGGCGGCCAGGAACAACGCCCGGGCGGTGATGGACTTGGACCCCGGGATCTCGACGGCAGTCACGGCAGGCTCTCCCTACACAGGTGTGTCCAGCGATGTCGGCCCGATCCTGCCGCACCTGCGCCCTGCCGTTCCCGGCCTTCCACGGACCGGACGGCGACGGCCCGACGACCCCCACCCCGGGTCCGGACCCCGCCCCGCGCGGACCCCGCCGGCTCAGCGGCGCCCCCAGAGCCCGACCAGGTGGGCGTGCAGGACCTCCTCCGCCTCCTCCGCCGTCCGGTGCCCGACCAGCACGTGCGCGGTGAGTCCGTCCGCCAGGGCCAGCAACGTCCGGGCCTCGGTCCGATCCGCCGCACGAACCTCCGCCGACTCCCCGAGCCCAGCCCCGTCTCTGTCCCCGTCCCCGGCCTCGCCTCCGCCCCCGTCCCCGCCCCCGGAGGCCTCCGCGAGCAGCCGCACCACCAACTCCTCCAGGGCCGCGTAGCTGCTCCGCAGGGTCGCCGCCAGCGCCGGGTTCACCGCGGCCCCGGCGACGAAGGCGAGCCAGATCCTGGCCTCGGCCCGGTGTTCCTCGCGCAGCAGCGCCACTTCCCGGGCCACCAGCCCGAGTTCGCTGGCGGCCGACTGTGCCGGGCCGGCGGCCAGCCGCCTCCGGACCCGCTCGGTGACGCGCTCGCCGATGTGCGCGAGGGCGAACCGCAGCATCTCCTCCTTGGTGCGGAAGCAGCGCTGGACGGCCCCCATCGACACCTCGGCGCGGGTGGCGACGTCCCGGAGGGTGACGCCCTCCAGTCCGTGTTCGTCCACCAGCAGGCAGACGGCGTCGGCGATCTGCCGGCGTCGGCCCTCGTGGTCCACCTGCTTCGGCATGTCCGGCCTCCTCGTCCCGGCCTCCGGGGTCCGGGGCCGTCAATTATTCGATGCAAGCGTATCGGTTCCCGGACTATGGTTCCGATGCAACCGCATCGGAACCAATCCGAGGAGACCCGCACCCATGCCCCTGTGGAACAGGACCGCCACCGAACTCGCCGCCGCCGTCCGGGCCGGCGAGGTCTCCGCCCTCGACGTGGTCGACAGCCACCTGGACCGCATCGCCGAGGTCAACCCCCACCTGAACGCCGTCACCCAGCTCCTCGCCGACCGCGCCCGCGAGGCCGCCCGGCACACCGACCGGCGCCGGGCCGCGGGCGAGGACCCGGGCCCGCTCGCCGGCGTGCCGTTCACCGTGAAGGAGTGCACCCCCATCGCGGAGGTGGCCACCACCTTCGGCACCCCGCGCTTCCGCAACCACGTCGCGCCCGTCGACGCCGTCCCGGTGGCCCGCCTGCGCGCCGCCGGGGCGATCCCGATCGGCCACAGCAACATGCCGACGCTGATCCTGGCCGGGATGCACACGCGCAGCGAGCTCTACGGCGACACCCGCAACCCGTGGGACCCGAGCCGCACCCCCGGCGGCAGCAGCGGCGGCGACGGCGTCGCGGTCGCCGCCGGCATGGCCCCGCTCGGGCTCGGCAACGACTCCGGCGGCTCGCTGCGGATCCCGGCGACCTTCTGCGGCGTCGCCGCACTCAAGCCGACCACCGGCCGCTTCCCCGCCGACCAGCGCCTCCTCGGTCCGGACGACCCCGGCCCGGCCTCCCAGGTCCTGGTCACCGACGGCCCGGTGGCCCGGACGGTCGCCGACCTCCGGCTCGCGTACGAGACACTGGCCGGCACCGACCCCCGCGACCCGCGCGCCGTCCCCGTCCCGCTGTACGGCGAACCTCCCGGTCGCCCGCCACGGGTCGCCGTCGTCGCCGACCCTGGCGGCCACGGCGTCCACCCCACCGTCCGCCGGGCCGTCGAGACCGCGGCCGACGCGCTGCGCGACGCGGGGTACGACGTCCGGAAAGTCCCCGACGTGCCGAGGCTGCAGGAGGCCTACGACGCCTACCACCGGCTCACCGTCACCGAGTTCGCCCCGAGCTGGCCCGTCGTACGGCAGTTGCTGGGCGAAGGCGGCGACCGCTTCATCGACCTGACGATGCGCAGCACTCCGCCCGCCGACGCCCCCGGGCTCATCCGGCTCATGAGCGCCTGGCTGAACATCCGCCGCTCCTGGACGGAGTTCCTGCACGAGTACCCGCTGTTGCTCGGCCCGGTCTTCACCGAGCCGCCGGTCGAACCGGGCCTGGAGTCGCGGGACCAGGCCGGCCGGGACCGCGTCGCCTCGGGCATGCGGCTCTGCTCGGTGACCAGCTTCGTCGGCGTCCCGGCCGTCGCCGTCCCGACCGGGCTCGCCGACGACGGTCTGCCCACCGGCGTGCAACTCGTCGGGCGGGTGTTCCGGGAGGACCTGTGCCTGGCCGCCGCCCAGGCCGTCGAGGACCGGCTCGGCGTGCTCACCCCGATCGACTCGCGGCCGTAGCGGCCGTAGCGGTCCGCGGAGTCGGCGGGGTCGGGGGCCGGGGGCGGCGGAATGCCGCGGCTACGCGCCCTGCAGGCCCGGCACGACCAGTCCCGACTCGTACGCGATCACCACCGCATGCGTCCGGTTCTGCGCGCCGAGCTTGGTCAGCACGTTCCCGACGTGCGTCTTCACCGTCTCCGGACTCACCGCCAGCGACTGCGCGATCTCCGGGTTCGACGACCCGGTCGCCATCAGCCGCAGCACCTCCTCCTCCCGCCCGGTCAGCGCCGCCCGGGGCAGCGCCTGAGCGGAGTCCAACGGGCGGGCGGCCACCATCCGGCGCAGCGCGGCGGGGAAGAGGATCGCCTCCCCCGCCGCCGCCACCCGCACCGCTTCGGCGATCTGCGGGACCGGCCGCCGCTTCAGCACGAAGCCGCTGGCCCCGGCGCTGAGGGCGGCGGTGACGTAGTCGTCGTTCTCGAAGGTGGTGATCACGACGACCTTCGGCGGGTCGGCGTCCCCGGCCAGCAGTTCGCGGGTCGCCTCGATCCCGTTGCGGCGCGGCATCCGCACGTCCATCAGCACCACGTCCGGGCGCAGCCGCCGCACCTGCTCGACGACCTCGACCCCGTCGGCCGCCTGCCCGACCACCGCGATGCCCGGCTGGGCACCCAGCAGGGTGCCCAGACCGCTGCGGGTCACCGGGTCGTCGTCGGCGATCAGGACGGTGACGGGGCGTTCCGGGCTGCTCACGCCGACAACCGTATCGGCAGCCGGACCGCCAGCCGCCAGTGCTGTTCCCCGCGCGCACCCTGCAGCCCGGCCTCGAACTCGCCGTGCAGCAGGCGGACCCGCTCGGCGAGGCCGGGCAGGCCGTGGCCGGAGGTCGGGAAGCCGCTCGGGCCGGCCTTGACCCCGTTGACCACACCCAGTTCCAGTCCGTCCGCCGCGACCACCACCCGCAGCTCGATCGGCCCGCCCGCGCCGTGCCGCAGCGCGTTGGTCAGGCCCTCCTGCAGGATCCGGTACGCGGCGCGGGAGAGCGTGCCGTGGACCTGCTCCGGATCACCGAGGACCACCGTCTCCACGACGGCGCCCGCGTGGCGCAACCGGTCCAGCAGTTCGGGCAGGTCGGCGAGGGTCCGGGTCGGCGCGACGCCCGCCGCCTCCTCCCTCAGCACGCCCAGCACGTAGTCCAGGTCCTCCAGCGCCGCCCGGGCCGACTCCTCGATGCTGCGCATGGCGGCCCGGGCGGCCGCCGGATCGGCGGCGAGCACCTCACCGGCGACGGCGGCCTGGATGGTGGCGGCGGTCAGGGTGTGACCGATCGAGTCGTGCAACTCGTGCGCCAGCCGGTTGCGTTCGGCCAGTGCCCGCTCCCGCTCGGCCGCCATCGCCAGCCGCTCCGCCGGCGACGGCCCGAGCAGCCGCGGCGCCAGCCACCGCAACGCACCCGACACCGCCACGAACAGCACCACCAGCAGCACCAGGCAGACCACCGACACCAGCCGGCCCCAGCCTCCCGTCAGCTCCTTGGACCACCCGAACAGGCTGAACCGCGCGTCCCCCTTCGCGTATCCGGTGGGCAGGAACAGTCCCATCGTCAGCAGCACACCGCCGCCGAACAGCACCGCCCACCCCGACATGACGTGCAGCACCAGGAACGCCGGTGTCCGCCACCGTTCCCCCGCCGCACCCTTCACCGGATCCGGCAGCGCCACCCCGAGCAGCCGCCGCGCCGCCCGGACCAGCGCCCGCCGCGTCACCCCGGCCAGGCCCACCACCCCGATCAGCACCACCCAGAGTGCGAGCGACAGCACCTCCGGCAGCGCGTACGGGTCCGCCTGCATCCCCGCCGCGGGCACCGCCGCGACCAGCGCCAACGGCAACCCCGCCACCGCCCCGAGAACGGCGAACAACACACCCGAATACGTGGAGCCGCGCAACAACGGCCGAAGGACCTTGATCATGGTCGCCAGTATTGTCACGCGCCCCGCACCCCACCTCCCCCGATCGAGGGAGCAGCTCGCCCCCGCATCCGACCGGACGGTCCCGACACCGTGCCTGGGCCGGCCAGCAGGGTCGGTTCGTCGGGGTGGCCGTGCCCGTCCGGGTGCGGTCGTAGGCGGGGTCGATGGTGCCGAACAGGCGGTCCCATCCCGCGTCCCGCCCCTCGCGCTTCGGACCATCAGCAGGCCCATGGTGCACTTCCGGCCGGGTTCCACACACGGATCGGCCGGACGGCGCGGGGTCGACCCTCGGCGGGAACCGGATTGCTCGGCGGAGAACAAAACGGCCGGTCGATCCGAAGATCGACCGGCCGTTCGCTGTGCGCGAGGGGGGAGTTGAACCCCCACGCCCTTTCGGGCACTGGAACCTGAATCCAGCGCGTCTGCCTATTCCGCCACCCGCGCATCTGGGTGATGGGTTAAGCATAGACCATCTGGAGGGGTGCTTCCGACCACGTCCGGGCGACGCCCACGGTCACCCTCTCCGGCCGGGCTCCAGCCCGACTCCGTCGGGCATCCGGCTCCGTTCCAGGTGGCGCCGGCCAGGGCGGGCGACTCGGCGCCCGAGCCGGCGGGGGCGCAGGTGGCGCCGGCCGGGGCAGGCGACTCGGCGCCCGAGCCGGCGGGGGTGAAGCACGAGGACCCCGACCCAACCCCAGCCCCAGCCCCAGCCCCTCCGACAATCCACCCCGGCGAGGAGGACCGAGGAGGAAACTCCCGGATCGGACACGAAGGACGGGGCTACTCTGGGGCCATGGTTGTGAATGGCGCAGACCAAGTAACCACGGACGAACAGGAGTTCATCAGCGCCCCGGCTCTGATCCTCCACTCCCTCGCCGCCCGCCCCGACCGGCGGGCCATCACCACCGCCGACGGCACGGTGATCACGGCCGGCGACTTCGCCGCCGCCACGTACCGGCTCGCCCACGAGCTGGTCGCCCGGGGCGCGGCCCGCGGCACCACCGTGACCCTGCTGACGGGCAACACCGCCGAGGCGCTGAGCGCGCGCTACGCCGCCGGGCTGGCGGGCGCACGGGTGGTGAACCTGTACGACGGCATGAGCGCGCCGACCCTGGCCGAGATCACGACGAGCGTCGACACCGCCGTCCTGCTGGTGGACGCCGAACGGTACGCGACGGCCGCCGAGTTGCTGCCGCTCGTCGACGTGCCGACCGTCCTCACGCTGGGCCCGGGCCCCGAGACGTCCGGCTCCGCAGCGACCGGCGCCGCAGCGACCGGCTCCACAGCGATCGGCGAGGACGTCGTCGCCGCTTCCGCGCACCGGCCCGCCGAGCCGCCGGCCGTCCGGATCGGCCCGGACGACGACCTGGGCATCCGCCACACCGGCGGCACCACCGGCATCCCGAAGGGCATCCGCAGCCTGCACGGCCCGTACCGGAGCGCCTTCGACGCCCAGTACGGCGGCACCGACCCGGATGCCGCCCCGCCCCGCTTCCTCGCCGCCACCTCCCTCGCCCACCTGGCCGGGGTGCTGTCCGACCTGACGTTCCACAGCGGCGGCTCGGTGGTCATCCAGCGTTCCTTCGACCCCGGCGAGGTCCTGGCGGCGGTCGAGCGCGAGCGCATCACCGACCTCTGGGTGCTGCCGCCGCTGCTGTACCAGCTGCTCGACCACCCGGCGATCGGCCGCACCGACCTGTCCAGCCTGCGCCGGGTCTCGTACGGCGGCTGCGCCGCTTCGCCGTCCCGGGTGCGCGAGGCGATCGAGGTGTTCGGGCCGGTCCTGGTGTCCGGCTACGGGCAGTCGGAGGCGCAGAACATCTCGATGCTCGCGCCGCACGAGCACGACCGGATCGGGCGCGGCGGCCAGCTCTCGGTCGGCCGGCCGCTCCCGGGCGTCGAGGTGACGGTCCGGGCCGAGGACGGCACCGAGCTGCCGGCCGGGGAGCAGGGCGGGATCCACGTCCGCTCGGCGACCGTCATGGCCGGGTACTGGAAGCGGCCCGACCTCACCGCCGAGGTCCTGCGCGAGGGTTGGCTGGACACCGGCGACATCGGCTACCTCGACGAGGACGGCTACCTCTACCTGGCCGACCGGAGCAAGGACAAGATCATCGTGGTCGGCGGGCACGTCTACCCCACCGAGGTGGAGGAGTTGCTGCTCACCCACCCGGCGATCGCCCAGTGCGCGGTCTACGGGGTGCGCGACGCCCAGGAGGCGGAGCACGTCCACGTCGCTGTCGTCCCCGCGCCGGGGCAGCGGCCCGACCTGGACGACGTCCGCGCGTTCGTCACCGCCCGCAAGGGCCGGATGTACGCACCGGAGGCCCTGCACGTACTGGCCGAGATCCCGCTGACGGCCGTGGGCAAACCGGACAAGAAGCTGCTGCGCGACTCCCACGCGGGCTGAGAACTGCCCCCCCCGGGGGCGCTTCCGGGCGGATCCTCCGCGGACGATCCGACCGGAAGCACCCCCGGCGGATGGGCCATCATGGCGCCATGGCAGATGAAACGATCACCGCTCGCACCATCGCCGACCGCCACCTCGACCAGGTGGCCGCCCACGACCCCTTGCACGCCGCATGGTTGGGCCTGCACCCGGGCGACGACCGGCAGCCGGACCTCTCCCCGGAAGGGTTCGAGGCGCTCGCCGACATCGCCCGACGCACCCTCACCGCGCTCGACGCCACGCACCGCGCCACCGACCTCACCGCCGTGGCCGACGCCGCCGGGGCCGACACCGCCGGCGACCACAAGACAGCCGCCACCGCAACGGACCCCGCCGACCGGACCTGCGCCCGGCTGCTCCGCGAACGGCTGACCGCCGAACTGGCCGTGCACGACTCCGGCGAGAACTTCCGCCAGCTGCGCAACATCGCCGCGCACGTCCACCACGTCCGGGACATCTTCAGCTACATGCCGACCGCCACCGACGACGACTGGGCCGCGGTGGCCGGCCGGATGCGCAACCTGCCCGCCGCCCTCGACGGGTACCGCGCGACCCTCACCGAGGGCATGTCCCGGCGGCTGCTCGTCGCACCCCGCCAGGCGGCCGCGGTCGTCGACCAGCTCACCGCCTGGACCGGCGAGGACACCGGGAACGCCGGGTGGTTCGCCGGCTTCGTCGCCCCCGGCCCCGAACGGCTGCGCGGCGAACTGGACGCCGCCGCCCTCCGGGCCACCGCCGCCACCGCCGAGTTCCGCGACTGGCTGCGCGACACCTACGCCCCGGCCACCGTCGGCATCCCGGACGCCGTGGGCCGGGAGCGCTACCGGCTCGCCGTACGCCACCACACCGGAGCCGAGGTCGACCTGGACGAGGCCTACGCCTGGGCCTGGAGCGAGTTCCACCGGACCGCGGCCGAGATGCGCGCCGCGGCCGACCGCGTACTGCCCGGAGCGGGAGCCCTGGAGGCGATGCGACACCTTGAGCGGCACGGCCACGCGGTCGAGGGCGAGGAGGCGGTCCGCGACTGGCTGCAGCAGATCATGGACGGGGCCATCACCGCCCTCGACGGCACCCACTTCGACATCTCCGGGCCGCTGCGCCGGGTCGAGTCCCGGATCGCCCCGGCGGGCAGCGCCGCCTCGCCGTACTACTCCGGCCCGAGCCTGGACTTCAGCCGCCCCGGCCGCACCTACTTCCCCACCCTCGGCCGGGACTCCTTCCCGACCTGGCAGCTCGTCAGCATCTGGTACCACGAGGGCGTCCCGGGCCACCATCTGCAGCTCGCCCAGTGGGTCGCCCTCGCCGACGAACTCAGCCGCTACCAGACGACGCTGGGCATGGTCAGCGCCAACGTCGAGGGCTGGGCCCTGTACGCCGAGCGCCTCATGGACGAGCTGGGCTTCCTCGACGACCCGGCGCACCGGCTCGGCTTCCTCGACGAACAGATGCTGCGCACCATCCGGGTGATCATCGACATCGGCATGCACCTGGACCTGGCCGTCCCGGCCGACGCGGGCTTCCACCCCGGCGAGCGCTGGACCCCGGAACTCGCCACGGAGTTCATGGCCACGTACAACGGCAGCCCGGCCGAGCTGCGCGACAGCGAGATCGTCCGCTACCTCGGCTGGCCGGGCCAGGCCATCGGCTACAAGCTCGGCGAACGCGCCTGGCTGCGCGGACGTGACGCGGCCCGCAGCCGTCTGGGCGCCGGGTTCGACCTCAAGACGTGGCACATGAAGGCGCTCGCCCTGGGCTCGCTGGGACTCGACGACCTGGTCGACCGACTCGCCGCGCTCTAGAGCCGGCGGCGCAGCTCGCCCGGCGCGGCAGAACGGGCGCAGCAGCTCGCCCGGCCCAGCAGCAGAACGGGCGCAGCACCTCTGCCGGCGCAGCACCTCCGCCGAATCCCCGGGAGATCCCCACCGGACTTCACCCCACCGTGGGGTTTGGCTCAACGAAGTGCCACCCGGGTGCCGAGAAGGCAAGAGGGGTGGCGGCGCTGAGGGTCGCCACCCCGCTCCGCACACGGTCCGGACGGGCGGGCGGACGGCCGTCCGTCCGTCCGGCCGGCCGTCCGCCCGGCCGGCGCGGCTCAGGCGGCGCCGAAGTGCCGCTTGGTGTCGCCGATCAGGCCCTTCAGGAACGCCGCGCCCGGGACCCCGGTCAGCGCCGCCGGGCGTGCCAGCAGGGGGACCGGCTCGAAGGCGAAGGTCCAGGTGAAGCGGGTGCCGTTCGCCGTGGGCTCGACGAGGTAGTCCTCGCCGAAGCGCCGGAACAGCGGCAGGCTGGCCTGCGCGACGCAGAACGAGTGCCGCACCCCCTCCTCCCACCGCACGAACTCCTCGCGCAGCCGCAGCACGCCGCGCGCGGTGATCTCCCGCGTCGTGCCGACACCGTGCGGGGCGGGCGAGGTGTAGCGGCCGCCGCTCAGACCGCGGCACCAGGACAGCGGCGTGTCGCCGGCGAGGCCCTGCCAGACGGTCTCGGGCGCCACGGGGAGGTCCATGGTGAACGAGTGGCGGTGCGGGGCGGTGTCGAAGAAGGACACGTCGAAGCGTTCGAGCGTGGACCAGGGCATGGTTCCCCTCCTGTCGGTGTGGCGACGTCCTGTCGGTGTGGCTACGTCTGTCCGTGCGGATGCATCAGTCCGTGCCGGACGCGGGGGCCGGTCCGCGGTGGACGCGGGGGCCGGTCCGCGGTGGACGCGGGGGCCGGTCACCCGCCGGCGGGCGCCCCGCCGCCCACCGCCCGCAGAGCGAAGGGCAGGAAGCGGTCCGCCACCTCCCGGGCGCTGGCCTCGTCCACCTGCTCCGGCAACCGGGGCGTGAGCAGGAACCGGCCCATCACCGGCCCGACCACCACCTCGCCGAGCAGCTCGGCGTCCTCGACCGGCGGGATCTCCCCCCGCTCGACGGCACTCCGCACGACCTCGGTCACCCGCCGGTACACGGGCGCCAGGAGGGTCACGGTGAGCGCCTCGGCCAGGGCGGTGTTGTGCGCCGCCTCGCCGATCAGGGCCCGCATCACCCGGCCGCTCTCTCCGGTCATGGCGGCGGCCTTGTCCCGGAGCACCACGCGCAGGTCGCCCTCCAGGCTGCCGGTGCCGGGCAGGCCGTACGGGTCCTCCTCGGCGAAGCTCGCGGCGGCGGCGACCACCAGGTCCTCCTTGGACGACCAGCGCCGGTAGAGGGTCGCGGTGGAGACCCCCGCCCGGGCGGCCACCGCGGCGGTGGTCAGTCCGCCGTAACCGTTCTCGGCCAGCACGGCCAGCGTGGCCTCCAGCAGCGCCCGGTCCCGGGCGGCGTCCCGGGGGCGGCCCCGGCGGGGTGCGGTCCCGGACGGGGCGGGCGACGCGGGCGACGTCGGGGACGCGGGCGGGGTCGGGGTGGTGCGGGTCATGCCGCCAGTTTACCGCCAATAGAAACGAAATCATTTCGTTTCGTTTATGCTCGGCGGCATGAGCGCTTCCACCGAGACCACGCCCGGCACGACCGCCCCCGCCGAGTCGGCGCCCGGCGCCGCAGCAACCTCCACCGACGCCACCTCCGCCGCGGCCACCGTCGCCCGCCTCGGCGCCGCCTTCACCGCCGGCCGCACCAAGCCCGTCGCCTGGCGCAAGGCCCAACTGCGCGCCCTGCGCCGCCTGCTGGTCGAACAGGAGGACGTCTTCGCCGCCGCCCTCCACACCGACCTCGGCAAGCACGCCGCCGAGGCGTACACCACCGAGATCGGGTTCACCGTCAGCGAGATCGACCACACCCTGCGCCACCTCGACCGCTGGCTGCGCCCGAGCCGCGTCCCGGTGCCGCTGGCGCTGCAGCCCGCCCGGGCCCGCACCGTGCGCGAACCGCTGGGCACGGTGCTGGTCATCAGCCCCTGGAACTACCCGTTGCAGCTGGCCCTGGCCCCGCTGGTCGGCGCGATCGCGGCGGGCAACTGCGTGGTGGTCAAGCCCAGCGAACTCGCCCCGGCCACCTCGGCGGCGCTCGCCCACTGGCTGCCCCGCACGCTCGACCCGCAGGCCGTCGCCGTCGTCGAGGGCGGCGTCCCGGAGACCACCGCCCTGTTGGAGCAGCGCTTCGACCACGTCTTCTACACCGGCAACGGCACGGTCGCCCGCATCGTGATGACCGCCGCGGCCCGCCACCTCACCCCGGTCACCCTGGAGTTGGGCGGCAAGAGCCCCGCCGTCGTCGAGCCGGGCACCGACCTCGCGACCGCCGCCCGCCGCATCGCCTGGGGCAAGTTCATGAACGCCGGCCAGACCTGCGTCGCCCCCGACTACGTCCTCGCCATCGGCGGGAGCGCGACCGCGATCGAGGCGCACCTGACCGCCGCGGTCCGCGAGATGTACGGCACCGACCCGAGGAGGAGCCCCGACTACGGCCGCATCGTCAACGAGCGCCACTTCGACCGGCTGACGGCCCTGCTCGGCGACGGACGGATCGTCACCGGCGGGGACCACGACCGCGCCGAACGCTACCTCGCCCCGACCGTCCTCGCCGACGTCGACCCGGAGGCGCCGGTGATGCGCGAGGAGATCTTCGGCCCGGTCCTGCCGATCGTCAGCGTCCCCGACCTCGACGCCGCCATCGCCTTCATCACCGCCCGGGACAAGCCCCTCGCCCTGTACGCCTTCACCGCCTCGGCCCGCACCAAGCACCGCCTGACCACCGAGACCTCCTCCGGCGCCCTGTCCTTCGGCGTCCCCAACGCCCACCTCACCGTCCCCGGCCTCCCCTTCGGCGGCGTCGGCGAGAGCGGCATCGGCGCCTACCACGGCGCCCACACCATCGACACCTTCAGCCACACCAAGGCCGTCCTCGACAAGCCCCTCCCCGCCGACACCCTCCGCCTCGCCTACCCGCCCTTCACCCCCCTCAAGTCCCGCATCCTCCGCCGCTTCCTCTGAACCCCCGCACCGCCGGTCGCCGCCCTCCCCGTCCTCCCCGTCCTCCCTACCGGCGGCAACCGGCGACTCTCTCCGATCCGACGAAGTCCCGCCGGCCGAGCCCGTACGATCCGAGTATCTGTACGGATGCGGAGCACGCAGTCCCCGCCTACCGTCCTACGGGCGGGTGCGGCACACGCATCCGCTTCCGGGGAGGGGAACCCACATGGGCGACAAGGACACGTCCGGCAAGATCGCGATCCAACCGGCCGACCTGCGGGCCTCCGCAGGCATCGCCAAGGCACTGGGCGAGGAACTGGACAAGCCCGTCCAAGCCGCTCTGACCACCAGCACCACCGTCTCGACCCAGCTCACCGGCTGGTCGATATCCGGCGGCCTCGGGCAGTTGGGAACGGGCTGGGCCAAACCGCTCGGCGACCTGCGGCAGCGCCTCGTGGACACGGCGACCAACCTGGACGCCAACGCGTCCGCCCACGAGCACCACGACCAGGCCGTCGCCGGCGGTTGGGCCGTACCCCAGCAGGGGCCCAAGTGAGCGGCGTCTACGAACTCCTGGTGAAGTTCGACCCGCACGGGCTGCGCGACGCCGCCAAGGCCTGGAAGGCCCTCGGTCACGCCGTGGACACCACCGGCCAGCGCCACCGCAACCAGGTCAACGGCCCGCTGCAGGTCAGCAATGGCCCGGACCGGCCCGCTTGGGAAGGCGCCGACGCGACAGCGGCACGCCCGTACATGGTGAAGACGGAAGTCCAGATGGAGATCATCAGGATGGAGTCGGAGGCCGCGGCCCTGGTGCTCAACACCGTCGCCGAGCGGATGTACCAGGCGCAGACCAACCTCATCAACGCCGTCAACCGAGCCGTCGACGCCGGGCTGACCGTCTCCGGCGAGGGCGTCATCACCATGCCACCGCCCGGCAAGGGCGAGGCCAACGACCCGGAGGCCCAGAAAGCGCGTCAGCAACTCGGCTCGGAGATGAAGGGGTTCCAGGACCGCATCGACGCCGCACTGAAGGCCGCTCAGACCGCTAGCGACCAGGGCCACAGCGCCCTCGTCTCCCTCAGTGCCAACACCCTGGACCCGTCCCGGGAAGCAGGCTCCTTACTCACGGCGAAGAACAACGTCGCCGGCATCATGCGGGAGCTCGACCTCGTCGACCCCTACATGCCCGACGGCAAGGATCCGGCCCGGAACGCCACGTGGTGGAAGAGCCTCACCCCGGAACAGCAGGAAACCTACATCACGCTGGACGCGGCTCGGGTGGGCAACCTCGACGGGATCCCGGCCGACGCGCGAGACAGGGCCAACCGACTCGTTCTGGACCAGAAGATCGACGCCCTGGAGGCCGGCTCGGCCTCCGTGTTCGGCCTCGACCAGGAGGCCTACGACAAACGCAAGGCCACCCTGAAGGACATCAGGACGAAGTTGGAGGAGAGCGCCAACGAGCGGAACGAAACGAAGCAGATGTTCCTGCTCGCCATCGACCCGGAGGCGTACGGCGGTGACGGCCGGGCGATCGTCGCCACGGGCAATCCCGACAAGGCCTCCCACACTGCCGTATGGGTCCCGGGCACCGGGACGGAACTTCCGGGGATGCCGGACCAGATCAACCGCATCCGCCAGTTCCAACGCACCGCCGAGCGTCAGGCCGGTGCCGGAGAGACCGTCTCGGTCATCTCCTACCTCGGATACGACACTCCGGAGAGCATTCCGGAAGCCGGAAATCCCATGCGTGGCGTCGATGGTGCGGAAGACATGCGGAGGTTCTCCAACGGGCTTCGTGTGGCCCACGGTGAACCGAAGACCCACCTCACGTGGATGGCACACAGCTACGGCACCTTCGCCCTTGGCGAGGCCGCCAAATCGGCAGGCGGTCTGCACGCCGACGACATCCTCGCCCTTGGCAGCCCCGGCATGGGCCTGGGCGTCATTCGCGCCGAGCAGCTCAACATCGACCCCGAGCATGTCTGGATCGGAACGTCCACGAGCGATCCCATCCGCGTCGTCAGCGGAACGGTCTTGGGTTCCGCGCCGCACATCGCCGGTTTCGGAGGGAACAACATCAAGGTCGACACCTCCGGCCACGCGGGATATTGGACTGATGACTCCGAGAGCCTGAAGAACATCGGAAAGATCATCGCCAAGGTGCCGCCCACGACAGGGCCGAAGGAAGACCCGCTCTGGGGCAATATTCCCCACTGACGAATCCCCGGAATGGAACCAATGACCCTCTCGACCCCCCGCGCGCACACCGCCCTCGGACGGCTCGGCCGTCTCACCGTCGCAGCATTGCTGACCGCCACCCTTGGAGCCTGCATGTCCAGCCCCGGAAACGGAAAGTACGACGGCAAGGACGACCCGCTGCCCGTCAAGTCTCAGCAGGAGGCTTTGGACTGGGCGCGTCAGATCATCGCTCACGTGGCCCAGACGACCGGGGCCCGCATCAACGCGGAACCTGAGATCTACGGGTTCAATCCGTGCGTGGGCAGGAACGGCGAGAAGGCGCCCGACGACCGCTACACGCTCGACTACGGCGTCCACGCCGATGTCCCGGACGACCAGCAGAACGACGTCCTCCGCAAGGTCCGGGACCTGCTCACCGGCGAAGGGCTCAAGGTCACGGAGTACCAGGAGATCCCGGCCGGCGATCCCCCGGCCCAGCCCGCCGCCGCCTTCTCCGCCCGGCACCCCAACAGCCAGTACGTCGTCGACGTCGACAGCACAGGGGGTCACAACCGGATGTCCCTCGCCGTGCGTACTCCCTGCCTGCTGCCGCCGTCCGAGTCGGCCCCGCCGACCACGCCGGCGCCGACCGGTACGGCCTAGTCGTCCTGCCGGCCGCGGAACGCGCGGCGGTACTCCCTCGGGGCCACGCCGACGCGCGCGGTGAAGACCGGCCGCAGGGAGACCGCCGAGGAGAAGCCGCAGCACGTGGCGACGGTGTCGACGGGGAGGTCGGTCTCCTCCAGGAGGCGCTGGGCGGTGAGGACCCGCTGGTCGAGGAGCCAGCGGGTCGGGGTGGTGCCGGTGGCGGCGGCGAAGCGGCGGGCGAAGGTCCGTTCGGACATCAGGGCGGCGGCCGCCATCCGCGGGACGGTCCACGGGGTGTCGAGGGAGGCGAGGATCTCGGCGCGGACGCGGTCGAGCGGGTCGTCCGCGGTGGGGGCCGGGACCGGGGTGGGGATGAACTGGGCCTGGCCGCCGGCCCGGAAGGGGGCGGTGACCATGGCGCGGGCGATGGTGGCGGCGGCCTGCTGGCCGTGGGCGGTGCGGACGAGGTGGAGGCAGAGGTCGATGCCCGCCGCGACGCCGGCCGAGGTCCACAGGCCCTCGCCGCCGGTGAAGAGCACCTCGGGGCGGACCGTCACCGCCGGGAAGCGGCGGGCGAGTTCGGGGGCGAGGGCCCAGTGGGTGGTGGCCTCGCGGCCGTCCAGCAGGCCGGCCTCCGCGAGGACGAAGGCGCCCGCGCAGAGCGAGGCGATCGGGACCCCGTCGGCGTGGACGGCCCGCAGGGCGTCGAGGACGGCGGGATCGCGCTCCGCCGCCGGGTCCTCGACGCCCGGGACGACGACCAGGTCGCAGTCGGCGAGCCCGGCCGTCCCGTGGTCGGGGACACGTTCCAGCCCGCCGCCCAGCCGGACCCGGGTGCCGTCCGGGCCGCAGACCCGCAGGTCGAAGGCGGGCAGTCCGGGCCGGGCGACACGGTTGGCCCACACCTCGCCGATCACCGCGTAGTCGAAGGCCCGGACACCGTCGAAGATCAGACAACCCACCGTTCGCATGGCAGAGAACCTATGGCAGGAATCCATCGATGGGTGGCATCTCCGCCCATCACGCCGCCGGCACGCCGGCGAGCACGATGGACGCATGACGAACACCGACGCATTCGACGCCCCGCTCACCCTCGACCCCGACGCGGTCCTGCTGCTCATCGACGTCCAGAAGGGCTTCGAGGACCACGAGTTCTGGGGCCCCCGCGACAACCCGCAGGCCGAGCAGCGGATGGCCGAGCTGATCGCCGCCTGGCAGGCCACCGGCCGCCCGATCGTCACCGTGCAGCACGCCTCCACGGCCGGGCCGCTGGTCGAGGGCACGCCCGGGTACGAGCTGAAGGACTTCGTCGCCGACGTCACTCCCGCGCTGCACATCACCAAGACCGTCAACAGCGCCTTCTACGGCACCCCCGACCTGCACGCCTGGCTCCGGGAGCGCGGCGCCCGGCAGCTGGTGGTCACCGGGATCATCACCAACGTGTGCAACGAGACCACCGCCCGGATGGCCGGCAACCTCGGCTACGACGCGATCTTCCCGACCGACGCCATGCACGCCTTCGACATGACCGGCCCCGACGGCACCACCCTCCCCGCCGCCGAACTCGCCCGCGCCACGGCCACGGTGCTGCACGCGATGCGGTTCGCCAAGGTGGTGACGACGGAGCAGGTGCTCGGCGCGGCGAAGGCCTGACCGGCGGCGGGGCCCGGGTGGCTAGTCCCTGATCAGCAGCCGGTACGCGTTCCCCTCCTCGGCGTTGAGCAGCACGTACGACGCCCCGAGGCCGAGCGCGACCTCCCGCAGCCGGGCCAACGCCTCGGCCTCGGAGGGGACTTCCAGGCCGAGGGCGGCGGCGGCCGCGTCCCGGTCGGCGTAGTGGCCGGGCTCGTCCTCCAGGTACTCCTCGGCCGCTTCCGCGCTCTCCTCCACGGTCAGCCGCCGGCAGTCCCGCCACCACGGCACGGCGAGCAGCAGCCGGACCAGCTCCGGCACCCCGACGGCCAGCAGGGCGGCGCCGCCCTCGGAGTCGGCGAAGAGCACGGGCCGTTCCTCGCCGCCCTCGCCGCAGAGGAAGTAGGTGCCGCCCGCGCCGTCCTTGGCCACCGGTTCCAGGGCCTCACCGGAGGCGAGCACCACCGCCTCGACGTGCTCGTACCAACGGGAGGGGTCGAACTCGCCCGGCCAGGCCAGGTAGTCGGCGGCGGCGGGGTTGGCGCGGATCGCGTCGAGGAGGGACATGGCGGCCACCCTACGGCGTACCGCTGACAGGAACTCAGGCCGACCGGAACCGGGCCTCGGGACCAGGCGCCGGGACCAGGCCAGGACCAGGCCGACCGGGACCAGGCCAGGACCCGGGCCGACCGGAGCCGGCCCCACCGGCCCCGGTCCGGCGGGGCTCAGGCCGCCAGCCGCTGCGCCAGGTACTCCTCCCAGGTCCGCCGCCCGTGCTCCGCCCCCGGCCGGGCCAGGTTCTCCCCGGCCCGGTAGGCGCGCCCGACCTTCCCCGGCACCCGCACCGGCAGCTGCCGCCGGCCGCGGCCGCGGGCCTCCAGGTACCGCCGGGTCAGCTCGCGCATCTCGTACACCGTGGGACCGGCCAGGTCGGGCACCGCCCCGGCGGGCTCGTCGAGCGCCAGCTCGACCATCCGGGCGGCGACCTCGCGCACGTCCACGGGCTGCCAGCGGACGCCGCCGGGGGCCGGGACGACCGGCAGCTTCGCCATCTTCTCGACGACGGTGAACGCCAGGTCGTGGAACTGCGCGGCCCGCAGCACGGTGTACGGCAGGCCCGAGCCGGCGACCGCCTCCTCGGCGGCGAGCTTGGCCCGGAAGTAGCCGAGCGGGATCCGGTCCGCGCCGATCACCGAGATGTACACCAGGTGCCGCACGCCCGCCCGCCGGGCGGCCGCGACCAGCACCGCGGTGGCGGTGTCGTCGCCCTTCGGGCCGCCCGCGAGGTGCAGCACGGTGTCCACGCCGGTCAGCGCCTCGTCCAGCCGGACGGCCGCCTCGGCCGGGTCTCCGAGGAGGTCGCCGCGCGCGTAGGTCACGCCGTCGGCGGCGGCACGCCGGCGGCGGCTGAGCACGCGCACCGGCCGACCGGCCGCGCACAGCAGCGGCACGACGTGCCGGCCGAGCGTGCCGGTGCCTCCGGTGACCAGGACGGGATTGACGGGATTGCTCGTCACAATCGTTCTCCGATTCGTCCGGGGCGGGGAGTTGATCTCCCCGCCGCAGCCGTTGTTGGGTGGCTCCTGCTGCCCTGACCCCCGGCGACGAAGGAATGTGACACGTGGACGACGCGGTGGACGAGACATCTGCCCGGACCGCGCTCTTCGAGGAGCAGCGCCCGCACCTGCGCGCGGTCGCCTACCGGATGCTCGGCTCGATCAGCGAGGCCGAGGACGCCCTGCAGGAGGCCTGGCTGCGGTACGACCGCACCGACACCGCCGGGGTGGAGAACCTCGGCGGCTGGCTGACGACGGTGGTGTCACGGGTGTGCCTGAACCTGCTGCGCGCCCGCGCCCAGCGCCGTGAGGAGCCGCTGGAGCCCGCCGGTCCGGGCGGTGAGCCGGGCCCGCCGCGCATCCCGGACCCGCTGCTGCGGCGTGAGGGCGTGGTGGACCCCGAGCAGGAGGTGATGCTCGCGGATTCGGTCGGCCTGGCGATGATGGTGGTGATGGAGTCGCTGTCGCCGGCCGAGCGGGTCGCCTTCGTGCTGCACGACCTGTTCTCCGTGCCGTTCGACGAGATCGCCCCGCTGATCGAGAAGTCGGCGGCCGCGACCCGGCAGCTGGCCAGCCGGGCCCGCCGCAAGGTGCAGGGGCAGGCGCCCGTGCCCGACCCTGACCTCGGCCGCCAGCGGCTGGCCGTGGACGCCTTCTTCGCCGCCGCCCGCAACGGGGACCTCGACGCCCTGGTCGCCGTGCTCGACCCGGACGTGGTGCTGCGTTCGGACGGCGGGGCGGCGATGGCCCGGCACACGGTGGTGCTCTCGGGCGCCGCCACGGTGGCCGGCCAGGCCGTCCTCTGGGGCACGCTGTCGCCGTTCGCCCGCCCGGCGCTGGTCAACGGCACCGCGGGCGCCGTGGTGATCGGCGACAACGGCCGGGCTCTGTCGATCATGGCGTTCACCGTGGCGGACGGCGCGATCGTCGCGATCGACGTGCTCACCGACCCCGAGCGGCTGGCCGCGCTGGACCTCTCGCAGTTCCGGGACCGCCGGGACGGCGAGGACCGCCGGGACCGCCGGGACGGCGGGGCGCACCAGGACGGCGAGCAGCGGTAGGACGGCGAGCAGACAGCAGGACGGCGAAGGGGTGGGAGGGCCAGCGCCTCCCACCCCCCGTCCACTCCCGGAGCGTCCTCAGCGCCCGACCGCGCCGTCCAGCTGCTCGCGGATGATGTCCGCGTGGCCGGCGTGCCGACCGGTCTCCTCGATCATGTGGACCAGCACCCACCGCAGCGACGGCCCCTCGGCCGCGTCCGGCCGCAGCGAGCGCACGCCCGGCCGGTCGAGGTCCGGGGCGGCGGCCGCCACCGCGTTGGAGCGCGCGATCGCGTCGCGGTACGCGGCGACCGCGGCGGCCACGGTCGCGTCGTCCAGCAGGTTCTCTTCGGAGTCCCGGGGCTTCTCGCCGACGCCCTGGTAGGCCCACGCGAACCAGTTGTGCTCGACCACGGTCAGGTGCCGCACCAGCCACAGCAGGCTGGTGCCGGAGGGCACGCCGGGGCGGCGGGCGTCCTCGTCGGAGAGCCCGTCGACCTTGGCGAGCACCGCCCCGCGCAGGTAGTCGAGGAAGGCGAGCAGCGTGGTGGGCTCGTCCGCGTTCGCGCTCGGCGGCCGGGTGTCGGAGAGTTTGCTCGGCGCGGCGCCCGGGGCGGCGTTCCCGGTGCCCTCGGTGCCCTCGATGCCTTCGGTGCCGCCGGTGCGGTCAGCGGCCTCGGCGTGCGCGGCGGGCTCGGCGTGCGCGGCGGGCTCGGCCTGCGCGGTGTTGTCGGTGTTGTCGGTCACCGCGCCACCCTAGCCACCGCCCGTCCGCCGGGGAACGGAATATGAGTGGCCGTCACCAGCCCTGCGCGGCCACCCAGTCGGCGAGGTGCCGGGCACAGTCGTCGACCGACTCCTGCCAGGTGTGCACGGCTCCGGCCCCGGCCTCGTCGCTGACGTGCTTGACCAGCCGCACCGGGACGCCGGCCCGGTGGGCGACGGTGGCGATCGCGTAGCCCTCCATGTCGACCAGGTCGGCGTGCTCGGCGAGCCGGTCACGGGCGGCCGGGTCGGAGACGAACAGGTCGCCGGTGGCGAGCACCGGGCCGTCGCCCTTGCCGATCACCAGCGGGGCGCCGTACTGACGCCCGGTGAGCGCCTGCAGGGCTGCGGTGTCGAGGTCGTGCTGGATCACCTGGACCACGTGGTGGGTGCCCTCCCAGCCGGGACGCAGCGCACCGGCCGTGCCGAGGTTGATCACCTCGGAGGGCTTCTCGCCCCCGGCGAGGACGGTGGCCAGGGCGGCGGTGGCGTTGACCTTCCCGATCCCGGTGAGCAGCACGGGCAGTCGGCCGTCCAGGTGGGCGGCCTCCTCGCGCACGGCGACGACGAGCAGCGGGCGGTCGGGCGAGATCGTTCCAAGCAGGCGCATGTGCCCATCGTACGGAGCGAGGGGGTGCCGCACCGGGGAGCGCGCGCCCACGAACGGACCCCCGCGCTCCGCCCGGTCGGGGGAACCGCTCGGGGTGCGGGTGGCGTCGGAGGGTTCGCCACCTCTCCGTGCGGGCGACGGCACGAACGCCGACCGGACGACACCGCGAGCGGCACCGCGGGCGACGGCCGCCCGCCACCGCGGGCGTGCGGGCCGCGTGCCCGAGCCGTACGGAGGCGTGCGGGAACCGTGCACGACATGCTCAAAATCGGCGCAAGTCGGGTGTGGCCGGGGGGAGTCACGGCCATACTGCTGCCATCGGCCGGGCCCCGGCGAACGGGCCCGGCTCCAGGGGAGGATGAGGCGGGTGGCGACACCAGAAGGCAACGGCGCACCGGGGGCCGCGATCCCGGCCCGGCCACCGGGAGCACGGGCCGCGACGGGCACGTCGGTGCTCGTGGGTCCCGGCGGCCCCCCGGCGGCCGGCCCCGGCACTGCACCCGGCCGGGCACCCGGCCGGGCACCCGCCGGAGCACCCGGCGGACCACCCGCCCGGCGCCCCCGGACGGTGGTCGCCACCGGCGTCCGCGCCCGGCTCGCGCAGGCCGGCCGGACGGCGCCCGGCCGGCTGCGGCTGGCCGGGGTGGTGCTGGCGACGCTCACCGTGGCGTTCGGCGGGCTCACCGCCTGGCAGTTGGAGACCAGGGCGCAGGCCGCCGACCGGGTGGTCTCGTACAGCCAACCGCTCAGCCGGGACGCCGCCGAGATCCACCGCAACCTGGCCGATGCCGCGACCACCGCGGCGAGCGGCTTCCTGCTGGCCGGCACCGAGCCCAAGGACGTCCGGGACCGCTACGAGCAGGACCTCGCCACGGCCGCCAAGCTGGTCGCCGAGGCCGCCGCCCGGACCACCTCGACCTCCCCCGCGCAGGGTTCGCTCGCCCGGCTGAACCAGCAACTCCCCTCGTACGCGGGCCTGGTGGAGACCGCCCGGGCCGACAACCGGCAGGGCATCCCGCTCGGTGGCGCCTACCTGCGGTACGCCTCCGAGCAGATGCAGACCGTGCTGCTGCCGGCCGCCGCCGAGCTGGCCGCTGCCGAGAACGAGGAGCTGGCGAAGGACTACGCCGCCGCCAAGTCGGTGCCGTGGGGGGCGTACGGCCTGGCGCTGGTGACCCTGGCGGCGCTGGTCCAGGTGCAGCTGACGCTGTTCCGCCGCACCAACCGGGTGTTCAACATCGGGCTGCTGGGCGCCACCGCCGCCGTGCTGGCCGGCGCGCTCTGGCTGACCGTCACCGCGCTGACCACCGACGCGGCCCTGAAGCGCAGCGACAGCGAGGGCGCCACCCCGCTGCGGGCGCTCAACTACGCCCGGGTCGACGTGCTGACCGCCCGGCTGGCGGAGAACCTGCACCTCGTCGCCCGCGGCTCCACCACCAAGTACGCCGACCAGTGGAACAAGGCCACCGAGCACCTGGACAGCGTCGCGTCCGCGGACATCCCGCTGGAGCGGCGCGTCGGCTCGCTCCCGGAGGCCGCCCGGCTCGCGCCCGCGGCGGCCGAGCAGAGCATCCAGGACGCGGTGACGCAGTTCGACCAGTGGCACCAGCAGCACGACAAGGCCCGGAAGCTGGAGGTCGACGACGCCGACTACCAGGGCGCCCTGGACGCGACCGTGACGGCCACCGCCGGCACGCCCACCGCCGACGCCTTCTTCAGCACCACCGACCGGGCGCTCGCCCGGGCCGCCGACATCGAGCAGAACCGGTTCGCGCAGTCCGCGAAGGGCACCGGCGGGGACCTCCGCACCGCCGCCGTCGCGGCCGCGCTGCTCGGCCTGGTGGCCGCGGCCGCCGCGCTGCGGGGCCTGGGCCGACGACTGGCCGAGTACCGGTAACCGGCAAGGGGGAACGGACAGATGCGCAGGACAACCGCACGCACCGGATCACGCTCGTGGTCACGCTCGTGGTCACGGACCAGGTCGGCCGCCGCCGTGGCGCTGCTCGCGGCCGGGTCCGCCGTGCTCGCCGGGGGCGGCCCGGTCGGCGCCGCACCGACCGCCGCGGCCGGCACCACCGCCGGGACCGCCGCCCAGCAGGGACAGCAGGCGCAGCAGGACCAGGCCGACTGCGACGTCTACAAGAGCGTGCCGCCGAGCACCGAGGACGGCCCCGCCGTGAAGGCCGTCAAGGCCAAGCGCAGCCTGGTCATAGGCGTCGACCAGAACAGCTACCGCTGGGGCGCCCGCAATCCGAACACCGGCCAGATCGAGGGCTTCGACATCGACCTCGCCCGGGCGATCGGCACCGCCATCATGGGCGACCCGGACAAGGTCGTGCTCAAGCCGGTGGCGACCGCAGACCGGATCGACGCCATCAAGAAGGGCCGGGTCGACCTGATCGTCCGCACCATGACGATCAACTGCAAGCGGATGGAGGACGTCGCCTTCTCCAAGCCGTACTTCAACATCAGCCAGCGCGTCCTGGTGCCGAAGGCCTCCCCGGCGAAGAACATCGACGACGCGATCGACGGCAGGACGGTCTGCGCCGCCGACGGCTCCACCGCCCTGAACGTGGTCAAGGACAAGAAGACCGCCGGGCGGATCGTCACCCAGGAGAACCAGCTGGACTGCCTGGTGCTGATGCAGCTCGGCAAGGTCGACGCCACCATGACCGACAACGGCCTGGCGGCCGGTCAGGCCGCCCAGGACCAGACCGTGCGGATCGTGGACGGCGAGGCGCAGCCGGAGGTGATCGGCGTCGCCATGCTGAAGGAGAGCCCGGACCTGACCGCCCGGGTCAACCAGGTGCTGGCCGACTACTACGCGCGCGGCGACTGGGCCCGTTCGTACGAACACTGGCTCAAGCCGTACATGCTCAACGAGGCCGACCACTACTGGCCGGGCACGCACTGAGGCACCGCACCGGGGAACCGGCCGGACCGGCGGGCCGGGGCGTTGACGCCGTCTTGACGCCCCGCGCCCGTCCGGCCCGAACGGTCACCGGCTAGGGTTCGGGACGATCACCGCGGGGAGACCGGTGGTGGACACGGGGGTTGTCGCGGGACCGCACGTCACACGTGGCGGGATCGCGCGCGAGGAAGGAAGGACACCGCGGTGGCGGCATCGGCTGGCCCGGTACTGAGCCGGGAGGAGGTGGACCGCGCGCTGGCGCGCCTCGGCGCGGAGCGGGACGCGGTCGAGTCGGCCCTGCTCGCCCTGCAGGACCACCCGGGCCTGCGGCTGCTGGACGGCGCCGAGCTGACCGGGCGCACCCTGGAACGCTGGTCGGTCGCCGGGAAGGGCCTGCCGCTGCTCTGGGCGCTGTTCGACCGCTACTCCGAGGCGCTGGCCTCGGCGCGCGCCGTACGGGCCCGCAAGGCCAAGCCCGGCGCGCCCGAACTCGCCGAGCTGAGCGAGCTGTTGACCGGCGACGCGGTGACCGTCCCGGGCGGCGCGGTGCCGGACGGGCCGCAGCTGCTCGGCGCGCCCGCCAAGCTGGTCGAGCGGATCAGCCTGGACGCGCTGATGGCCCGGATGAACTCCTGGTACGCCACCGTGCTGGAGGTGGTCAGCGCCGCCGACGCGGTCTGGTCGGCGCTGCCGACCCGGATCGACCTGCTGCTGGCCGAGCTCCACCGGGTGCGGACGCTGGCCGGCTCGCTCGGCGTGCGGGCCGGCAGCCACCCGCTGGGCGACGACCTGGCCGCGATCGAGAAGGACCTCGTCGAGCTGCGCACCGAGGTGCACGGGGACCCGCTGGCGCTGTGGCGCCCGGCCCGGGTGCCGGCCCAGCGCGGCACGGTGCCGGAGGAGTCGGCCTTCGCCGGCCCGGTCGGGGTGGTGGACACCGAGCGGTTCGACCGGGCCGGGCGGGCGCTGGACGGCGTCCGGCTGGAGCTGGAGGACCTGCTGCGGCTGCGCGACGAGGCCGAGGAGCGGCTGCAGGGCGTCGGCGACCTGCTCCAGCGGGCCGACGCCACCCTGGCCGAGGCCCGCCGGGCGCGCGGCGAGGTGCTGGCGAAGATAGCGGCCAGCGACGTCCCGGCGGTGCCCGGCCCGGCCTCGGCGCTGCGCGAGCGGATCGTCGCGGCGCTGGAGCTGCGCCAGGCCGGGCAGTGGGGCCGGCTGGCGCCGCTGCTGGACACGCTGGAGGACGCCGCCGCCAAGGAGTTGACCCGGGCCCGGCAGTCGCTCACCGAGGTGACCCAGCCGCTGGCCGTCCGGGCCGAGCTGCGCGGCCGGCTGGACGCCTACAAGGCGATGGCGGCCCGGCTGAGGGTCTCCGAGGACCCGGAAGTGATCGAGCGCTACGAGAAGGCGCGCTGGCTGCTGTGGAGCGCGCCGTGCGACCTGCGGGCGGCGGCGGCCGCGGTGGCCCGGTTCCAGCAGTCACTGCGGCCCGCCCAGACCGAGGCGGCACAGGGTCAGGAAGCGACCGGCCAGGCGCCGGTCGACGGACAGGTTCAGGGGGGCTGAGGGTGATGGGCGAAACGTGCGTACGGCCGGAGTGCTCCGGCAGCGGCAGCATCGACGCCGACGGTTACTGCGACGAGTGCGGGCTGGCCCCGGCGGGGACCTCGACGGTCGCCCCGGCGGGGACCTCGACGGTCGCCCCGGCGGGAACGTCCGCGCCCGCCCCGGCGGGTGAGGGGGCGGCCTCGCCGCCGGACGCCGCCGGCCCCGGCTCGCCCTGCCCGCGGGACTGCTCGGGCACCATCGACGCGGACGGCTACTGCGACGAGTGCGGCCTCACGCCGCCCGCCGGCGACACCGGCGTCACGCAGCCCTACGTCCCGTCCGCGCGGGTCGGCGCGGACTCCGCCCGCAGCGGCTCGGTCCGCTCGCTGTCGGCCCGCACCGGCTCGGCCCGCTCGATGTCGGGCCGCTCCCGCTCGCACCGCTCGACCCGCACCGGCTCCAGCCGCTCGGTCTCGGTGCGCTCCACCCGCGGCAGCGTCAGCGCGGGCACCCGCAACCGGCTGGGCGCCGGTCTGGTCACCGTGCCGACGGTGGCGACGGCCGACCCGTCGCTGGCGGTGCTGGTCGATCCCGAGGTGCCCGAGCGCAAGCGCTACTGCGCCAAGTGCGAGGCGCCGGTGGGCCGGGAGAAGAACGGCCGCCCCGGCCGCCCGGAGGGCTTCTGCACCAAGTGCGGCACGCCGTACTCCTTCACGCCCAAGCTGCGCCGCGGCGACCTGGTCGGCGGGCAGTACGAGGTGGTCGGCTGCCTGGCGCACGGCGGCCTGGGCTGGATCTACCTGGCGATAGACCGCCGGGTCAACGACAAGTGGGTCGTCCTCAAGGGCCTGCTGAACACCGGCGACGAGGACGCGCTGGCCGCGGCCGTCGCCGAGCGCCGCTTCCTGGCCGAGGTGGACCACCCGAACATCGTCCGGATCATCAACTTCGCCGAGCACCCGGATCCGAGGTCCGGTTCCACCGACGGCTACATCGTCATGGAGTACGTCGGCGGCAAGTCGCTCAAGGACATCGCCAACGAGCGCCGCACCCCGGACAACCGGCGCGAGCCGCTGCCGGTGGAGGTGGCGATCGCGTACGCGCTGGAGGCGCTGCCGGCGCTCGGGTACCTGCACAGCCGGGGCCTGATCTACTGCGACTTCAAGATCGACAACGTGATCCAGAGCGGCGACGCGCTCAAGATCATCGACATGGGCGCGGTCTGCCGGCTCGACCACGACGGCCCGATCTACGGCACCGTCGGCTACCAGGCGCCGGAGATCGCCACCCACGGCCCCTCCCCCGCCTCGGACCTGTACACCGTGGCCCGCACCCTCGCGGTGCTCACCTTCGACTTCCAGGGCTACAGCACCACCTTCCGCGACTCGCTGCCCGGCCCGGAGGACGTCGAGGCCTTCGCCCGGTACGAGTCGTACTACCGCCTGCTGGTCCGCGCCACCGACCCGGACCCGGCCCGCCGCTTCGCCTCCGCCGAGGAGATGGCCGACCAGCTGACCGGCGTGCTGCGGGAGATCCTGGCCCTCCAGAACGACCGGCCCTACCCCGCGCTGTCCACCCTGTTCGGCCCCGAACTGCGCGTCGTGGACACCGAACTGGTGCTGCCCACCGAGCAGGCCGGGCAGCTCCGGGTGGCCTCGCTGGACCCGGCCGCCGCCGCCCTCGCGCTGCCCATCCCCCGGGTCGACCCCGGGGACCCCAACGCCGGCTTCCTCGCCACCCTGCTCTCCCCCGACCCCGAGGAGGCGCTGGTCGCCCTGGCCGGCGCCCCCGCCGTCTCGGTCGAGAGCCGGCTGCGCGAGCTGCGCGCCCTGCTCGAACTCGGCCGCCACGACGACGCCGTGACCCGCCTCGACGCGCTGGAGAAGGACCACCCGGACGACTGGCGGGTGGTCTGGTACCGCGGCCTCACCGCCCTGGTGGGGGCCGCCGACGACGGTGGCGAGCCCTCCCTGCGGGCCGCCGCCGAGGCCTTCGACGCGGTCTACGACGCCTTCCCCGGCGAGGCCGCACCCAAGCTGGCCCTCGCCATCTGCGCCGAACTGCTCGGCGACGGCGGCGACGCGGCCGAGTTCTACCGGCTGGTGTGGGCCACCGACCACGCCTACCTGAGCGCCGCCTTCGGGCTGGCCCGGGTCCGGCTGGGCGGGGACGACCGGACCGGCGCGGTCCACGTCCTGGAGTCGGTGCCGGCCACCTCCAGCCAGTACACCGCCGCCCGGATCGCCGCCGTCCGCGCCCGGCTGCGCGAGCGACCCGCCACCGACGAGCTGGCGGCCGACCTCGGCGCGAGCTCGGCGCAGCTGACCGCGCTGCGGCTGGACGACCGCCGCCGCGAGGAGCTCTCCGTCGAGGTGCTCGGCGCGGCCCTCGGCTGGGTCGGCGCCGGGTCGGCGGGGGCCCCGCCGGCCGCCGGCCTGGAGGTACTGGGACGTCCCGTACAGGAACGGGAACTGCGATTCGCCCTGGAACAGTCCTACCGGGTACTCGCCCGGTTGGCCGACCGGGCCGAGACCAGGATCGAGATGGTGGAGCGGGCCAACCGTGCCCGTCCCAGGACGTGGGTGTAGCCGATGCCGCAGCAGACCGAGTGCCCGAGCTGTTCCGAGCCGATGGACCCGGAGGACGCCTACTGCGGCTCCTGCGGGGCCGACCGGGACGGCCGGACGGCCCCGGGCGCGATGCCCGCGGGCTGGGCCGCCGCCCGGGGTGAGGCCGTACCGCAGCAGCGCGGGCCGGTCTGCGTGCACTGCGGGCAGCCGCAGGTCACCGCGGACGGCTACTGCGAGGGCTGCGGCGGCGCCCAGCCGCGCCCGCGCGACCACATGGAGAAGGCCCTCGCCGGCGTCGCCGGGGTCAGCGACCGCGGCCTGCGCCACCACCGCAACGAGGACAGCTTCACCGTCGCCGCGAGTTCGCTGCCCGGCGGCGAGCCGGTCGTGGTCGCCGTGGTGTGCGACGGCGTCTCCTCCTCCGACCGGCCGGACGAGGCCTCGGCGACCGCCGTCGACTCCGCCTCCGAGTCACTGCTGACCTCGCTGGAGGCCGGCCGGGACCCGAACGAGGCGATGCGCACGGCCATCGCCGACGCCGCCAAGGCCGTCGCCGACCTGGCGACCGACGGCGCCGGCCCGGTCCGCCCCGACCTCAACGCACCCGCCTGCACCTACGTCAGCGCGATAGCGGCGGGCGGCCGGGTCACCATCGGCTGGGTCGGCGACACCCGGGCGTACTGGATCCCGGACGACCGCGCCGCCGCCGAGCCGTTCCGGCTCACCCAGGACGACTCCTGGGCGGCCCGGATGGTCGAGGCCGGGCTGATGGGCGAGGCCGAGGCGTACGCCGACCCGCGCGCGCACGCCATCACCGGCTGGCTCGGCGCCGACGCCGAGGAGGTCGTGCCGCACACCCTCGAATTCACCCCGCACGTCCCCGGGGTGGTGCTGATCTGCACCGACGGCCTGTGGAACTACGCCGAGGCGGCCACCGACCTGGCCTACTACGTCCGGCCGGACGCCCGCACCGAGCCGCTCGCGACGGCGCAGACCCTGGTGAAGTTCGCGGTCGCCGCCGGCGGCCACGACAACATCACCGTCGCCGTGCTGCCGATCGACCCGCCGGCCGTCCGGGTCGAGGAGGTCGAGGAGACCCCCACGGCGCTGGACCTGCCCGTGATCACGCCGCGACCGGCACCGGAGGAGGACGAGGACCACGAGCCGACCCTGCCGGACATCCCGGTGATCGGCTCGCCCGCCGCCCCGCTGCCCCCGGCACCGCCGGCCCCGCCCGCACCCCCGGCGGTTCCCCCGGCCGTTCCGCCGGCACCGCCCGCCGCGCCGGTCGCGCCGCCGGTGGCACCGCCCGTCCCGCCGCAACCGCCGCACCCGCCGACGGCCTGACCGGGCGTCCGCCGGACGCCCGGTCAGGACGGCGCCACGGTCCGCCGGCCCGGCCGGCGGACCGCCCCACCGTCCTGATCGCATCCACCCCTCACCCGACGGGAGCCGACCGCCCCATGGCAACACTGGCTAAGCCGAACCTGCCCAGGTTCGACGTGGAGATCTTCCAGAACGAGTACCTGGCCGACGGCGCCCGCGAGGTCAACGCCATCGTCACCGTCACCGCGACCGGTGGCGGCACCTCCGGCGGCCGCCCGCTCGGGATCACCGACGCCGGGCCGGCCGGGGCCGGGGCCGGCGCCGCCGTGGTGATCCTGGTGGACTGCTCGGGCTCGATGGACTACCCCAAGACCAAGATCAACGGCGCCCGGGAGGCCACCGCCGCCGCCATCGACGCGCTGCGCGACGGCACCGCCTTCGCCGTGGTCGCCGGCACCCACGAGGCCAAGGACATCTACCCCGGCGACGGCACCCTGGCCACCGCCTCGCCCGGCACCCGCGAGCAGGCCAAGGAGGCGCTGCGCCGCCTCACCGCCGCCGGCGGCACCGCCATGGGCACCTGGCTCGCCAAGGCCGACAAGCTGTTCCTCACCCGCACCGACATCGCCATCCGGCACGCCATCCTGCTCACCGACGGCAACAACGAGCACGAGTCGGCCGAGGACCTGGCCCGCAACATCGAGCGGGTCACCGGACACTTCACCGCCGACTGCCGCGGCGTGGGCACCGACTGGCGGATCGACGAGCTGCGCAAGATCTCCTCGGCGCTGCTCGGCACCGTCGACATCGTCGCCGAGCCCTCGGGCCTGGCCGAGGACTTCCGCTCGATGATGACCGGCGCGATGGGCAAGCAGGTCGCCGACGTCTCGCTGCGGATCTGGACCCCGGCCAACGCCGCGGTGAAGTTCGTCAAGCAGGTCGCCCCCGCGGTCGAGGACCTGACCGCCCGTCGCGCCGAGGCCGGGCCCCGGGCCGGCGACTACCCCACCGGCTCCTGGGGCGACGAGAGCCGCGACTACCACGTCTGCGTCGAGGTCCCGGCCGCCTCCATCGGCAACGAGATGCTCGCCGCCCGGATCAGCCTGGTGCTGCCCCCGCAGGTCGGCGGCGGCACCCCCGAGGTGCTCAGCCAGGGCCTGGTCAAGGCGGTGTGGACGGACGACCTGGCCTCCTCCACCCGGATCAGCCCGCAGGTCGCCCACTACACCGGGCAGGCCGAGCTCGCCTCCTCCATCCAGGAGGGCCTGGAGGCCCACCGCGCCGGCGACGTCGACACCGCGACCGCCAAGCTGGGCGCCGCCGTCCGGATCGCACACGCGGCCGGGAACGAGGGCACCTACAAGCTGCTGCAGAAGGTGGTGGACGTGGTGGACCCGAAGGAGGGTACCGTTCGGTTCCGTAAGAACGTGAGCGAGGCCGACTCGATGACCCTTGAGACCCGGTCGACCAAGACGGTACGTGTGAAGAAGTGACCGCTGAAGACGTGACCGGGCCGGCACCCCGGCGCGACGCCGCACCCAGCCGGCCCGAAACGAGGGGGACCTGATGCCGATCTGCCCGAGGGGCCACGAGTCGCAGGCCGAGGACTGGTGCGACTTCTGCGGCTTCCCCATGACCCCGCCGGCCCCGACCCCGGGCGCCCACGGGGCCTACCCGGGGGCGCCCGGCGCCGACCCCGCGCCCGGCGCACCCGCCGGGCACCCGCAGCACGGCGGCGCGTCCTTCGGTGCGCCGCCGCTCCCGCCGCCGATGCCGCCGGGGGCCGTGCCCCCGCCGCCCGGGGCCTACCCGCCGCCGGGTGCCTACCCGCCGCCCGGGTCCGTGGCCCCCGGCGCGTACCCGCCGCCCGGGCCCGCGGCTCCCGGCGCCTACCCCCCGCCCGGGGCGGTCCCGCCGCCCGCGGCACCGCAGGGCCTCACCGAGGGCCTGGTGGTCTGCCCGATCTGCCGCAGCCCCCAGACCGGCCGGTTCTGCGAGGAGTGCGGCTACGACTACGACCTCTCCACCCCCTCGCGCCGCCAGCCCCCGGCCGTCGGCGCACCCGCGCCCGGGCCGGCCCAGCCGCCGCCGCTGAACATCCCGGCGGCGTACGGCGGCGCCCCGCAGCAGCCGCAGGACCCGTACGGCCGGGCGCCGCACGAGCAGCCCCCGGCCGCCCCGCAGGCCGCCGTCGCCCCGCCCGTCCCGCACCAGCCGCAGGCCCCGGCGCAGCCGCACACCTACGGCTACCCGCCCGCCGTCGGGCACGAGGTGCCCGCACCGGAGGGCGCGTTCCCCGAGGCCCCGGTGCGCGAGGACTCCGGCCCGGTGTACGCCCAGCCGGCCGGCCCCGGCCCGAACAACCGCGGCGGCGACTTCGGCACCTCGTTCCACCTGGCCCCGCCGCAGCAGGCCCAGCAGGAGGCCGCCCCCGCCGAGCCGGTGCGGACCACCTGGATCGCCGTGGTCTCGGCCGACCGGGACTACTTCACCGACATGATGGCCCGCAGCGGCCCCGAGGCGGCCGGCCTGTTCTTCCCGCCGTACTGCCCCGAGCGCCGGATCCCGCTGACCGGCCGCGGCCAGCTGCGGATCGGTCGGCGCAGCCAGCACCGGGGCACGGTGCCGGAGATCGACCTGTCCGTGCCGCCGGAGGACCCAGGCGCCTCGCACCAGCACGCGCTGCTCGCCGAACAGGCGGACGGCAGCTGGGTCCTGGTGGACCAGGACTCGACCAACGGCACCACGGTGAACGGCGGCGCGGAGCCGATCGCCCCGCACACCGCGGTGCCGCTGAACGACGGCGACCGGATCCACGTCGGCGCCTGGACGACCATCACGGTGCACCGCGCCTGACGCCACCCTGAGGGTCCGTCAGCGACAACTCCGGCCGGGCCGGGCGGAATTCGACTCTCCGCCCGGCCCGGCCGTCGTTCCCCGTTCCTCAAAGGATCCGCAAATCCCGCTCCCCGGTGTGCACAGGGCTCTCCGGAACCCCTATTCTCAGGGCACATGACTGCAGCTATATCCGCCGACGGCATCCGTCAGCGGTACGGGGATGTGCAGGCCGTCGACGGGGTTTCCTTCACCGTCGAGGCCGGCGAGTTCTACGGGATCCTGGGCCCCAACGGCGCCGGGAAGACCACCACCATGGAGATCCTGGAAGGCGTCCGGGAACCGGACGAGGGCCGGGTCGAGCTGCTGGGGATGGCTCCCTGGCCGCGCAATCCGAAACTGCTGCCGCGCATCGGCGTGCAGTTCCAGGCCTCCGCCTTCTTCCGCAAACTGACGGCCCGGGAGACCATCCGCACCTTCGCGTCGTTCTACGGGGTCGGCCCCAAGCGGGCCGATGCGATGCTGGAGCGGGTCGGTCTGGCCGACAAGGCCGAGACCCTGACCGACCAGATGTCCGGCGGCCAGGCCCAGCGCCTGTCCATCGCCTGCGCACTGGCCCACGACCCGGAGCTCGTCTTCCTGGACGAGCCCACCACCGGTCTGGACCCGCAGGCCCGGCGCAACCTCTGGGACCTCCTGCGCGACATCAACGCCGAGGGCCGCACGGTCGTGCTCACCACGCACTACCTGGACGAGGCCGAGGTGCTCTGCGACCGGGTCTCGATCATGGACCACGGGAAGATCCTGCACACCGGCGCCCCGGCGGCGCTGATCCGCGAGATCGACGACACCGTCCGGATCAGCGTGGCCTCCGGCCAGCTGCCGGTCGACCGCGCCCGCGAACTGCTGACCGCGGCCGGCGCCGACATCGCCAACCTGGAGGACGACACCGTCTCGCTCTCCGTCTCCACCCGCCTTCCGGCCCCGGTGCTCAGCGTCCTGGCCGAGCAGAACGCGCTGCGCGGCCTCGAAGTGCGCGGCGCCACCCTGGAGGACGTCTTCCTCCAGCTGACCGGACGGGAGTTCCGCGCATGACCGCCACCACCCCGACCGAACCGAAGGTCCCCGCGCAGCGGGGCGGTCCGGTCTCCGCCGCCGGCGAGCGGGAGCGGGTCAGCGCGTTCTGGAGCCTGTCCCGCGCGATGCTGCTCGGCATGAAGCGCGACCGCACCGCGACCTTCTTCATCCTGCTCTTCCCGCTGGTGTTCCTGGTCTTCTTCGGCACCGTGACCAAGGGCTCCGGCAGCCCGCACGCCAAGGTGGCGCAGGTCGGCGCGGTGAAGCTGTTCGACTCGATGCAGGGCGACGCCCGAGCGGGGCTGAACGAGGTCCTCACGATCACCCGGACCGACGACGAGTCGGCCACGCTGGAGAAGGTCCGCAAGGGCGACTTCGACGCGATGATCGAGCAGGGCCCCGACGGCAAGGTCCAGCTGCGCTACAGCGCCTCCGACACCGTCCGGGCCGGCGCGCTCCAGGGCATCCTCAACTCGGTGGTCCAGAGCGCCAACCAGGCGGCCACCGGGCAGCCCCCGGCCTACGTGCTGGACGCCCAGCAGGTCGAGGACAAGTCGCTCAAGCCGATCCAGTTCCTCACCCCCGGCCTGCTCGGCTGGGCCGTCGCCACCGGCGCGGTGTTCGGCGCCGCGCTGACGCTGGTCAACTGGCGCAAGACCAAGGTGCTGCGCCGGCTGCGGCTGGCCCCGATCAGCGCGGGCACGGTCGTCAGCTCCCGGGTCGTGGTCTCGCTGCTGACCGCGCTCCTGCAGAGCGCGGTCTTCCTGGTGGTCGCCACGAGCTTCTTCGGGCTCAAGCTCACCGGGAACTGGTGGCTGATCATCCCGCTGGTGGCCTGCGCGACGCTCGCCTTCATGTCGATCGGCCTGCTGGCCGGCTCGGTCGCCAAGACCGAGGAGGCGGCCAACGGCATCTCGCAGGTCATCGTGCTGCCGATGTCGTTCCTGTCCGGTTCCTTCTTCCCGCTGGACGGCGCTCCGGGCTGGCTGCAGACCGTCTCCAAGGTCATGCCGCTGCACTACCTGGTCGAATCCGCCAAGTCGGTGCTGACCCGCGGCGGCGGCGTCATGGACGCCCTGCCGACCATGGGCGGCCTGCTGCTCTTCGCGGCGGTGCTGACCGGCGTCGCCTGGAAGCTCTTCAAGTGGGAAGACGCCTGATGCGTCCGACCGTTCCGGCCGTCCACCGCTGACGGTCGAGCCCGACGGGGTCGTACGCCCCGGGACCCACGCCTTTGGTCCTGGTGTACGACCCCGTCGGCGTCTGCGACCATGGTCGGGTGAGAGAGATCCGGCGAGGCACGTTGAGCGAGGAGACCTTCTACGACCAGGTCGGCGGTGAGCCGACCTTCCGACGTCTGGCCCACCGGTTCTACGAGGGCATCGCCGAGGACGAGCTGTTGCGGCCGATGTACCCCGAGGACGACCTCGGCCCGGCCGAGGAGCGCATGGCGCTGTTCCTGATGCAGTACTGGGGCGGCCCGCGCACCTACAGCGACCGGCGCGGGCACCCGCGATTGCGGATGCGGCACGCGCCGTTCAAGGTCGACCGCGCGGCCCACGACGCCTGGCTGAAACACATGCGGGCGGCCGTCGCGAGCCTGGAACTGCCGGCCGACCACGAGCGGCAGTTGCTGGAGTACCTGGCCTACGCCGCGGCCTCGATGATCAACACCGAGGGCTGAGCCACCCCGACGGGCCGGCGGGCTGATGGCCGCGCCGGCCTGTTGGCCTGCTTTGCCGTTGACCCACTGGCCCGTTGGCCCGCCGGCCCGCCGGCCCGCCGGGTTTGTGACCGGCCGGCCCGCGCTAGCCGATCGGGCTGAGCCCGAGACCCGCGCCCGGCGCGGCCACGGTACGCACCGCCACCGAGCCCGCCGGGGCGCTCAACCGCAGCCAGCCGCCCGCCCGGTGCACGGACAGCGGGGCGCCGGGCTTCAGGAAGCCCATCACGTACGCGGCGTGCACCGCCCGCAGCGGCAGCTCCGGCAGCGCGGACACCGGGCGGGACCAGATCTCGTCGGCCAGCGCGTCCAGCACCGCACGGGTGCGGTGGTGCGTCGGCACGGCCTCGCTGCGCTCGCGGAACTCCCCCACCCCGGCCATGAGTTCGGGGTAGACCTCGGCCACCGGCGGGGCTCCGACCGGCCGCCAGCCGGTGCGCGGCGGCAGCAGCCCGGCCCAGGCCGGGCCGGTCACCGGCGCGGGCAGCGCGACGGTGCCCTCCTCGGCGTCCACGCCGTCCAGCAGCTGCCCCGCCGAGACGGTCAGGTCCACCGGCTCGTCGAGGCCGCCCAGCCGCGCGGTGCGGATCGCCAGCGCGCCCGAACCGCCCAGCGGCAGCCGTCCGAAGACCGCCAGCACGCCGTCGTCGGCGCCGGGCCCCACCGCCTGCAGGCGGACGGCCGCCGCCTTGTCGAAGCGCAGCAGGCGCAGCAGGAAGGCGGAGAGGTCGGCGGCCTCCCCGGCGTCGGTCAGGGCGAGGCGGGCGGTGACGGTCAACGCAGCTCAGCTCGAATCATCACGTGGCGGTCAGACGGCGGCGGGAACGGCCGCGGCCTTTTCGTCGGCGGCGGCCCCGTCCATGAAGCGGCCGAGGAACTCCCGCTCCACGGGCGAGATCCGGCGCGGCCGGCCCTCGGCCAGGTCGTAGGGGACCACCACGGTGGACGCCCGGACGTACACGACGTCGGTGCCGTCCTCGGCGACGTCCTTGATCTCGTACGAGACGGTCAGCGAGGCGCCGCCGATCTTCGTCACCCAGGTTTCGACGGTGACCGGGTGCGGCCGGTGCACCAGCGGGCGCTTGTAGTCGATCTCGTGGCGCGCCACCACCGAGCCGCCCGCGAACTCCCCGGCGCCGGCCGCGGCGGCCTGGGTGAACATGAAGTCGATCCGGGCCTCCTCCAGGTAGCGCAGGAAGACCACGTTGTTGACGTGTCCGAAGGCGTCCATGTCGGACCAGCGCAGTGGGCAGGCGTAGATGTGGCGGGCCACGGGTGTTCTCCTCGGTTCCGGTCGCCCGCCGCCGCCGTCCCCTCGGAGGCGACGGGCGGTGGCGACGGGCCGCGGCCCGGCAGGCCGCCCCGGAGGGCAGTCTGCCGGGCCGTTGTGTCGACTGGGTGTCAGCCTCGGGTCAGCTTCTTGTACGTGGCCCGGTGCGGACGGGCGGCGTCGGCGCCGAGCCGCTCGATCTTGTTCTTCTCGTAGGACTCGAAGTTGCCCTCGAACCAGAACCACTTGCTCTCGCCCTCGTAGGCGAGGATGTGGGTGGCCACTCGGTCCAGGAACCAACGGTCGTGGGAGATGACCACGGCGCAGCCGGGGAACTCCAGCAGGGCGTTCTCCAGCGAGGAGAGCGTCTCGACGTCGAGGTCGTTGGTGGGCTCGTCGAGGAGCAGCAGGTTGCCGCCCTGCTTGAGGGTGAGCGCCAGGTTCAGGCGGTTGCGCTCACCGCCGGAGAGCACGCCGGCCGGCTTCTGCTGGTCCGGGCCCTTGAAGCCGAAGGCCGACACGTAGGCGCGGGACGGCATCTCGACCTGGCCGACGTTGATCCAGTCCAGACCGTCGGAGACGACCTCCCAGAGGGTCTTCTTCGGGTCGATGTTGGCGCGGCTCTGGTCGACGTAGCTGATCTTGACGGTCTCGCCGACCTTGACCGTGCCGCTGTCCGGGGTCTCCAGGTCCTGGAGCATCTTGAACAGGGTGGTCTTGCCGGCGCCGTTCGGGCCGATGATGCCGACGATGCCGTTGCGCGGCAGGGTGAAGCTGAGGTCGTCGATCAGGACCTTCTCGCCGAAGGCCTTGTTGAGCTTCTCGACCTCGATGACGACGCTGCCCAGACGCGGGCCCGGCGGGATCTGGATCTCCTCGAAGTCCAGCTTCCGCATCTTGTCGGCCTCGGCCGCCATCTCCTCGTAGCGGGCCAGACGGGCCTTGGACTTCGCCTGGCGGCCCTTGGCGTTGGAGCGGACCCACTCCAGCTCTTCCTTGAGGCGCTTGGCGCGCTTCGCGTCCTTCTGGCCCTCGACCTTCAGACGCGACTGCTTGGTCTCCAGGTACGTGGAGTAGTTGCCCTCGTACGGGTAGGCGCGGCCGCGGTCGAGCTCCAGGATCCACTCGGCGACGTTGTCGAGGAAGTACCGGTCGTGGGTGACGGCCACGACGGTGCCCTTGTACTTCTCCAGGTGCTGCTCCAGCCAGTTCACCGACTCGGCGTCCAGGTGGTTGGTGGGCTCGTCGAGCAGCAGCAGGTCGGGGGCCTCCAGCAGCAGCTTGCAGAGCGCGACGCGGCGCTTCTCACCACCGGAGAGCTTGGTGACCGGCCACTCGCCGGGCGGGCAGCCCAGGGCGTCCATGGCCTGCTCCAGCTGGGCGTCCAGGTCCCAGGCCTCGGCGTGGTCCAGGTCCTCCTGGAGCTTGCCCATCTCGTCCAGCAGCGCGTCCGAGTAGTCGGTCGCCATCAGCTCGGCGATCTCGTTGAAGCGGTTGAGCTTCCCCTTGATCTCCTTGACACCGTCCTCGACGTTCTCCAGAACGGTCTTGGACTCGTCCAGCGGCGGCTCCTGGAGCAGCATGCCGACGGTGAAGCCGGGCGACAGGAAGGCGTCGCCGTTGGAGGGCTGCTCCAGGCCGGCCATCATCTTCAGCACGGTGGACTTACCGGCACCGTTGGGGCCCACGACGCCGATCTTCGCTCCGGGGAGGAAGCTGAGCGTCACGTCGTCAAGGATGACCTTGTCTCCGTGAGCCTTGCGCACCTTGCGCATCGTGTAGATGTATTCCGCCACGTGAGATCGCTCCGGCGTCGTCGGGAGTATTCGGCTTGCAGCGTTCCATTGTGCCGCACCCGGCCGCGGGCCCCGAACCGCCGGGGTGCCCCTCGGGGGTATCCCCGGGCGGTCTTCGGGCCCTGTCGGCCCCTGTCGGCACAAAGGCCCGGCCCCCCGCAGCGAGCGGGGGGCCGGGCCTCTCTGTCTCAGGGCCTCAGGCGGTCATCGCCTCGGGGCCCGTGGAGCGGGTCAGGCGGTGGTGCGACCGTGGCGGCCGCGGCGGCGCAGGACGAAGACGGCGGCGCCACCGGCCACGACCAGGCCACCGGCGACGGCGGCGAGGATCGGGGTCGAGTCATTGGCACCGGTCTGGGCCAGGCCACCGGTGCCCGGGGCGGTGCTGGTCGGGGCCGGGGTCGGGTGGCCGGCGCCGGTGCTCGGGGTGCCCGACGGGGTGCCGGTCGGGGTGCCCGACGGGGCCGGGGTGGACGGGCCGGGGGTCGGCGTGGTGCCGGTGCCGGTCTTGCAGTCCAGGACGCCCTTGAACTCGCGGCTGTAGCCGTTCGGGCCGGTGACGGTGATGTCGTAACCGGTCTTCTCGGCGACCTGGACGAGCACGCTCTCGGTCTTGCCCGGCTGGACGGTCAGCTGCTGCTTGCCGACCGTGACGGTGCCGGCCTCGTCGCCACCGTTGGTGACGGAGACGCGCACGCCGCCGTTGGCGCACTCGACCTTGGCGGTGCTGTCGATCAGCGCGCCCTTGCCCTGCTTCCAGGTGGCCTTGGCGGCGTCGGCGACGTTGAGCTTGGAGGAGCCGGCCAGGATCATGGTCTGGCTGTGCTCCTCACGGGTGTAGCCCTTGCTGAGGAAGACACGGCCGCTGGGCACCACGGTGGAGGCGCTGGCGTTCACCGTGACCGAGCCGTCCGGGGTGCCGGCCGGCACGTCCAGGAACAGCTGGGTGTCCTTGGCGATCGGACCGGCGAGCGAGGCGCCGACCGGCTTGTTGTCCTTGTCCAGCAGCTTGACCTTGTCGGCGGCGTCGCCGCTGACGGCCAGCTTCACCTCGGAGGCGCTGGAGTTCAGCGTGAACGGGCCGAGCTTGGCGCCGGACTTGCCGGAGACCGAGTCCGGGCTGAGGGTCAGCGACGGCTTGGGCTCCGCGGCGATGCCCTTGTTGGCGGCGCCGGTCAGGTAGTCGCGCAGCTTCTTGGCGTTCTCGTCCTGCGGGACGGCGTTCTTGTTGTCCGAGTACTTCCAGATCGCGGCCTGGGTGCCCGCGGCGGCGGCCTCGGGGCTCAGGGCGGCCGCACCGGCGGCCTTGGCGAGCGCCGTGAGGTCCTTGACCTGCGGGTAGGAGTTCTCCAGGATCCAGCGGATCTTGGCGGCGGCCTCGACCTTGTTCTTGTCGCCGAGGGAGCTGGAGGCCCAGTCGGACTCCTGGTACTGGATCTTCTTCCGGATGTCCACCGGGAAGCCGAAGTCGATGCAGTACGTCTGCAGCTCACCGTCGGCGGTCTTGAGGGTGAAGAGACCGCCGTCGACGGTGCCCTCGCCCTCGACGTTGATCTTCTCGCCGAGCATGGTGTTCTGCACCACGGCGGTCACACCCGCACCCGGGGTGTCGGCCGCGACCGCCGCACCGGCCGCGAACAGGCCTCCGCCCAGCGCCAAGCTGGTCGTGAGCATGACAGTGGTTATCCGGGACAGACTCCGCCCCTGCCTCTGGAACATCTGGGATCCCTCCGGGACAGGCCGCACCCAATGGGGGCAGCCTGCCGACTTGCCGTGCCGCGCGTGCCCGGTGTGGCACTGCTGCGGGTATGAACCTGACGAATCCTATTGACCCCCAGAGGCCCCGAAACCCCCATGCGAAATCAGGACGATTCCGTATCTGTATCGTTATCAACCCTCTCAGGATCCACACAAGCTGACGGTCGGCCAGAAAATTCTCACCCGACTTTCCGTTATCCGGTCGGATTGCGCGTGCGGGCGCAACAACCTTCTCGATCAACATATTTGTCGACAGAGTAGGGTCACCGACCGGTCAGTTCGGCACCCGATCAGTCACCCCATCAGTCACCCCGATCCGCCACCCCCGACTCCCGCTCGGACGCCTCGCCCTGCCCGCCTGTCGGCGGCCGCGCGCCCGCCGGCAACGCCCGCGGACCGGGCGCCGGGGCGACCGCAGCGGCCCTGCGCGCCTCCAGTGCGCTCACGATCCACTCCGGCACCGACTCGCCCCCGCCCTCCGGCCCGGCCCGCCCCGCGCCACCCGGGGGCTGCCCGCGCGCCCCGGTCGCCCAACGGAACGCCGAGGTACCGCGGGTGAGGTCGTGTCCGACCGATCGGGCGTCGATCTCGGCCCGGCTGCGTTTCGCCTCCCCCTCCGCCCACTCCCGCACCCGCAGTCGACCGCTCACCAGCACCGGATCGCCCTTGGCCAGCGAGCCGATCAGGTTCACCGCCAGCGCCCGCCAGGCCGTCACCGTCACCCACTGCGTCTCGCCGTCCACCCAGCACTCGCGCTGCCGGTCGTACCGGCGCTCGGTGCAGCCGAGCCGGAAGTTGGCCATCGGCACCCCGCCGGCGGTTTCCCCGTAGCTCACCTCCGTCGCGACATTGCCGACCACCGTCACATGGGCCTCGTTCACGGCACACTCTCCGTTCTCGCCGATGCACCGTACGGAATCGACCGGTGCGCCTTGAGCGTGCACTTCAGGAGAAATCCGGGCCAGTGACTTCCGAAATCCTGTGGATAACTCGGCCACCGCGGAACAGTTGTCACTCGCAGGGGTGAATTTCGGCCTTCGGGGGGTCGCTTCGCCCCCATCTCTTCGCGGCCATGACAACAAACCCGCTGATCGCCGCCCCGAGCGGCGCGCGCCGGAACACCCGCCGAGGGCCGTCCGCGCACGTCATCCGACCGGTGCAACCGCCATTACCGCCCCCCACCCGCACCGTCGGCGGCACATTCTCCGTGTCGAATCCATAACGGGTGAGGAGGCAGCCCCGTAACGACTGCACAACGTCCGGCGCGGAACACTCCCAGACCGCTGCACTCACGGCCTTCACCTGCGATTATCGGACCGCTCCACCGAACCGACACACCAACGACGGTGTCGTCACACCCGGCCGAGGAACTGGACACCCTTATCCTGTCCCCGACAGGGCGAGGGGCCACCACCCCCACCCCCACCCTCAGGTACGGGCCGGACAACGCGCGCCCCGGCGCTCGTCGCCCGATCCCGGCCACGGTCACGCCCACCCCCGGGCGTCGCCCGTCCCGCCCCCATAGCTCAGCGGATAGAGCACCCGCCTTCTAAGCGGTAGGTCGCAGGTTCGAATCCTGCTGGGGGCACCACCCGCAATTCCCGCAGGCCATCGCGCCGATCGCGACCATGTGTAGTCGCGCCGGTTCTCCCGGTAATGCCAAACACCCACCGCGCATAACCCGTGACAATGCGTGTCATGACCGCTTCGAAAACCGCGGCCAATGCCGCCGGTTCCGGAATCGAACGGCTCGGACGGTCCCGCCGGGCTCCGCGAACGGCGGAATCCCGGGCGAATCCCCCACCCGGGAGCATTCCGGCGGCCCGCCGGAGGGCGGGTCAGCCCGCCAGCCCGGCCAGATGGGCGTCCAGCAGGGCGATCTGCCGCTCCGGCGGGAACTCGCCCGGGGCGAACAGCGCCTGCACCACCAGCCCGAGCACGAAGGCCTGCGCACCGGCGGCGACTTCGGCCGGGTCGGCCTGCGCCGGGAGCTCCCCGAGCCGCTGGGCGTCCGCGACGATCTCCGTGAGCGCCACCCGCGAGCGGGCGTAGCGGCCCGCGTGCGCGTCCGCCAGCTGCGGATCGGCCAGGGCGTGGTCCCAGGAGCCGACCCAGATCCGGTTGCCGGCCGCGGCGTCCGCGTCCAGCGGCAGGACGTCGAGCAGCGCCGCCCGCAGCCGGGGCAGCCCGGCGGGCGGCGGCGGGCTGCCGTCGGCGGGCGCGGTGCGCCGGGGCCGTTCGCCCGAGCGCCGGTCCAGCTCCTCCAGGGCGTGGCTCAGCAGCGCCCGCTTGTTCGGGAAGTAGTGCGTCAACAGTCCCGTGGAGGCGCCCAGTTCGGCGGCGACCGCGCGCAGGGTCAGCCCCTCGAAGCCCCGGGTGGAGAGCACCCGCCACACCCCCGCGGACACTTCCGAGCGGCGGGCGTCATGGTCTCCACGGGCCGGTGTCATGGGGGCTATCGTACATACCAAACGTTTGTTATGAATGATTCCGACCAGCCCGCGCACCGCCCCCGAAAGGCCCGCCCGTGTTTGCCGTACAGCTCACCGACCACGCCGAACTGCGCCCGCTGGAGCCGTGGCAGGCCCCGGAGTTCCTGGCCCACATCGACCGGGCCCGCGCCCACACCGACCCGTGGATCCCCTGGGCCACCTTCTCCACCGACCTGGACTCCGCCCGCGCCACCCTGCAGCGCTACGCCGACGGCCAGGCCGCCGACCAGAAGCGGATCTTCGGCATCTGGAAGGACGGCACGCTGGTCGGCGGCGTCATGTTCGTCGGCTTCGACACCAAGTCCGGCGTCTGCGAGATCGGCGCCTGGACCGAGCCTGCCGGCCAGGGCGGCGGGCTGATCACCGCCGCCGTCCGGCACCTGCTCGACTACGCCTTCGTCACCCGCGGCCTGCACCGGGCCGAGTGGTGGTGCACCTCCGTCAACGCCCGCAGCCGCGCCGTCGCCGAGCGGGTCGGCATGAAGCGGGACGGCGTGCTGCGCGAGTGGTACCTGCACAACGGGGTCCGCCTCGACAAGGAGATCTGGGCGATCCTGGCCCACGAGTGGTCCGCCCAGGCCTGAGGCCCCGGCAGGACCGAGGCCCCGGCAGGCATGGGCCCCGGCGGGACCGAGCCCGGAGCCGGGGCGGCGGGAGCGGACACGGCAGGGGCCCGGTGGACTCCCCCGCAGTCCACCGGGCCCCTGCCGCCCCGGGTGTTCCGGCCCCGGCCGCCCCGGCCGCTCAGGCCGTTCAGGCCGTTCAGGCCGCGAGCACCGGCCGCTGCTCCTCGGAGCGCTCCTCCGCCGCCCCGGTCCCCGTGCCCCCGGCCGCCCGCAGCCGCAGCGCCAACAGCAGCGCCAGCGTCAGCAGCCCGCCCGCCGACAGGAACACCACGTCCACGGCGTCCGTGAAGCTGCCCAGCGCGTGCTCGCGGGCGGCCCCGGCGAGGGTGCGGAGCGCGCCGAACGACCCGCCGGGCTCGCCGGCCTCGTAGACCCGGGCCAGCACGGTGCCGAACAGCGCCGCGCCGAGCGCGCTGCCGAGGGTCTGGAAGAAGCGCACCCCGGTGGTCGCGACGCCGAGCTGGTGGGCGGGCGCGGCGGCCTGCACCAGCATCACCAGCTGGCCGATCAGCTGCCCCAGCCCGCAGCCCAGCAGGGCGAGTTCGGCCAGCACCACCCACAGCGGGGTGGCCGGTCCGCTGAGGCCGAGCAGGAGCAGGGCCAGCGCCGCGAGGCCCGCGCCGGCCACCAGGAAGGTCTGCGGCAGGTGGCCGCGGGCGGTCAGCCTGCCCACCAGCAGCCCGACCGCGGTCATCCCGGCCGCCATCGGGACGAGGTAGAGGCTCGCCGAGGTCGGGGCCACGCCGCGGGCGAGCTGCAGGTAGATCATCACGTAGACGATCGAGCCGGTCATGGCCATCCCGACGAGGCCCTGGATCGCGAAGCCGAGGCGCACCGCGCGGATCCGGAACAGCGACAGCGGCAGCACCGGCTCGGCCGCGGTGGCCTGGCGCCACAGGAAGAGCGCGAACGCGGCCAGGGTCGCGGCGGCGAGCCCGAGGATCACCGGGGAGGTCCAGGCGTAGTCCTTGCCGCCCCATTCGGTGACCAGGAGCAGCCCGGTGGCGAAGGCGGCGGCGAGGGCCGCGCCGAGGAAGTCCAGGCTACGGCGTCCGGCCGAGGCGGGCAGCTTGAGCACCAGGGCGGCGCCGACCACGACCAGCAGGCCGAGCGGCAGGTTGACGTAGAAGATCCAGCGCCAGCTGAGGTGGTCGGTGAACAGTGCGCCGATCAGCGGGCCGATCGCCATGCCGAGGCCGGCGACGACCCCGCCCACCGCGCCGCCCTTGCCGCCGCCCGCGTCCTCCGGGTCCTTGAGGTGGGCGATCACGACCATGGTGACGCTCATCAGTCCGCCGCCGCCGATGCCCTGGACGGCCCGGAAGGCGATCAGTTGTCCCATCGTCTGGGCGGCCCCGCAGAGCGCCGAGCCGAGCAGGAAGGCGCCGACCGCGCCGAGCAGCACGCGCTTGGCGCCGTAGAGGTCGCAGAGCTTGCCGTAGAGCGGCAGCAGCGCGGTGGCGGCCAGGGCGAACGCGCTGACCAGCCAGGGCAGCCGGTCGACGCCGTGGACGGGGTCGAGCTCGCGGACGATCGGCACGCTCACCGCCGACACGATGTTCATGTCGAGCACGGCCAGCACGATCGTGACCAGGCAGATCAGCATGCCCAGCTTGCGCTGGGCCGGTGTCATCAGGGCGGTGGGCGCCATCGTCGAATCCCCCCGGGGTCGTCGGAGTCCGCCCGGACCGGTGCGGTCCGGCGGGAACGGCACCACCATGACAGGATTCTTAGACTCGGTCAATCCTTGATCCTGGGCCATATTTCATCCGAGCCAATCAATGAGCCCGGTCAATCGTTGTTCCTGGTACAGTTCGGCCATGGCGTCCCCTTCCGGCTTCGAACGCGGCCTCGATCACGGCTTCGACCTCGACGCGCTCCCGCTGCGTGAGCGCAAGAAGATCCAGACCGGCATCCGGCTCTGGCGCACCGCCGTCGCGCTGTTCGCCGAACGGGGCTTCGACCAGGTCTCGGTGGCCGAGATCGCGGCCGCCGCCGACGTCTCCAAGATGACCGTCTTCAACTACTTCCCCACCAAGGAAGACCTGGTCATGGGCCCGATGGAGCAGCACCTCGACGAGCCGGCCCGGGTGGTGCGCGAGCGTGCCCCGGGCACCTCGGCGGTGGCTGCGCTGCGCGAGCAGTTCCTCGCCGCGCTGGGGGAGTTCGACCCGGCCACCGGGCTGAACGACGACCCGGTCGTGCTCGACGTGGTCCGGGTGATCCACCGGACCCCGGCCCTGCTGATGCGCGCCACCGCCGGCTTCGACCAGAAGGCGCAGACCCTGCTGGCCGCCGAACTGCTCGCCCAGGACCCGGCCCACGACGAGCTCACCGCCAGGGTCGCCGCGGCCCAACTGCTGGCCGCCCGGCTGACCCTGACCGGCGAGAACCAGCGCCGGATGCTGACCGGCGAACGCGCCGAGGACGCGCTGCCCGCCGCGCTCGACTCGACCCACCGCGCCTTCGCCCTGGTCGAACGGGGACTCGGGGACTACTGCGCCGACACGCCCTGAGAAGGTGTGCGCACCACGATCATCCGGAGGTACGCATGGACCAGCCCTTGCTCACCCGGGGTCGCACCCCGCTGTCCACCGACGTCGACGGCCTGCTCGCCCACATCGGTGAGGACGGCGTCGCGGTGCTGACGTTCTCGCGCCCGCTGCGCCGCAACGCCATCACGCTGGCCATGTGGCAGGCCCTGCCCAAGCTGCTGTTCCGGATCGCCGAGCAACCGGGCGTGCGGGTCCTGCTGGTCACCGGCGCCGACGGCACCTTCAGCGCGGGCGCGGACATCGACGAACTCGCCGAGGTCTACGGCGACCCGGACCGCGCCGACGACTACCACGCCGTCAACGTGGCCGCCGAGGAGGCCCTGGCGGCCTTCCCGCACCCGACGATCGCGGTGGTGCACGGCGCCTGCGTCGGCGGCGGCTGCCAGTTGGCGGTCGCCTGCGACCTGCGGTTCGTCGCGAACGACGTGCGGATGGGCATCACCCCGGCCAAGCTCGGCGTGGTCTACCCGGCGGTGCCGACCCTGCGGCTGGCCCGGCTGGTGGGCCCGTCCCAGGCCAAGTACCTGCTGTTCTCCGGCGAGTTGGTGCAGGGCCTGCGCACCACCGTGATCGGCCTGGCCGACCGGGTCGTCCCCGCCGGCGAACTGGACGGGAACGCGCTGGAGTTCGCCCGGCTGCTGACCCGGCGCTCGCCGCAGACCATCGGTGCCGTCAAGGCCGCGCTGGCCGTCCCGCCGGAGCAGGCGGCGCAGGCGCTGGAGCCGTGGGAGCGCCGCTCCCGCGAGGCCTCGGACGTCCACGAGGGCCTCGCCGCGTTCCTGGAGGGCCGCCCGCCCCGGTTCTGAGCCCCCGGGGGAGCGTCGGAAACAGGCCGTCCCGCGCCGAACCCCCCACGGGTTCGGCGCGGGACGGCCTGCGGACCGCTCAGCGGATCGGCATCCCCGAGATCGCCCGGGCGATCACCAGCCGCTGGATCTCGCTGGTGCCCTCGAAGATCGAGTAGATCGCGCTGTCCCGGTGCATCCGCTCCACCGGGTACTCCCGGGTGAAGCCGTTGCCGCCGAGGATCTGCATCGCCTGCGCGGTGACGTACTTGGCCGTCTCGCCCGCGTACAGCTTGGACATCGAGCCCTCGGCCGCGGTGAACGGCTGGTTGTTGACCGCCATCCAGGAGGCCCGCCACACCAGCAGCCGGGCCGCGTCGATCCGGGTCTTCATGTCGGCGAGCTGGAAGGCCACGCCCTGGTTGTCGATGATCGGGCGGCCGAACTGCTCGCGCGTCTTCGCGTAGTCCAGCGCCACCTCGTACGCGGCCCGGGCGATGCCGATCGCCTGCGCGCCGACGGCCGGGCGGGAGGCCTCGAAGGTGGCCATCGCCGCGTTGCCCTTGGCGCCCGGGCGCTTGACGCCCTCGCGGGCCCGGGCCAGCCGCTCGTCCAGCTTCTCCTTGCCGCCGAGCAGGCAGCTGCCGGGCACCCGGACGCCGTCCAGCACCACCTCGGCGGTGTGCGAGGCCCGGATGCCGTGCTTCTTGAACTTCTGGCCCTGGCTCAGTCCGGGCGTGCCCGGCGGGACGACGAAGGAGGCCTGTCCCTTGGCGCCGAGCGCGGGGTCGACGGTGGCGACCACCACGTGGACGGCGGCGATCCCGCCGTTGGTGGCCCAGGTCTTGGTGCCGTGGAGCACCCACTCGTCCTTGGCCTCGTCGTACACCGCACGGGTGCGCAGCGCGGAGACGTCGGAGCCGGCGTCCGGCTCGGAGGAGCAGAAGGCGGCCACCTTGACGTCCTCGGGGGTGCCGAACATCTGCGGGGTCCAGGTGCCGATCTGCTCGTCGGTGCCGTTGGCCAGCACCGCGACGGCGGCCAGGGTGGTGCCGACGATGGACAGCCCGATGCCCGCGTCGCCCCAGAACAGCTCCTCCATCGCGATCGGGATGCCGACGCCGGAGGGGTCGAAGTACTGCTGGGCGTAGAAGTCCAGGGAGTAGATGCCCAGTTTGGCGGCCTCCTGGATGACCGGCCAGGGGGTCTCCTCGCGCTCGTCCCACTCGGCGGCGGCCGGGCGCATCACGTCGGCGGCGAAGCCGTGCAGCCAGTCGCGTACGGCGAGCTGGTCCGCGCCCGGGTCCAGCGAGAACGTGCTGCTCATGGGTGCTTGCCTCCGAAGACGTGGTGCGGCCGACCGGGGTGTTACCTCGGGTAACATCGTCGGAGTCTGCTACTGATTGGTAACCGGTGTCAACGCCCGCGACCGGTGTCGACACCGAGTCGGCCCCCCACTTCCGAGGAGCAGCGCATGTCCCGAGAGCCCCGCCGCGAGCAGCTGCTCAACGCCGCCGACCGGGTCATCCAGCGCGAGGGACCGAGCGCCAGCATGAACGCCATCGCCGCCGAGGCCGGCATCACCAAGCCGATCCTCTACCGGCACTTCGGCGACCGGAACGGCCTGATCAGAGCCCTCACCGAGCGGCACACCGGCGGCCTGCTGGCCGCCGTCCGCGCCGCCCTCGCCGAGCCGCTGGAGCGCCGCGACCGGGTCGAGCACGTGCTGGACACCTACCTCGCCGGGATCGAGGCCCGGCCCCAGGTCTACCGGCTGCTCACCCACCCCGAGCCGGGCGACCCGAGCGGCGCCGGCAACGCACTCGCCCCCGCGCTCCGGCAGATCGCCGAGGAGATCACCCGGGCCGTGCAGAGCCAGGTCGACCTCGGAGCCGACCGCGACCTGCTCGCCGAGGCCTGGGGCCGGGGCATCACCGGCATGGTGCTGGCCGCCGGGGACTGGTGGCTGGAGACCAAGCCCTGCTCGCGCACCCGGATGGTGCAGGCCCTGGCCGACCTGCTCTGGGGCCGCCTGGCCGCCGCCGCGGACCTGCCGACCGCCGTCCTGCCGACCGCCCCGGCCGAGCCCGCCGCGGACTGACCGCCCGCACGCACCGACCTCCCGCGGCCGAACTCCCCTTTCGCGCACGACCCTTGTGCAGGGGGCGGCAGCACGGGCATCATCGGGGCCCCCACCCCCCGCCGTGCGAGGTCCCCGATGCGCCTGCGCCGCACCGCCGTTGCCCTGCTGCTCGCCGCCACCGCCGCGCTGACCGCCGCTCCGGCGCAGGGTGCGCCGAACCCGGCCCGGGGCGCCGCGACCGCGCACTTCCCCACCGGCACGGCCACCTCCCCCGACGGCCGCACCGCCCTCACCGACGCCCGCGGCCGCCGGCTCGGGCTGCGCGGCTTCAACCTCGACAAGTACGCCGAGGCCACCGAGGCCGACCTCCGGTCCGTCGCCGCCCAGGGCTTCACGCTCGTCCGGCTGCCGGTCTCCTGGACCAGGCTGGAGCCGCGGCGCGGCCACCTCGACGGCGCCGAGCTGCAGCGCCTGCAGCGGCTCCTCGGCTGGGCCGACCGCCTGAACCTGCTCGTCCTGGTCGACTTCCACCAGGACGTCTACGGCCCGAAGTTCGGCGGCGGCACCAACGGCATCCCGGTCTGGGCCACCCGGGACGACGGCCTGCCCTTCACCCCGGACCCGGACGACTGGTTCGCTGGCTACTTCCAGCCCGCCGTCCAGGCCGCCTTCCGCCACCTCTACGACGACCCCGACCTGCGCGCCTGGCAGGCCGACTTCTATACCCGGCTCGCCCGCGAACTGCGCGGCCATCGCTCGCTGTTGGGCTACGACCTGTTCAACGAGCCGTTCGGCCCGGTGGACGGCGACCCGAGCGACCCGGCGGTGCTGGCCGCCGCCTCCGCCGCCCTGGAACAGGGCCGGCTCGCCGACATGTACCGCCGCCTGATCGCCGCCGTGCGCCGGGCCGACACCCGCGCCTGGCTGTTCGTGGAACCGACCGTCCTGGTCGGCCAGGGCGTGCCGACGCAACTGCCCGGCTTCACCGACCCCCGCCCCGGCTCCCCCCGGCTCGGCTACGCGCCGCACTTCTACTCCACCGCCGTCGAGAACGGCGCCGACTGGGACCCGTCCGACGGCTTCGTCGAGCAGTACGCCGCCGCGATCACCGCCTACCCCGCCGCCCACCGCCTGCCGGTCCTGGTCGGCGAGTGGGGGCCGCCGGACTCCCGCCGGCCGGGCAACCGCCTGCTGGTCCGCCGGCAGGTCGCCGCGATGGACGGCTTCGCCGAGGGCTGGACGATGTGGTACTGGTGCCGGGGCGCCGGCGGCTACTGCGCGCTCGACCCGGCCGGGCACCCCGCCCCCGGCGACGAGCCCGCCTTCGGCCCGTACCCCGCCGCCGTGGCCGGCACCGGGGTCCGCACGGACGGCGGCACCGTCCGCTGGAGCGCCGACGGCACCGGGCACGGCAGCGAACTCGTCCTGCCGCCCGCCGCGTTCCCGCACGGCGCGGGCGTCGCGGTCTCCCCCGCCGACGCCCGCGTCGAGATCGAGCAGCCCGCGGACGGACACGCGGGAACCGTACGGATCCGGCTCCCGCACGCCCGACCGGGCACCGCCGTGACGGTCACCCTCACGGCCCGGTGAGGCCCCGCCGGGCCCCGCGCTACAGCAGCCCCCGGCGGGCCAGCAGCGGCCCGGTCTCCGGTGCCCGGCCGACCACCGCGCGGAAGGACTCCAGCGGGTCCCGGCTGAACCCGCGCGCCAGCAGCTCGCGCCGGAACACCTCGCCGCTCTCCCGCACCGGCCGCCCGTTGCCCTCGAACCACTGCACGGTGTCGGCGTCCAGCACCTCCGACCAGATGTAGGCGTAGTACGCCGCGCTGTAGCCGCTGGCGAAGACGTGCTGGAAGTACGTCGTCCGGTAGCGCGGCGGGATCGCGTCCACCCCGACCCCGGCCGCCGCGAGCGCCCGGGACTCGAACTCCTCGGCGTCCGCGATCTCCTCGCCCTGCGGCACGGTGTGCCAGGCCCAGTCCAGCAGCGTGGCCGCCAGGTACTCCACCGTCCGGAAGCCCTGCCCGAAGCCCTCGGCCGCCGTCATCCGCTCGACCAGCCCGGCCGGCAGCGGCTCCCCGGTCTCGTGGTGCCGGGCGTAGTTGGCCAGCACCTCCGGCCGGACCATCCACATCTCGTTGACCTGCGACGGGAACTCCACGAAGTCCCGGGGCACCGAGGTGCCCGAGAACAGCGGGTACCGCACGTCCGAGAACAAACCGTGCAGCGCGTGCCCGAACTCGTGGAAGAGCGTGCGCACCTCGTCCCAGGACATCAGCACCGGCTCGCCGGGCGCCGGGAGCGGGATGTTGAGGTTGTTCAGCACCACCGGCCGCCGCCCGGTCAGCGCGGACTGCTCGACCAGCGAGTCCATCCAGGCACCGCCGCGCTTGGACGCCCGGGCGTGGAAGTCGCCGACGAACAGGCCCAGCGCGGTGCCGTCCTCCTCGAACACCTCGAAGACCCGCGCGTCCGGGTGGTGGGCCGTCAGGTCCGTCCGCTCGGTGAAGCTCAGGCCGTACGCCAGGTTCGCCGCGAAGAACACGCCGTCGCGCAGCACCCGCTCCAGCTCGAAGTACGGGCGCAGCACCGCCGCGTCGACCTGGAAGGAGCTCTGCCGGACCTTCTCCGAGTAGTACGCCCAGTCGTGCGCGGCGATCTCCCCGATCCCGTCCGCGGCGGCCGCCGCGGCCAGCTCGGCGGCCTCCCGGCGGGCGTTGGCCACGGCCGGCCCGACCAGCCGGGCCAGCAGGGCGGAGACCGCCTCGACCGTGCCCGCCGTCTCGTCTGCCACCACGTACGCGGCGTGGCTCGGGTGCCCCAGCAGCGCGGCCCGCTCGGCGCGCAGCCCGGCCATCCGGATCGCGATCGGGCCGTTGGCCTCGATGCCCCGGCCGAGCGAGGCGGCGAGCAGCCGCTCGCGCACCGAGCGGTCGGTCAGCTGCGCGAGTTCGGGCTGACCGGAGGTGTTCTTCAGGCTCAGCACGTACTTGTCCTCGTGGCCGAGCACCCGGGCGTTCTCCGCCGCGCCGGCGATCGCGCCCTCGGACAGCCCGGCCAGCTCCGCCGCGGAGTCCAGCACCAGCGCGTTGGCCCGGGTCGCGGCGTTCACGTTCTGCTGGAACGTGGTGCCCAGCGCGGCGAGTTCGGCGTTCAGCTCGCGCAGCCGGGCCTGCTCGGCCTCGCCCAGCCGGGCCCCGGAACGCTCGAAGCCCGTGTACCGGCGCTCCAGCAGGCGCAGCGACTCCGGGTCCAGGCCGAGCTCCGTGCGGGTCCGGTACAGCGCCTCGATCCGGGCGAACAGCGCGCGGTCCAGGTGGATCGCGTCGTGGTGGGCGGCGAGCAGCGGGCTGACCTTGGCCTCCACCTCGTCCAGCAGGTCGGTGGTGTCCGAGGAGGACTGGTTGCGGAACACCGCGTCCACCCGGCGCAGCAGCTCCCCGGAACGCTCCAGGGCCACCAGGGTGTTCTCGAAGGTCGGCAGGCTCCGGTCGGCGGTGATCGCCGCGATCTCGGCGAGCTGCTCGGCCATCCCGCGCTCGTAGGCGGGCAGGTAGTGCTCCTCCCGGATCTCCGCGAAGGGGGGCAGCTCGTAGTCCAGCGTGCTGGGCCGGAAGAACGGGTTCTCGGTCATTTCGCCGACCATACGCGGTGTCACCCGCCCTGCCTATGCGGCCCGAGCCCGTTGTCGTACCCACCCGTTAACGTCAGCGGAGGACACCCGCAAGCCCGCACATCCGTGCCCGTACCCGCACGCCCGACCGCGCGCCGGAGAGGAGCAGCCCCCGTGGCACCCAGGACGGCCCTCGCGCCCGACCCGCACGGCCCCGGCGGCCGCCTCCAGCCGCTGGACGACGCCGGCGCCCCGCTCGGCCCGCCCGAAACCGTCCGCGACCTCGCCGCCGCGGTCGCCGCCCGGGAGGCGGCCGGGCAGACCCGCTGGGTCTGGGCCGCCGCCGACTCCGCGTACGCCCCGCTGCTGGCGCGGCTGCCCGACCGGCTCGCCCGCTGCCACGACCTGCGGCTGGTCGAGGCGCTGCTGCTGGCGCACGAGGGCCGGTTCGGCGCGCCGCGCTCGCTCGGCGCCGCCTGGTGCCGGCTGCGCGGCCTGCCCGTCCCGGCGGACCTGGCCGAGCCCGGCCCGGCCGACGCCGACGGCGGCCAGGACACCCTGTTCGCCCCCGACCGGCTGCAGCTGCCCCCGGGCGCCGACCCGCTGGCCGCCGTGGTCGCCGTCCACGCGGAGCAGCAGCGCCGGATCGCCGCGATCGCCGAGCCGGGCGCCCGGCAGCGGTTCCGGCTGCTGGTCGCCGCGGAGTCGGCCGGCGCCCTGGTGGCCGCGGAGATCGCCTACGACGGCCTGCCCTGGCGCACCGACGTCCACGACCGGCTGCTGACCGAACTGCTCGGCCCCCGCCCCGCCGTCCCCGGCACCCAGCCGCGGCGGCTCGCCGACCTCGCCGTCGAGCTCCAGGAGGCCCTCGGCGCCAAGCCGTTCAACCCCGACTCGCACACCCAGGTGCTGCGCGCCTTCGGCGAGGCGGGCATCCAGCTCGGCTCCACCCGGTCCTGGGAGCTCAAGGGCATCGACCATCCGGCCGCCCGGCTGCTCGTCCGCTACAAGGAGCTCGCCCGGATCCACGTCGCGCACGGCTGGGCCTGGCAGGACGCCTGGGCCCGCGGCGGCCGCTTCCGGCCCGAGTACGTGGTCGGCGGCGTGGTCTCCGGCCGCTGGGCCAGCCGCGGCGGCGGCGCCCTGCAGATCCCGCGCATCCTGCGCCGGGCCGTGGTCGCCGACCCGGGCTGGCTGCTGGTGGTCGCCGACGCCGCCCAGTTGGAGCCCCGGGTGCTGGCCGCGCTCTCCCAGGACGCCGGGCTGGCCCGCACGGCGGCCGGCGGCGACCTGTACGAGGCGCTCGCCGCCACCGCCTTCCAGGGCGACCGCGAGAAGGCGAAGCTCGGCCTGCTCGGCGCCATGTACGGGCAGACCAGCGGCGACATCGGCCCGCTGCTGAACACCCTGCGCCGCCGCTACCCGGCCGCGATGGGCTACGTCGAGGCCGCCGCCCGCACCGGCGAGGACGGCGGCGTGGTCGCCTCCCGGCTCGGCCGGGTCTGCCCGCCGGCCTCCGCCGACTTCCTCGACCTGACCGAGGCCGACGCCGCGGGCGAGGCCGGCGGCCGCACGGCCCGCGCCCGGGGCCGCTTCACCCGCAACTTCGTCATCCAGGCCAGCGCCGCCGACTGGGCGCTCGCCCTGCTCGCGGCGCTGCGCCGGCGGCTGGGCGAGCTGCCCGCGACCGGCCCGGCGGACCGCCCGCACCTGGTGTTCTTCCAGCACGACGAGGTGATGGTGCACACCCCGGCCAACCTTGCCGACGACGTGGCCGCCGCCGTCGCCGAGGCCGCCGAGGAGGCCCGCCGGCTGGTCTTCGGCGACACCCCGGTGCGCTTCCCGCTGACCACGGCGGTGGTGGACTGCTACGCCGACGCCAAGTGACGCCCCGGCCGATGCCCACGTGACGCACCCGGCCGGCGCCGAGTGACGCGCCCGGCCGGCGCCCCTACAGCTTCCGGAAGGAGCGCGCGTCCTCGGCCGCCGCGACCACCTCGGCCAGCCCCGCGCCGGTCGAGGCGGTGACGGCGGCGGCCACCGCACCCTCGACGAACGGCGCGTCCACCAGCCGCACGCCCGGCCGCGGCTCGTCCTCCAGGACGGTGACGGCGGTGAGCACCGAGCTGCCGAGGTCCGGCAGCACGACCACGCCCGCCCCACCGTCCGCCTGCGCGACCGCCCCGGCGATCAGGTCGTAGCTGGTGCCGAGCCCGCCGTCCTCCGTCCCGCCGGCGACCACCACCCGCACGCCGTCCGGGGCGAGTTCACCGAGCAGCTCGCGCAGCCCCTCCGCGAGCCGGGCGCTGTGCGAGACCAGGACGATGCCCACGTTTCCGCTCATGCCGACGACCCTACGGGCAACGCCCGCTGCTCCGGGAGGGTGACCGGAAACGCGCGTGTCGCACCCCGTGCCCACCACCCCCGTCTGGCGTAGCGTCGGGTCGACGGCGTTGACGACCGTAGCGTCCTCACCAAGGGAGCGAAGAGCGTTGAAGAAGCTGATCAACACCCCGGAGGGGGTCCTGGAGGACGCCCTGGCCGGATTCGCCGCCGCCCATCCGGAGCTGGCGGTGGACATCCCGAACCGGGTGATCACCCGGGCCGCCCGCCCGGCCGGCCCCAAGGTCGCGCTGATCTCCGGCGGCGGCTCCGGCCACGAACCGCTGCACGGCGGCTTCGTCGGCCCCGGCATGCTCGACGCCGCCTGCCCCGGCGAGGTGTTCACCTCGCCCGTCCCGGACCAGATGCTGGCCGCCGCCAAGGCCGTGGAGAACGGCGCCGGTGTCGTCTTCGTCGTGAAGAACTACACCGGCGACGTGATGAACTTCGAGCTCGCCGCCGAACTCGCCGCCGAGGAGGGCCTGGAGGTCCGCACCGTCCTGGTCAACGACGACGTCGCGGTCGAGGACTCCACCTGGACGGCCGGCCGCCGGGGCACCGGCGCGACCGTCCTGGTCGAGAAGACCGCCGGCGCGCTGGCCGAGCGCGGCGCCCCGCTGGACGAGGTGGCCGCCCTGGGCGAGCGGGTCAACGCCGCCTCCCGCTCCTTCGCGATCGCGCTCACCGCCGCCACCGTCCCGGCCGCCGGCAAGCCGGGCTTCGACCTGCCCGAGGACGAGATCGAGGTCGGCGTCGGCATCCACGGCGAACCCGGCCGCCGCCGCGAGAAGCTCCGCCCGGCCCGCGAGCTGGCCGCCGAGGTCGTCGAGACCGTCCTGACCGACCACCACCTGACGGCGGGCGACGAGGTGATCGCCCTGCTCAACGGCCTGGGCGCCACCCCGCTGCTGGAGCTGTACGTGGTCTACGGCGAGGTCGCCGCCCGGCTGGCCGAGCGCGGCATCGGGGTGGCCCGCAGCCTGGTCGGCAACTACGTCACCAGCCTGGACATGGCGGGCTTCTCGCTCACCCTCACCAAGGCCGACGCCCAGCTGCTGGAACTGTGGGACGCCCCGGTCGACACCCCCGCCCTCAAGCGGGCCTGAGGAGGATTCGCGATGGACCCCGACACCCCGGTGTTCGACTCCCCGCTGTTCGACACCGCACGGGCCGAGGCCTGGATCCGCGCCGTGGCCGCGGCCGTCGACGAGGAGCAGTCCCGGCTCACCGAGCTGGACTCGGCGATCGGCGACGGCGACCACGGCAGCAACCTCCACCGCGGCTTCACGGCCGCCCTCGCCGCCCTCGACGGCCTCCACCCGACGGGCCCGGGCGCCGTCCTCACCAGGACCGGCACCACGCTCATCTCCAAGGTCGGCGGCGCCTCCGGCCCGCTCTACGGCAAGGCCTTCCGCGCCATCGGCGCCGCCCTGCCCGAGCCGGCCAGCCCGGCCGACGTCGCCGAGGCCCTGTCCGCCGGACTGGACGCCGTGCGTCTCCTCGGCAAGGCCGAGCCCGGGGACAAGACCATCGTGGACGCCTGGACCCCGGCCCTCGCCGCCTTCCGCGCCGCGGCCGCCGGCGGTGCCACGCTCGCCGAGGCCGCCGCCGCGGCCGCCGACGCCGCCGACCGGGGCGCCCGCGACACCGTCCCGCTCCGGGCCCGCAAGGGCCGCGCCTCCTACCTCGGCGAACGCAGCATCGGCCACCAGGACCCGGGCGCCACCTCCACCGCCCTCGTCTTCCGCGCCCTCGCCGACACCACCGCCTGAGCCCGCTCCGCCCCGCCCCCTACCCGCGCAGTCCCCCGGCCCCTCCCCTCTTCCCCGTGCTCCGACCGGGGCGCGGGGAACTGCGCGGAACGGAGGGCCCCGACCGGCACCGCGCCCCGCTCCCCCATGCCCTCCCCCGCACCCCGCGCCCCCGCCGCACCCCGGGCGTCGGTCAGCCGTCCGTCCGCGCGATCAGCAGCAGCAACGCGTCGTCCCGCAGCTCCCCGCCGGTGTGCGCCAGCAGGTCCCCGTACACCCGCCCGACCGCCGCCTCCAGCTCGCCCGCCGAGCGCGCGGCTCCCCGCACCAGCGGCCCCACCCGCTCCGCCAGCGGGTAGAACTCCCCGGTCGCCCGGTGCCGCGCCTCGATCACCCCGTCCGTGCAGAGCACCAGCACGTCCTCCGGCCCGAACGGCTGCCCCCAGCTGGTCGGTTCCCCCGCGGCCAGCCGGCCGAGGCCCAGCGGCACCCACGGGTCCGGCGCGTGCAGGACGAGCGCCCGTCCCTCGCCGTCGACCCGGATCGGCGGCACGTGCCCGTACTGCAGCAGCTCCACGGCCCCGGGCGCGCGGAACTCCGCGAACAGCGCCGTGGTGAACTCGCCGTCCGGGACGTGCCGTTCGACGCTGGCCTCGACCCGCGCCGCGACACCCCGCAGCCCGGCCTCGTCGTACGCGGCCTCACGGAACGCGCCCAGCACCACCGCCGCGGTCTGCACCGCTGCCAGCCCCTTGCCCCGGACGTCCCCGACCGCGACCCGGGTGCCGTGCGGCGTCTCCAGGACGGAGTAGAGGTCCCCGCCGATCCGCGAGGCGTCCGCCGCCGAAACGTACCGCACGGCCAGCCGCAGCGGCCCGACCACCGGCCCCGGCAGCCGCAGCAGGGCCCGCTGGGCGGCCTCGGCGACGGAGCTGACGGCCGCGAAGGCCGCCGCCCGCCGCATCCGGAGCCCGGCGACCCAGGCCGAGAACAGCGTCACCACCACGTAGCTGACCATCGCGCCGTAGAGGAACCGCGCGTCGTTGATGTTGTCGACCTCGTCGTAGTGGCTGAGCCCGAACACCGCGAGCAGTCCGAGCGTGCAGACCGCGAGCAGTTCGCGGGGCCGCAGGGTGAGGGCCGCGATGGTCGGCACGACGGTCATCAGCGGGGCGAGGTAGCGGTCCTTGCCGGAGAGGAGGTCCGCGAGCCCCACCAGCAGGGTGGCGAGCAGCGCCGGAGCGGCGCGCCGCCACAGCGGCACGTCCTGGAGGTCGGCGGCCAGCAGGGCGCCGCGCTGCCGGTCCGGCGGCAGTCCGGCTGCCCCGGGTGCCGAGGGTGACTGGGCGCGGCGGATCGGAAACACATACCGAACATAAGGGACGATCACGGCACCCACCCGCCCACCCCGTCGCCTACGATTCGATCCACCTCCCCCACCCCCTCGACCGATACCCCTCAGGGGTATGGTGTCATCAGCAGTCATCGACAGTCGTCAGCACAGGAACCCTCACCGACCTCCCGGAGGCCCCGATGTCCAGCACCATCACCTACACCGTGTCCGGCATGAGCTGCGGCCACTGCGAGAAGGCGATCAGCGAGGAGCTCTCCACCCTGACCGGTGTCACCGAGGTCGCCGCCGACGCCAAGGCCGGGACCGTGACGGTCTTCTCCGCCGCCCCGTTGGACGACGAGCAGGTCCGCGCCGCCGTCGACGAGGCCGGCTACGAGCTGGTCGGCCGCAGCGCCTGAACCACCGAGGTACGGCGGGGCCCCGACCGGCGGCCCGACCGACGGCCCCCGCCGTACGCCCCCAGCAAGGAGCTGATCCGCATGAGCACGTCCGCCCCCGACGTCGAGGCCCGGGACCGGGTCGAGCTGTCGATCGGCGGGATGACCTGCGCCTCCTGCGCGGCCCGGATCGAGAAGAAGCTCAACCGGATGGACGGCGTCGAGGCGACCGTCAACTTCGCCACCGAGAAGGCCCGGGTCGACTACGGCCCCGGGGTGACGGTGGCCGAGCTGATCGCCACGGTCGAGCGCACCGGCTACACCGCCGAGCTCCCCCCGCCCCCGGCGCCCGCCGTCCCCGAGCCGGCCCGTCCCGCCACCGCGGCGCCCGGGCCGGCCCGTCCCGAACGGACCGACCCCCTGCTCGACCGGCTGGTGATCGGCACCGTCCTCGGCGTCCCGGTGGTCGTGCTGTCGATGGTCCCGGCCCTGCAGTTCACGAACTGGCAGTGGCTGGCCTTCGCGCTCACCGGCCCGGTCGTGGTGTACGGCGGCCTGCCGTTCCACCGCGCCGCCTGGACCAACCTCAAGCACGGCGCCGCGACCATGGACACCCTGGTCTCACTGGGCACCCTGGCCGCCTTCGGCTGGTCGGTCTGGGCGCTCTTCCTGGGCCACGCCGGCCTGCCCGGGATGCACCACGCCTTCTCGCTCTCCGTCGGCGACACCGACGCCTCCGCCGCGCTCTACCTGGAGACCGCTGCCGCCGTCACCGTGCTGATCCTGCTCGGCCGCCTGCTGGAGGCCCGCTCCAAGCGCCGGGCGGGCGCCGCGCTGCACGCGCTGCTCGACCTCGGCGCCAAGGACGTCGCGGTCCTGCAGGACGGACGCGAGGTGCGCCTGCCGGTGGACCGGCTGGCCGTCGGCACGCGCTTCGTGGTCCGCCCGGGCGAGAAGATCGCCACCGACGGCGTGGTGGTCGAGGGCGGCTCCGCCGTGGACGCCTCGATGCTGACCGGCGAGTCCGCCCCGGTCGAGGTCACCGTCGGCGACCCGGTCACCGGTGCCACCGTCAACGCCGGCGGGCGCCTGGTGGTCGAGGCCACCCGGGTCGGCGCCGACACCCGGCTGGCCCGGATGGCCGGGCTGGTCGAGGAGGCCCAGAACGGCAAGGCCGCCGCCCAGCGGCTGGCCGACCGGATCTCCGCCGTCTTCGTCCCCGTGGTGATCCTGATCGCCCTGGCCACCCTGGTCACCTGGCTGCTGGTCACCGACAGCCCCACCGAGGCCTTCACCGCGGCCGTGGCCGTCCTGATCATCGCCTGCCCCTGCGCGCTCGGCCTGGCCACCCCGACCGCGCTCATGGTGGGCACCGGCCGCGGCGCCCAGCTCGGGATCCTGATCAAGGGCCCGGAGGTCCTGGAGACCACCCGCGCGGTGGACACCGTCGTGCTCGACAAGACCGGCACCGTCACCACCGGCCGGATGGCCGTGGTCGCCGTGCACACCGCCGAGGGCGTCGACCGGAGCGAGGCGCTGCGCCTGGCCGGCGCCGTCGAACACGCCTCCGAGCACCCGATCGCCCGGGCGATCGCCGACGCCGCTGCCAAGGCCGGCGAAGTGCCCGCCGTCGAGGGCTTCCGCAGCGTCCCCGGCCGGGGCGTGGAGGGCGTCGTGGCGGGCCGCGCGGTGGTCGCCGGGCACGAGGCGCTGCTCGCCGACCGGGCCCTGCACCTGCCGCCCTCCCTGACCCGCGCCAGGGCCGCCGCCGAGGCGGCCGGCCGCACCGCGGTCACGGTCGGCTGGGACGGCGAGGCGCGGGCCGTCCTGGAGGTCGCCGACGCGGTCAAGCCGACCAGCGCCGAGGCGGTCGCCCGGCTCCGCGCGCTGGGCCTGCGCCCGGTGCTGCTGACCGGAGACAACCGGGCGGTCGCCGAGGCGGTCGCGGCCGAGGTCGGCATCCCCGCGCAGGACGTGATCGCCGAGGTGCTCCCCGAGGACAAGGTCGCGACGGTCAGGCGGTTGCAGGCCGAGGGCGGGGTCGTCGCGATGGTCGGCGACGGTGTCAACGACGCCGCGGCCCTCGCCCAGGCCGACCTCGGCCTCGCGATGGGCACCGGCACCGACGCCGCGATCGAGGCCGCCGACCTCACCCTGGTCGGCGGCGACCTGCGCGCGGCGGCCGACGCCATCCGGCTCTCCCGCCGGACCCTCGGCACCATCAGGGGCAACCTGGTCTGGGCGTTCGGCTACAACGTCGCCGCCCTGCCGCTGGCCGCGGCCGGGCTGCTCAACCCGATGATCGCCGGCGCGGCCATGGCCTTCTCCTCGGTCTTCGTGCTCACCAACAGCCTGCGCCTGCGCCGCTTCCGGGCCGCCTGAGCGGCCCCGGGAAGCTCCCGCGTGCCCCGGGGGCCGGGCGGCTCCCGCGCGCCCCGGGGCACGCACGAGGGGCCCGGACCGCCACCGGTCCGGGCCCCTCGCCGTACGTCAACGCCCCAGCAGCTCGCCGCCGTTGCAGTGCAGGATCTCACCGGTGATGAACCCGGCCTCGGGCGAGGCGAGGAAGTGCACCGCCGCCGCGACCTCGCCGGTCTCCCCGATCCGGCCGAGCAGGGTGCGGGCCGCCCGCCGGGCCACCTCGGCCTCGTCCAGCCGCGGCCCGAAGAACTCGGTGCCGCTGACCGTCCCGGGCGCGACGATGTTGGCGGTGATGCCCGAGGTGCCCAACTGGGCGGCCAGGAAGTTGTTCCAGGCGTGCAGCGAGGCCTTCGCCGCGCCGTAGGAGCCGGCCCCGCGCAGGGCCGCGATGGAGCTGATGGTGACCACCCGGCCGGAGCCGGGGGTGAGCCGGTCGCGGATCGACTCGGTGAGCAGCACCACGGTCAGCACGTTGCGCTCGAAGTCGCCGCGCCAGCGGGCGAGCAGCGCGTGCGGTCCGCCGCCGACCACGGTCTCCCGGCTGCCGGCGTTGTTGACCAGGACGTCGATCCGCTCGGGCAGTTCGCGCAGTGCGTCCTCCACGGCGTCCGGGTCGGCGAGGTCGCACACCAGCGGGGTGACGTCCGCCCCGAGGTCCGCCGCGGCCTTCTCCAGGACCGCGCGGCGGCGGCCCACGATCACCACGCGGTCACCCGCCTCGGCGAACCGCCGCGCGACTTCGTACCCGATTCCCGTGCCACCGCCGGTGACGACGACGTTCCTGGCCATCTGCGCACTCCCTCCCCAGTTCCGCCGCCGCGCTGCGAGTGTGCGTGGCGGTCCGTACCGGAATGCCACGATTCCTATCACGCTCGGTTGCCGTGACTGCGGGGAGGGTGACGTCCCGCGCGAGAGAAGGTGTGATATGGGCGGGGTACGACGCGCACACGGAGCGTGGCGAGAGGCAGCTCACACCCCCCGGGCGTAACTTCTCGCACCCTGATACGTCTTAGGTTGGTAGTGCGGCAGTTTTTCCGATGGGCGGGGCACGCTGAACGGCAACGTGTCCCCGCGCTTCCACCGGCTGTCGCCGGCGGGGCTCCGGCGGGCCCCGGGAAGGGTCGTCTTCTCGACGGCCTTCGCGCACGGCGCCGGGGTACTGGCGGGCCAGGGACGCTTTGAGCGGCCGTCTCGGGCTGCGGCCGGCCCCGGAGTCGTGCGCCGTACGGTTCCGTCCCCGCACGGACCCCTCCGGGGGTGCGGTGCGGGGACGCGGAGGGGCCCGGTCGCTCAGGCAGCGGCCGGGCCCCTTTCAGCTTCCGTCCGGGTCGGTGCCCGGCGTCGGCGTCTTCGCGCGCGTCGTCAGCGACCCTCAAGCGGGACGTAGTCGCGGATCGCGGTGCCGGTGTAGATCTGGCGCGGGCGGCCGATCCGGCTGGTCGGGTCGTTGATCATCTCGTGCCAGTGGGCGATCCAGCCCGGCAGCCGGCCGAGGGCGAACAGCACGGTGAACATGCTGGTCGGGAAGCCCATGGCGCGGTAGATCAGGCCGGTGTAGAAGTCCACGTTCGGGTACAGCTTGCGCGAGATGAAGAAGTCGTCCTTGAGGGCGTGCTCCTCCAGCTTGAGCGCGATGTCGAGGAGCTCGTCGCTCTTGCCGAGCTGGCCGAGGACCTCGTGCGCGAGCAGCTTCACCTGGGCGGCGCGCGGGTCGAACGCCTTGTAGACCCGGTGGCCGAAGCCCATCAGCTTGACGCCGGCTTCCTTGTTCTTGACCTTCGTGATGAAGGCGTCGACGTCGCCGCCGTCCTTCTGGATGCTCTCCAGCATCTCCAGCACGGCCTGGTTGGCGCCGCCGTGCAGCGGGCCCCACAGTGCCGAGATGCCGGCCGAGATCGAGGCGAACAGGTTGGCGTGGCTGGAGCCGACCAGGCGCACGGTGGAGGTCGAGCAGTTCTGCTCGTGGTCCGCGTGCAGGATGAGCAGCTTGTCCAGGGCGTTGACGACGACCGGGTTGAGCTCGTAGTCCTCGGCGGGGACGGCGAACGTCATCCGCAGGAGGTTCTCGACGTAGCTCAGGTCGTTGCGCGGGTAGACGAAGGGCTGGCCCATCGCCTTCTTGTACGCGTACGCGGCGATCGTCGGCAGCTTGGCGAGCAGGCGGACCGTCGACAGGTGGCGCTGGGCCGCGTCGAACGGGTTGTGGCTCTCCGGGTAGAACGTGGACAGCGCGCCGACCACCGAGGACAGCATGGCCATCGGGTGGGCGTCCCGCGGGAAGCCCTGGAAGAAGCGCTTGACGTCCTCGTGCAGCAGGGTGTGCTGGGTGATCTCGCGGTTGAACTCCGCCAGCTGGTCCGCGTTGGGCAGCTCGCCGTTGATCAGGAGGTACGCGGTCTCGATGAAGCCGCCCTGCGAGGCGAGCTGCTCGATCGGGTAGCCGCGGTACCGCAGGATGCCGTTGTCGCCGTCCACGAAGGTGATCGCGGACTTGTACGCGGCGGTGTTACCGAAGCCGTTGTCCAGGGTGACCAGGCCGGTCTGCGGGAGCAGCTTCGAGATGTCGAAGCCGGCGTTGCCCGCAGTGCTCTCGACGACGGGGTACTCGTACTCGCCGTCCTGGTACCGCAGTACTACCGAGTTGTCGCTCACGTCTTCCTCACCGACGAAATGAATCCTCTTCCAAGGTGCCCTGACTGTCTCCACCATCCCCCATCCGGAGGACAGTCGCGCACCCGGGGTGGCCCGGAAGGGCCCGCCCCTACAAAACCTGCCGCCGTAGCCGGTACGAACCGGACAAGATCGGCACCACCCTAGGCTCTGCCGTAAATCTCTTCACGTCAAGAGAACATTAGAGGCAACGATCCTGTTGGATAATCATCCAGAAGCAAGCCGATGATCGAGCGCCGCATGCCGCCGACCTGCACTGACGGCCCGAACGGCCTGCGCGATCGCCTTGCGTGACCCGACCAGTACCACGAGTTTCCTCGCCCTGGTCACAGCGGTGTAGAGCAGATTTCGCTGGAGCATCGTCCAAGCGGACATAGTGACCGGAATCACCACCACCGGGTACTCGCTGCCCTGCGAGCGGTGGATCGTCACCGCGTACGCGTGGGCCAGCTCGTCGAGTTCGTCGAAGTCGTACACCACCTCCTCGTCCTCGTCGGTGACCACCGTCAACCGCTGGTCGTCCACGCTGAGGGCGGTCACCACTCCCACTGTGCCGTTGAAGACGCCGTTCCGCCCCTTGTCGTAGTTGTTGCGGATCTGGGTCACCTTGTCCCCCACCCGGAACGTCCGCCCGCCGAAACGCCGCTCCGCCACCCCCTCCCGGGCCGGCGTCACCGCCCCCTGCAGCAGCGTGTTCAGGTTCCCCGCCCCGGCCGGGCCGCGGTGCATCGGGGACAGCACCTGGACGTCCCGGCGCGGGTCGAAGCCGAACTTCTGCGGGATCCGCCGCGCCACCACGTCCACCGTCAGCCCGGCCGCCCGCTCCGCGTCGTCCTCGGCGAACAGGAAGAAGTCCGCCAGACCATCCGTCAGCGGCGGCTTCCCCTCGTTGATCCGGTGCGCGTTGGTCACCACGCCCGACTGCTGCGCCTGCCGGAAGATCCGGGTCAGCCGGACCGACGGGATCGGCCCGCCCTCGGCCAGCATGTCCCGCAGCACCTCCCCGGCGCCCACCGACGGCAGCTGGTCCACGTCCCCCACGAACAGCAGGTGAGCGCCCATCGGCACCGCCTTGACCAGCTTGTTCGCCAGGATCAGGTCCAGCATCGAGGCCTCGTCGACCACCACCAGGTCCGCGTCCAGCGGCCGGTCCCGGTCGAACGCGGCGTCCCCGCCCGGCTTCAGCTCCAGCAGCCGGTGCACCGTCGAGGCCTCCGCCCCGGTCAGCTCCGACAGCCGCTTCGCCGCCCGCCCGGTCGGCGCCGCCAGCACCACCTTCGCCCGCTTCGCCAGCGCCAGCGCCACGATCGACTTCACCGTGAACGACTTGCCGCAGCCCGGACCGCCCGTCAGCACCGCGACCTTCTGCGTCAGCGCCAGCCGCACCGACTGCTCCTGCTCGGGCGCCAACTCGGCCCCCGTCCGCTTCGCCAGCCACTCCAGCGCCACCGACCAGTCCACGCCCGCGAACCACGGCATCCGGTCCGTGTCCGAACGCAGCAGCCGCAGCAGCTGGTTGGCCAGCGAGATCTCCGCCCGGTGGAACGGCACCAGGTAGACCGCGGTGATCGGCTCGCCCGCCTCCCCCGGCACCGTCTCGCGGACCACCCCCTCGGCCGCGACCAGCTCGGCCAGGCAGTCGATCACCAGCCCCACGTCCACCTGCAGCAGCTTCACGCCGTCCGCGATCAGCCGCTCCTCCGGCAGGAAGCAGTGCCCCTGGTCGCTGCTCTGCGACAGCGCGTACTGCAGCCCCGCCTTCACCCGCTCCGGGCTGTCGTGCGGGATGCCCACCGCCTGGGCGATCCGGTCCGCCGTCAGGAATCCGATGCCCCAGACGTCCGACGCCAGCCGGTACGGCTCGTTCTTCACCACGCCGATCGACGCGTCGCCGTACTGCTTGTAGATCCGCACCGCCAGCGAGGTCGACACCCCGACCCCCTGCAGGAAGACCATCACCTCCTTGATGGCCTTCTGCTCCTCCCAGGCCGCCGCGATCTTCTTGGTGCGCTTCGGCCCCAGCCCCGGCACCTCGATCAGCCGGCCCGGCTCGTTCTCGATCACCTCCAGGGTGTCCACACCGAAGCGCTCCACGATCCGCTCGGCGAACCGCGGCCCGATCCCCTTGATCAGCCCCGAGCCCAGGTACCGCCGGATGCCCTGGACCGTGGCCGGCAGCACCGTCGTGTAGTTCTCCACCGTGAACTGCCGCCCGTACTGCGGGTGCGAGCCCCACCGCCCGTGCAGCCGCAGCGACTCCCCGACCTGCGCCCCCAGCAGCGCGCCCACCACGGTCAGCAGGTCGTTCCCGCCCCGGCCGGTGTCGACCCGGGCCACCGTGTAGCCGGTCTCCTCGTTGGCGTAGGTGATCCGCTCCAGCACCCCCTCGACCTGCGCGAGCTGGAACGGCTGCTGTCCCGACTGCGCCTGCTTGCTCACCGGGCCCCCTTCGACCGGTACGGGTGGATCATTCCGCTACGCACGGTACCGCCCGGCCCCGACAAGCCCACAGCCGCGAACGCCCGGATCCCGGGCCGGAAGCCTGCCGTGCAGCGCCATCGCCGAGGTGCCAGGCTGTGAGTAGGCAGGGGGACCGTCGACCGCGCCCGCCCGGGCCCGGCCCGTCCGAGGAGCAGTGCCCGACATGCTCAACACCGCCTTCCGCCCCGGCGCCCCCGACTGGCTCGACCTGAGCAGCCCCGACACCCGGGCCTCCGTCGACTTCTACACCGCGCTGTTCGGCTGGACCTTCGACTCGGCCGGCCCCGAGTCGGGCGGCTACGGGTTCTTCCGCCTCGACGGCCGGATCGTCGCCGCCCTCGGCCCGCTCACCGACGAGAGTTCCCTGCCGGGCTGGACGCTCTACTTCGCCACCCCGGACGCCGACCGCACCACCGCACTGGTCGAGAAGGCCGGCGGCCGCGTCCGGTTCGCCCCCTTCGACGTCTTCACCTCGGGCCGGATGGCCGGCTACACCGACCCGACCGGCGCCGACTTCGCCGTCTGGCAGCCGCACGACACCCGCGGCCTGGACGTCGTCGACGAGGAGGGCAGCCTCTGCTGGGCCGAGTGCCACAGCATCGACGCCGAACTCGCCAAGTCCTTCTACCGCACCGTCTTCGACTGGCAGGAGCAGGACGTCCCGTTCGACGGCTCGATCTACACCGTCCTCACCCCCGCGGGCGGCGGCACCGACGACGCCCACGGCGGCATCGTCCAGCTCGGCCCCCAGCAGACCGCCGCCGGCACCGGCTCGCACTGGCTCCCGTACTTCGAGGTCCCCAACGCGGACGCCGGCCTCGCCATCGCCGCCACCATCGGCGCGACCGTGAAGGTCCCCGCCACCGACGTCCACGGCGTCGGCCGCCTCGCCCAGCTGGTCGACCCGCACGGCGCGGTCTTCGCCGTCATCACCAGTGCCCCGCCCGGGGCGTGACACCGCCTCACCCCGGCCCGACGCCATCAGGGACCTTGCCCACCCCTGATCGGCCCTGATCGGCCCCCAGGAGGGCCGTGCAGGGGCGCTACGGGCGTAGACAGGGACGGGTGGGAACCGTGGAAAGGCTTCTATTCTCTGATCATGAACGACACGACCGATCTGACGATCCGCCGGGCGACCGGGGCGGACCTCCCGGCCATCGTGGCGATGCTCGCGGACGACCCGCTGGGCGCGACCCGCGAGAGCCCCGACGACCTGACCGCCTACCGCACCGCCTTCGCCCGCATCGAGGGCGACCCGCACCAGCACCTGGTCGTCGCCGACCGCGCCGGCCGGACCGTCGGCACCCTGCAGCTCACCGTCGTGCCCGGCCTCTCCCGACAGGGCTCCACCCGCACGATCATCGAGGCCGTCCGCATCCACGCCGACGAGCGCGGCAACGGGCTGGGCTCCGTCCTGATCGAGTGGGCCGTCCAGCGCTCCCGCGAACTCGGCGCCGACCTCGTCCAGCTCACCTCCGACGCCACCCGCACCGACGCGCACCGCTTCTACGAGCGGCTCGGGTTCGTTCCGTCGCACGTCGGCTTCAAGCTGAAGGTCTGAAAGCGGCGCCCGGCGCAGTGTCCGGAAATGCAAAGAACCCCTGATCCGAGTGGATCAGGGGTTCTTTGGAATGATTGTTCGGCGGCGTCCTACTCTCCCACAGGGTCCCCCCTGCAGTACCATCGGCGCTGTGAGGCTTAGCTTCCGGGTTCGGAATGTAACCGGGCG
>NZ_JBEOUW010000011.1:0-243898 GCF_040303045.1 Kitasatospora sp. NPDC096140
GCCCCTGATCTGCGTTTCCGCAGATCAGGGGCTGTTTTCTATCCTGTGGCTGGTGCAGGGTTCGAACCTGCGTAGCTTGCGCGACAGATTTACAGTCTGCTCCCTTTGGCCGCTCGGGCAACCAGCCAGGACGTTCGTCGTCCGGGGTGTTCGCCCCGTTCGACTTGGTAAACCATACCCGATGCCGGGGGGTGCTTCGCCACTCGGTGGATCACCCGACGATCAAGGAACACCGGGCAGTCGTCGCGGGCGAGGGCGGGGTGGCGCTGGATAGGCTGGGGCGGCGGGCGCCCGGTGGGGCGGGCCGTGTCAGTGAAGCCAGAGCATCAAGGAGACCAACACCCATGGCCGACTCCAGTTTCGACATCGTCTCGAAGGTCGAGTGGCAGGAGGTCGACAACGCGATCAACCAGACCTCCCGTGAGATCGCGACGCGCTTCGACTTCAAGGGCGTGGGCGGCGAGATCAGCCGCTCCGGCGAAAAGATCGAGATGAAGGCCAACGGCGAGGAGCGCGTGCGCGCCATCCTCGACGTGCTGCAGACGAAGTTCGTCAAGCGCGGCCTGTCGCTGAAGGCTCTGGACGCCGCCGAGCCGCAGCTCTCCGGCAAGGAGTACAAGATCTTCGCCAACGTCAAGGAGGGCATCACCACGGAGGACGCGAAGAAGGTCGCGAAGATCATCCGTGACGAGGGCCCGAAGGGCGTCAAGGCTCAGGTCCAGGGCGACGAGCTGCGCGTCAGCTCGAAGAGCCGCGACGACCTCCAGGCCGTGCAGGCCCTGCTCAAGGGCAAGGACCTGGACTTCGCGATCCAGTACGTGAACTACCGCTGATCGCGGACCACGCCTGACCACGGACCACGCCCGGTCGTGGTCCGCCGTCGGCCTCCGGCCGGCGGGACGAACGGTACGGCCCCGCTCCCGGGTTCGGGAGCGGGGCCGTTCGCGTCGCCGGGGTCAGCCGGCGGCGGGGTGGCTGCGGGCCGCCGCGGTCAGTGCCTGGGCCCGGGCCCGGAGGGCGTCGAGCTGCTGCTGCACGGTGGCTGCGGAGGGCGGGGTGGCGGTGTCGGGGAGCCTGGACGGCGCCGGGGCGGGCAGCGACGGGAGCGACGGGAGGGCCGGGAGCTGCGGGAGGGCCGGGAGCTGCCCGATCAGGCCCTGCAGGGCGGCCTGGAGAGCAGCGATGAGCTGCTGGAGGGCTCCGAGGTCGGGAACGGCGGAGGTCACCGTCGAGAGCAGGTCGGTGACCAGCTTGACGATGTCGTCCACCGCCCCGAGCGCCGCGCTCGGGTCCGGTGTCGCGGGGAGGGCCGGGAGGCTCGACGTGTCGGGGAGCGCGGACTTGGCGGGGAGGGCCGACGTGGCCGGGGCCGCCGGTTCGGAGGCCGGGAGGGTGCTCGGCAGGGCCGGGACCGTCACGGGGGCGACGGACAGCGCGGACAGGCCGAACAGGCCCGGCACGGCGGACAGACCGGGCACGGCGGGCACGGCCGCGCCGGGAACGGTGGTACGGGTGGCCGCGGCTCCGTTGCCGGCGGCGGCGGCGGTGGCGGACGACGTGGCGACAGTGGTCAGCGCGAACGCTGCGGTCAGCACGACGGCCATCCGGGTGGCACGCATGGGTACTGCTTCCTCTCGCTGTGGATCAGGCGAGATCGCCTGATCACACGGTCGGGCAGTCCTCGGGACGCGGCCACCGCGCCTACGCCGAACGGTGCGTGACGGCTCAGTCGATCCCGGCCCACTCTCCGGTACTGCGGTACGCCCCCAGGCCGACCGAGTCGAACTCGTCCACCCGGCCCTCCTCGGTGCGCACGCCGAGCCGCCGAAGGGCTTGGGAGATCGGTGTGTCGGCCGGTGCGGGCTCGAACTCGCCGATGGCGAGCGGGCCGAGGACGATCCGGCCGTTCTCCCAGACCACGGCGCGCTGGGTGCCGCTGCCGCCGTAGTACTCGGCCTCGACGCAGGCGATCGGGCCGGCCTTCGACCAGGCGGCCAGCCGGAGTTCGAAGCCGTCGGAGTGCCAGCCGAATCCGGATCCGCCGACGGGCTTCAGCACGCTGCCGTCGCCCTGGAGCGCGGCGAGGACCCCGGAGGTGACCGGTATCAGCGCCATCCCCTGCGCCAACGCCACCACCCGGGCCGCCGGAACCTCCGCCGCTGCCACCCTGAGCAGCTCCAATGTTCCTATCAGCGCCTGGAGTTCGTAGGACATGCCGGTCATGGTGTCCCACCGCACCGACAGTCGGCCCGGAATTTATGATTCCGTGCCCGGTCGGAGACCGTAGAGCAGACTGAGCACCGTCAAGCACCGGGCCGCGGCGCCGAACGCGCCGACGCCCGCGGCCGGTCACCCGCTCGGGCGCGTGCCGCATGCGGCGGCCCCAGCATCCGGATGGACTGGCCGGGTACGGCCCGCCACGGGGCCCTTCCCCCGGCTCCCGCGCCATCGGCCGACGCCGACCGCCACCGGCTGACGACCGACGACCGACGACGGCCGCAGTCTGCCGCGGCCCCGGCGTGGGCGGCCGCTTCCACCCGCAGTCGAGCGCAGTCGACCGGGGCCGTACCGGAGGAGGATCGGATGAGTTCCACGGACGCGACGTCCTGGGTGCTGCTCGCGCTCGCGGCGACCGCTTCGGTGGCCGCTTCGGTGGCCGGTCTGCGCTCCGCCCCCGCCGCGGCGGTCCACGGCCTGGCCCGCGCCCTCCTCCGCCCCGGCCGGCCGGTCGGGTTCGACGACCGCGGGGATCGCGGGCGGCGGCCCGCCGGTGCCCGGCCCGCTCGCGCACCTCTTCCGCCCGCCGCGCAAGCCGGGTCGGCGCTCTCCGGACACGACCGGGGACACGGCAACGGACACCGACAGGACCACGGGCACGGCCCCGGTCGCCGGACCGGCGGTGCAGCGGGCGTACGGACCGCGCGGCCCCGCGGCGACCCGGTGCGGGACCGGACCCGACAGGCGACACCGCCCGCAGCCCGACCCCAGGGAGCCTCCGCATGAGCGACACCGCGCACACCGGCCCGAGCAGCGACGACAGCGACGAACTCGCGCGCCGGATCGCCGGGTTGATGCCCCGCGCGCGGGATGACCTGGCCGAGCTGGTGGCCATCCCGTCGGTCGCCGACCCCCGGCAGTACCCGCCGGAGAAGTGCCGCCAGGCCGCCGAGTGGGTCGCCGCCGCCTTCACCGAGGCCGGCCTGCGCGACGTCCACCTGGAGGAGACCCCGGACGGCAGTCACGCCGTGATCGGCCACAGCCCGCCGCCGCCCGGCGCCCCGACCGTGCTGCTCTACAGCCACTACGACGTCCAGCCCCCGCTGGACGAAGCCGCCTGGGACTCACCGCCGTTCGAGCTGACCGAGCGCGACGGCCGCTGGTACGGGCGCGGCGCCGCCGACTGCAAGGGCAACATCGTCATGCAGCTCACCGCGCTGCGCGCGCTCGACGGGGACGTGCCGGTCGGCCTCAAGCTGGTGGTCGAGGGCTCCGAGGAGCAGGGCACCGGCGGTCTGGAGCGGTACCTGCCGCCGCACGCCGGGGAGTTGCACGCGGACGCCCTGCTGATCTGCGACACCGGCAACGCGGCCGTCGGCGTCCCGACCGCCACGACCTCGCTGCGCGGGGTCACCGATGTGGTGGTCACCGTCCGGGCGCTCGCGGGCGACCTGCACTCCGGCATGTTCGGCGGCCCGGCCCCGGACGCCCTCGCCGCGCTGATCCGGATGCTCGACTCGCTGCGCGACGCCGACGGCGGCACCCGGATCGACGGGCTGGACCACGGCGGGACGTGGAGCGGCGTCGGCTACGACGAGAGCGCCTTCCGCACCGACGCCGGTGTCCTGGACGGCGTCCGGCTGACCGGCTCCGGCACGGTCGCCGACCGGCTCTGGGCCCGTCCCTCCGTCACCGTGCTCGGCATCGACTGCCCGCCCGTGATCGGCTCGGCCGCCGCCGTCCCGGCCACCGCCCGGGCCCGGGTGAGCCTGCGGGTGCCGCCCGGCACCGGGGCCCGCGCCGCCCAGGACGCGCTGGTCGCACACCTGGAGGCCGCCGCGCCCTGGGGCGTGCTGGTGGACGTCGAACGGGAGGGCGCCGGCTCGCCGTTCCGGGCCGCCACCGGCGGGCCCGCGTACGCCGCGCTCGACCGGGCGATGCGGGAGGTCTACGGCGCACCGGTCTCCTTCCTGGGCCAGGGCGGCTCGATCCCGCTCTGCGACGTCCTCGCCACCACCTACCCCGACGCGGAGATCATCCTGATGGGCGTCGAGGAGCCGCGTTGCCTGATCCACGCGCCGAACGAGAGCGTCGACCCGGACGAGATCGCGCACATGGCCCACGTCGGGGCGCTGTTCCTCCGGCACTTCGCCGACTCCGGGAGGCGCTGAGGGAATTCGAGGACGATGGAGTCCCAGCAGCGCCCGTCCGCCCCCGAGGAGGAACCGCCGTGCCCCGACCCTTCACCGTCGAGGACCACACCGCCCGGATGACCCGGGCCGCCGCCGAGGCGGCGGCCGCCGGGCTGGCCGGCCTGGTCGTCGCCCCCGGACCCGACCTCTCCTACCTGTGCGGCTACACGCCCACCGCGATCACCGAGCGGCTGACCGCCCTCGTCCTCACCGCCGGGCGCGAACCCGTCCTGGTCGTCCCGAGGTTGGAGCGCCCGGACGCCGAGAAGGCGGTCGGCGCCCGGGCCGTCCGGCTGCTCGACTGGTCCGACGGCGAGGACCCGTTCGCCACCGCCGGTCCGCTGCTCGATCCGGCCGGGCGCTACGGCGTCTCCGACGACGCCTGGGCGATGCACCTGCTCGGTTTCCAGGCGGCGCTGCCCGGCGCCTCGTTCACCTCGCTCACCGAGACCCTGCCGATGCTGCGCGCGGTCAAGGACGACGAGGAGCTGGACCGCCTGGCCGCGGCCGGCGGCGCCGCGGACGCCGCCTACCGCGGGATCCTGGAAGTCGACTTCGCCGGCCGCCGGGAGACCGACGTGGCCGCCGACCTCGGCGCGCTGCTCTTCCAGTACGGCCACAGCCAGGTGGACTTCACCGTGGTCGGTTCCGGCCCCAACGGCGCCGATCCGCACCACGAGGCCGGTGACCGGGTCATCCGAACGGGTGACACCGTGGTGCTGGACTTCGGCGGCCTCAAGGACGGCTACGGCTCCGACACCACACGGACGGTGCACGTCGGTACGGACGTCCCGGCCGAGGTGCGGAAGGTGCACGAGCTGGTCCGGCTCGCCCAGCAGACCGCCTTCGAGGCGGTCCGTCCCGGTGTCGGCTGCCAGGAGATCGACCGGATCGCCCGGCGGGTGATCACCGAGGGCGGCTACGGTGAGCACTTCATCCACCGCACCGGCCACGGCATCGGCACCACCACGCACGAACCGCCGTACCTGGTCGAGGGTGAGGAACGGCCGCTGGTGCCCGGGATGTGCTTCTCGATCGAGCCCGGGATCTACCTGCCCGGCCGGTTCGGGGTGCGGATCGAGGACATCGTCGCCGTCACCGCGGCCGGCGGCCGCCGTTTCAACAACACCCCGCACGAGCTGGGCATCGTGGCGTGAACGCGATGCCCAGGACGACGCCGACAACGGCGCCGACCGGATCTGACGTTCTTACGATCTGGTCATATTTCATCCAGAGTCCTCCAAGTTTCGATTGCTAGTTTCGGTGCGCATGACCAAGACCCTCCCCCCGGCCCCGCCCCGCGCGCGGGCCGGGCGACCGCGCCCGGTGCCTCGACCCCGCCCCCGCGTGACGGGCTGGTCGAGACTCCGCTTCCTGGCCTGGCCGCTCTACCTCACCGGCCTCCTCTGGTTCCTGAGCGACGAGGGCATCCCGGCCGCCAACGACGTGCTGTTCCTCTGGCTGATCGGCGCCCTGCTCACCGGCGCCGTGCACAGCGGGCACGGCCCCCGCGGCTTCGTCCTGGTCCTGCGCGACTGGGTGCCGGTGATGGCCGTGGTCTGGACGTACTCCCTGCTGCGCGGCTACGGCGCGCACACCCCGTGGGCCCCGCACTGGCTGCCGCAGCTGCGCTTCGACGAGGTGCTCGGCTTCGGCGAGACCTGGACGGTCCGGCTCCAGCACGCCCTCTACACCCCCGGCTCACCGCACTGGTACGACTACGCGGCGGTGGGCGTCTACCTGTCGCACTTCTTCGTCGTCTTCCTGCTGCTCGCGGTGCTCTGGCGACGCGCACACCACCGGTTCCGACAGCTGCTCGCCTGCTACCTGACGCTCACCTTCGCGGGCTTCGCCACCTACCTGCTCTACCCGGCCGACCCGCCGTGGCTGGTCGCCCAGCAGGGCAACCTGCCGCAGGTGTCCCGGGTGGTCTGGGAGGTGATCTCGGTGAGCGGGCTGCCGCAGGCCGACTCGCTGCTGGAGAACGGCAGCCAGTTCGCCAACGACGTCGCCGCGATGCCCTCGCTGCACTCCGCCTACCCGGCGATGCTGCTGTTCTTCCTCTGGCCCACCGCCCGTCCCTGGCTGCGGGCGGTCCTGGTCGCCTACCCGCTCGCGATGACGTTCACCCTGGTCTACGGCGCGGAGCACTTCATCATCGACGTCTTCGTCGGCTGGGCGTACGCGGCCGTGGTGGTGTTCGGCCTGCGGTGGCTGCGCAACCGCCGCACGGCACCGGCGGAGAGCACGGCAGACTTGGCCGGGTGAAGCCGCACCCGCCGACGAAACCCACCGCCGAACAGCTGCTGGCCGCCGAGGACACCACCATCCCGGACGTCTCCGGGCCGGGGCTGCGGGTGCTGTTCTGCGGCATCAACCCGGGCCTGTGGTCCGGCGCCACCGGGCACCACTTCGCCCGGCCCGGCAACCGCTTCTGGCCCGCGCTGCACCGCTCCGGCTTCACCGGGCGCCAGTACCGGCCGGACGAGCAGGAGCAGCTGCTCGCACTCGGCCTGGGCATCACCAACGTCGCCCCGCGCACCACGGCCAAGGCGGACGAGCTGAGCGCCGAGGAACTGCGCGAGGGCGGGGCCGCGCTGCGCGAGCGGGTGCTGCGGCTGCGCCCGCGGGTGCTGGCCGTCCTCGGCATCGGCGCCTACCGGACGGCCTTCGGGCACCGGCGGGCCGCCATCGGGCGCCAGCCGGAGGGCATCGGGGACACCGAGGTGTGGGTGCTGCCCAACCCCAGCGGCCTCAACGCGCACTACACGCTGGACGCGCTGGCCGGGGAGTTCCGCAAGCTCCGGGAGGCCGTCGAGGGCGAGCCGGCGACCGGGGGCTGAGCCGGCGTCGAGGGCGAGCCGGCGACCGGGGGCCGAGCCGACGTCGAGGACGGGCCCGCGACCGGGGGCTGAGCCGGCGTCGAGGGCGGGCCCGCGACCGGGGGCCGAGCCGGCGTCGAGGGCGAGCCGGCGACCGGGGGCCGAGCCGACGCCGCAGGCCGGGCAGGTGCCAGTCCCGCCGGCAACCGCACCTCGCGCAGCTCGCGGATCACCGCCCGGACGGCGGCCGTCCCGGCCAGCTCGGGCGTGGTGACGTACCCGACCGAGCGGCTCGGCGGGAACGGCCCGAGGTCCGCGACGGCGAGGCCGGACGGGGCGCCGAGCAGCGCCGTCCGGGGCATGATCGCCATGCCGAGGCCCTGGGCGACCAGCGAGAGGGCCACCGTGTCGTCCTCCACGTCCACGGTGGCGGGCGGGATCCAGTCCTGCCGCTGCCACCAGTCCCGGGTGTACGAGCCGCAGTTCTCGTCCCAGTCGACCAGCGGGAGCTCACGCGGCGCCGGGTGGCCCTGCGGGTGCGCGAGCGCGTACGACTCCTCGTACAGGCGTACCGCGACCAGGCCCGGGACGGGCGGCGGACCGCCGGCGTCCAGGGTGGCCAGCCCGAGGTCGGCACGGCCGTCGGCGACCTCACCGGCGCTGCCGCGACCGATCTCCCGGACGATCCGGACGTGCGTGGCGAGCCCCGGGTGCCGCTCGGCGAGCCGGGCCAGGACGGGCGGCAGCAGATGGGCGGCGGCGCTGCGGAAGGCGGCGATCCGCAGCGTGCCGGTCAGCGGGCCGTCGGCGCCCGCGCCGCGCACCTCGGGACCCATCGCGTCCAGCAGCCGCAGGATCCTACGGGCGTACGCCACGGCCCGGGCGCCGGCATCGGTGGGGCGTGCGCCGTGGCGCCCGCGGTCGAAGAGCACCGCACCGAGCTTCCGCTCGCAGGCGCGCACGGCGTGCGAGACGGCGGACTGGGTGGTCTCCAGGCGCGTGGCAGCCGCCGTGAAGCTCCGCTCCTCGTCGACGGCGACCAGGATCCGCAGCTCGTGCGGGGCGAGATCGGTCATGCGCCCGAATCTAGTCCCGGACGTGTCGATCCATCGATCCGGCTCATGGAAGCCGCCGTTCCATCGACCACGGCCCCTGCCCGGCCGCTCCCCCGCTTTCTACGGTGATCACGTCCCGCCCGTCCTCACCCGTCCGGAGCACCCGATGTCCCGCCCCACCGCGCACGCCGTCCACCTGGTCTCCCGCCCCGACGGCGCGCCGACCGCCGCGAACTTCGCCTTCGTCGAGGAGACCGTCCCGGCGCTCGCGGCGGGCGAGGCCCTCGTCGAGAACCTCTACCAGTCCGTCGACCCGTACATGCGCGAGGAGATGGACGAGGGCGGCTGGGCGCTGCACGCGCCGCTGGAGGGCCGCACCCTCGGCCGGGTGGTGGAGTCCCGGGCCGACGCCCTGCCCGTCGGGGCGCTCATCCACCACCGCCAGGCCTGGCGGACCCACTCGGTGGTCACCGCCGAACGGGCGAGCCTGCTGCCCGACTTCGCCGGGGTCCCGCTCAGCGCCCACCTGTCGGTGCTCGGCGGCACCGGCCTGTCCGCCTGGGTCGGCCTGACCCGGATCGCCCGCCTCCAGCCCGGCGAGACCCTGTTCGTCTCGGCGGCCGCCGGCGGCGTGGGCACCGCCGCCGGACAGCTCGCCCGACTGCTCGGTGCCGGACGGATCGTCGGCAGCACCGGCTCCGCCGCCAAGGCCGCCCACCTCACCGAACACCTCGGCTTCGACGCCGCCTTCGACTACCACGACGCCCCGATCGCGGAGCGCCTGCGCGAGGCCGCCCCCGAGGGGCTGCACGTGTACCTCGACAACGTCGGCGGCGACCACCTGGCGGCCGCCATCGGCGCACTGCGCGACCACGGCCGGATCGCCTGGTGCGGCGCCGTCGCCCAGTACGACCACCCGCAGGCCCCGCCGGCGGCGCCGCGCAACCTCTACGACGTGGTCGGCAAGAGCCTGCGGCTGGAGGGCTTCCTGGTCCGCAACCACCTCGACGCCCGGCCCGAGCTGTACGACTTCCTCGTCCCGCACCTGCGGTCGGGCGCCGTCGTCCCGGACGAGACGGTGGTGGACGGCTTCGAGCACGTGGTGGATGCCTTCCTCGGCATGCTGCGCGGCGCCAACACCGGGAAGATGCTGGTCCGGATCGCCGACTGACCCGTTCGCCGTCCGACGCGTTCGCCGTCCGACGCGTACGACGAGCGGCCCGTCCGACGGCCGACCCGTCGACGACCGGACGCGTTCGAAGGCGGGCGGGCGTCCGACGACCGGACCGCGCCCGGTCGCCGGAGGTCACCCCGGCAGCACGGCCAGGTCGAGGGCGGCGAGCCGGGCCGGGTCGGCGACCACCTCGTAGCCGGCCACCCGGCCGTCCGCCACCGCCACCCGCAGCACCAGCCACAGCCGCCCGCCCGGCGCGATCAGGATGCCGGGCACCCCGTCCACCAGGGCCACCACACCGTGCCGGGCCCGGCGGCCGAGAACGGTGGTCTCCCGGGCGACCGTCGCCGCGCCCCGGGCCACCGGGGAACGCCCGGGCGGCAGCGCCGCCGGATCGGCCCGGCGCACCACGTCCGGGGCCAGGACGGCCAGCAGCCCGGCCAGGTCCCCGTCGCGGGCCGCGGCCAGGAAGGCCTCCACCACCCGCCGGTGCCCGGCCAGCGGCTCCGGGGGCAGCGCGGCCGTGCCGCGGACCCGCTGCCGGGCGCGGCTGGCCAGCTTCTTGGCGGCGACCGGGGTCCGTCCGACGATCGGCGCGATCCGGTCGAAGGGCACCGCGAAGCCGTCGTGCAGCACGAAGGCGACCCGCTCGGCCGGGCCCAGCCGGTCCAGCACCACGAGCAGCGCCCGGCCCACCGACTCGACCAGCAAGGCCTCCCGTTCCGGATCCGCGCCGCCGCCCGCCGCGTCCGGCAGTGCCTCACCGGTCGGCTCCTCGCGGCGCGCGGCGCGGGCCCGCAGCAGGTCCAGGCAGATCCGGGAGACCACGGTGGTCAGCCAGCCGGGCAGGTTGTCGATCTCCGCCGGGTCGGTCCGGACCAGCCGCAACCAGGCCTCCTGCACGGCGTCCTCGGCCTCACCGGTCGATCCGAGCATCCGCCGGGCGATCGCCAGCAGCCGCCCGCGCTCGGCCTCGAACCGCGCCGCCGTCCCCTCGGGCGTCGCCCCGCCGGCGCCCGTCCCCTCCGCGGTCGGCCCCTCCGCGCCCGGCCCCTTCGCGGCTGCGCTCTCGGGGGTCGCTCCCGTCGTCCCGTCCCGGTCCATCGGTCACCTTTCCTCGGCCCGGCCCGTCACCGCTATGACGATCCGTCCGCCCCCGAGGTGACAAGGAGACCGCCATGACCTCCGCCACGCTGCTCCACCTGGACTCCGGCATCAGCCCGACCGGCTCGGTCAGCCGCGCCCTGACCGACCGCTTCGCCACCGCCTGGCGCGCCCGGCACGGCGACACCGCCCGGCTCCGGTACCGCGACCTCGCCGCCGACCCGGTGCCCGCGGTGGGCGCCGCCTACGAGACCCTCGGCCGCCGGACCGAGCGCAAGGGCCCGCTCCCGCCGGAGGACGTCGCCGCGCTGGCCGAGAACCCGGACGAGGCGCGCGAGTGGGCGCTCAGCCGCCCGCTGATCGAGGAGCTGCGGGCCGCCGACACCCTGCTGCTCGGCAGCCCGATGTACAACCTCACCGTCTCGTCCGGCCTCAAGGCGTGGATCGACCGGGTCTCCTTCCCCGGCGCCTACGTCGATCCGGGCACCGGCGAGCGGCTGCTGCGCGACACCCGCGTGGTGGTCGTCGCCGTCCGCGGCGGCGGCTACGGGCCCGGCACCCCGCGCGAGCACGTCGACTTCCAGGTCCCGTACCTGCGGGCGTACTTCGGCAACCTCGGGGTCACCGCGCAGCACCTGCACGTCGTCACCGCCGAACTCACCCGGGCCGCGGACGTCCCCGCGCTGAACGGCCTGGAGCCGCTCGCCGTCGAGTCCCTGGCGGCAGCCGAGGCCGCCGTCGACGAACTGGCCGCGGCGCTCTGAGCCGCACCGGCCCGCACCGGCCCGCACCGGCCCTACAGCGGGGTGACCGCCTTCAGCACCAGCAGCAGGGCCACGGCGGCGTTGAGCGCGCACAGCGCCGACGCCGCCGTGCCGACGGCGGCGACCATCGCCGCCAGGCCCGCCGGGGTCTTGGCCGGCGGCCAGTTGCGGGAGGTCGGCACCGGGCCGAGCAGCGCGGCGACCCTGCGCGGCACCGGGCCGGCCGCCGCCGCAGCCGCGGCCGGGGAGGCCGGGGAGGCGAAGGCCGCGAAGCCGGGCGCCGGGGCCGCGTGCGAGACCAGCGCCGCCCGGGCCACCGCCCGCGCGGTGATCCGGCGGTCCCCCACGGCCTGCGCCGAGTCCTCGTCCGCCCACCGCTCCGCGCTGTACGCGACCGCCGACTGCAGCGGCCGCAGGAAGGGGTTGACGCAGGCGGCGAGCTGGGTGGTCAGCAGGTACCGGTGGTGACGGTGGCGCAGGTGCGCCCGCTCGTGCGCGAGCAGCGCCTCCCGTTCGTCCGCCGCCAGACCGTCCAGCATCCCGGTGGAGACCACCACCCGCCCGGGCGAGCCCGGCAGCGCGTAGGCGTACGGGCTGCGGTCCGGCAGCACCGCGAGGTCACCGACCGTCCCCGGTCCTTCGGGCAGCCCGGACAGCGCCCGCCGGGCCCGGGCGCGCACCCGCAGGTGCCGGACGACCGTCCGGGCGCAGGCGAGGCCCACCAGCGCCAGCAGCCACATCGCGGCCGTCCCGACGCTCTCGTGGTAGGGCAGCGCGGCCCGCACCTCCGGGTCGGACCAGCTGTCCGGCAGCGGGTTGCCGGGGATCTGCGCGGTGCCCACCACGCCGATCAGCCCGAGGCAGAGCACGCTGCACACCGCCATCACCGCGCTGATCGCGGTCATCAGCCGGGCCGCGCCGCGCGGGTGCAGGTGCTGCTCGGTCAGGCGCGCGATCGGAACCGCGGTGAGCGGCAGGACGAGCGGGAGGAAGACGAAGAAGCCCACGGGTCAGCTCTCGCGGTCGGTCGCCGTCGGATCGGCGGAGGCCGCGTCGAGCAGCGCCCGCAGCAGGTCCTCGTCGTGCGGCAGCAGCGCGCTGACGAAGCTGGCCAGGACGGCGTCCCGGTCCGCCTCCCCGTCGAGCATCCGCCGCATCCGCAGCGCCGCCAGCCCGGCGGCGTCGGAGGAGGCCTGCCACAGGTAGGACCGGCCGGAGCGGGAGCGCGAGACGGCGTTCTTGGCGTGCAGCCGGGACAGGATGGTCATCACGGTGGTGTACGCCAGGTCGCCCTCCAGGCGCTCCTGGACCCACCCCGCGGTGGCCGGGCCGGGCGCCTGCTGGAGCACCGCCAGCACCTGCGCCTCCAGTTCGCCCTGGCCGCGTCGTCGGGCCGGCGCGTCCCCGGCCGCCGGGGCGTGCCTCTCGTCTGCCATGACGGCCCACTCCCTCCGGATGCCGCGCCCGGACCGACGGGCGCGGCTTCATCCTAACGAGCGCAGGACTGCTCCGAAGCGGTCGGCGCGGGGGTTCGGGGGCGTACGGTCGGCCGCGTCCGGGCCTCCCGTCCGCCCTCCCGTCCACCGTCCCGTCCGCCCTCCGGATCAGGCCCGGGCCCGCTGGGTCACGGCGATGCAGACCAGCACCACCGCCGCCGTGACCGGTGCGGCGGCCGGCAGGTCCTCGCCGAGCAGCAGCACCGACCAGACCAGCGTCAGCAGCGGCTGACCGAGCTGCAGCTGACTGGCCCTCGGTACGCCGATCGCGGCCATCCCCCGGTACCAGAGCACGAACGCGCCGAACTGCGACACCGCCGCGACGTACGCCAGCCCGACCAGCGCCTTCGCGCCGAACCGCACCGGCTCGGTGGCCAGCCCGAACGCCGAGGTCAGCAGCATCACGGGCAGCGCGGCCAGCACCGCCCAGGCGATCACCTGGGCGCCCGGGAGGTCCCGGGAGAGCCGCCCGCCCTCCGCGTACCCGGCCGCGCAGACCACCAGGCCGACGAACAGGTAGAGGTCGGCGAGGGTCGGCCGGCCGTGGCTCTGCAGCAGGGTGAACACCAGGACGGCCGCCGCCCCCGCCAGCGCCGCCGCCCAGAACGCCCGGGACGGCCGCCGGCCGGTCCGCAGGGCCGAGACCACCGCCGTGGCCAGCGGCAGCACCCCGATCACCACCGCCGAGTGGGCGGTCGAGGAGGTGCGCAGGGCGAGCGTGGTCAGCAACGGGAAGCCGAGGACGCAGCCGCCGGAGACGACCAGCAGGGCGGGCCAGTGCCGCCGCTTCGGCAGCGGGGCCGCGGCGGCCAGCAGGTAGAGCGCCGCCAGCGCCCCGGCCAGGACACCGCGCAGGCCGGTCACGGACCACGGGCCGAAGCCGGTCAGGGACCACGCGGTGGCCGGGAAGCTGAGCGAGAAGGAGGCCACCCCGAGGGCGGCGAGGGCGGTGCCGGAGGCCGCGGCCTGCTTCGGTGCTATCGCCCGAGGAAGAGTAGCGCTATCTTGTACCGTCATGAATGAGCGTAGCAGTGTGGCCGAACTCGCCGATATCCTCCGGCGAGAGGTCGAGCGCTACCCGGAGGGACGGAAGCTGCCCGCCAGTCGGGCACTGACGGAACGCCACCAGGTCAGCCCGGTGACGGTCTCCCGGGCCATCGCGGTGCTCGTCGCCGAAGGACTGGTGGTCTCCCGGCCCGGCGCCGGGGTCTTCCGGGCGGCGGCCTTCGCCGCGGCCCCGACCGCCCCCGCCGCACCGCCCGGGCGCACCGGCGACCTCTCCTGGCAGGAGATCGCGCTCAGCGCCGAGTCCGGCCCGCGCGACCTGCTCGCCGCCCCGGTGTTCGCCACCCTCCGGGTGCCGCCGCCCGACGTCATCGACCTCAACAGCGGCTACCCGCACGCCTCACTGCTGCCCGAACGCCTGCTCGCCACCGCCCTCGCCCGGGCCGGCCGGCGCCCCGGCGCCTGGGACCGCCCGCCCGTCGACGGCCTCACCGAACTGCGCGGCTGGTTCGCCCGCGACATCGGCGGCCACGGCGGACCGATCGGCGCCGGGGACGTCCTGATCACCGCCGGCGGCCAGAGCGGGCTCACCGTCGCCATGCGCTCGCTGGCCGCACCCGGCTCGGCGGTCCTGGTGGAGTCACCGACGTACCCGGGCATCCTGGCGGTCGTCCGGGCCGCCGGGCTGCGGCCCGTACCCGTCCCGATCGACGCCGACGGCGTCCGCACCGACCTGCTGGCGGACGCCTTCGCCGCCACCCGGGCCCGGGTCTTCGTCTGCCAGCCGCTGTTCCAGAACCCCACCGGCGCGGTGCTCTCCCCCCGGCGGCGGGAGGAGGTCCTGCGGATCGCCCGCGCGGCCGGGGCGTTCGTGATCGAGGACGACTTCGCCCGGCTGCTGGCCCACACGGACGCCCCGGCACTGCCGCGCCCGCTCGCCGCCGACGACCGGGACGGCGTCGTGGTGCACCTACGCTCGCTGACCAAGGCCGCCTCGCCCAACCTGCGGATCGGCGCCCTCACCGCCCGGGGCCCGGCCCTGGCCCGGCTGCGGGCCACCCAGGTGGTGGACAGCTTCTTCGTGCCCCGCCCGCTCCAGGAGGCGACGCTGGAACTGGTCGCCGACCCCGCCTGGGCCCGCCACCTGCGCACCCTCGGCGCCGAGCTGCGCGACCGCCGCACCGCCGCCGTCGCCGCCCTGCACCGCGAGCTGCCCGGACTCCTCACCATCCACCGCCCGGGCGGCTACCACCTGTGGCTGCGCCTGCCGGACGGCACCGACGACAGCGCCCTCGTCACGGCCGCCCTGCGCACCGGCGTCCAGATCACCCCCGGCCGGCCGTACCACGCCGCCGAACCCCCGGCCCCCCACCTGCGCCTCAGCTACGCCGCCGCCGAGAGCCCCGCCCAGGTGGCCGAGGGCATCCACCGGCTGCGCCTGGCCTACGAGGAGACGACGAGCTGACAGCCGGGGCGACGGACCACGGACGGCTGACGGCTGACGGCTGACGGCTGACGGCTGACGGCCCGAGCGGCGCGCCCCGGGCAGCGGACCGTCTACCGCCCGTGACCCGCCATCCGCTCCAGGCGGGCGATGCGCTCCGCCATCGGGGGGTGGGTGGAGAACAGCCTGGCGCCGGCCTCGCCCGGGCGGAACGGGCTGGCGATCATCATGTGGCTCGCCGTCTGGAGCTGCGGCTCGGGCGGGAGGGGGAGCCGACGGGTGCCGGCGTCGAGCTTGCGCAGGGCGCCGGCGAGGGCGAGCGGGTCACCGGTGATCCGGGCGCCGTCGGCGTCGGCCTGGTACTCGCGGGAACGGCTGACCGCCATCTGGATCAGTCCGGCCGCGAGCGGCCCGAGGATCATGATGGCGAGCATCCCGAACAGCCCCGGCCCGTCGTCGTCGTCGGAGCGGCCGAAGGGGATCAGCCAGGCGAAGTTCACCAGGAACATCACGACCGAGGCGAGTGCCCCGGCGACCGAGGAGATCAGGATGTCCCGGTTGTAGACGTGGCTCAGCTCGTGGCCGAGCACGCCCCGCAGCTCCCGTTCGTCCAGGATCTGCAGGATGCCCTCCGTGCAGCAGACCGCCGCGTTGCGCGGGTTGCGGCCGGTGGCGAAAGCGTTGGGCGCCGGGGTCGGGGAGATGTAGAGGCGGGGCATCGGCTGACGGGCGGCCGTGGAGAGCTCGCGCACGATCCGGTACAGCTGCGGAGCCTCGAACTCGCTGACCGGCCGGGCCCGCATGGCCCGCAGCGCGAGCTTGTCGCTGTTCCAGTACGCGTAGGCGTTGGTCCCGAGGGCGATCAGCAGGGCGATGATGAAGCCGGTGCGGCCGAAGAAGCTTCCGATCACCAGGATCAGCGCCGAGAGGCCGCCGAGCAGGACGGCGGTCCTCAGTCCGTTGTGCCGGCGGTGCACGTCAGGCCCTCCAGTGGTGCGGTGGGGAAGCCCTTTCTGCCTCGTCCCTCTTGCCCCGTCAACGGGCGGGGCCGGGGACCTTGTTCCCTTGTGACCGACGCGACACCGACGCGACACCGACGCGGCACAGCGGCCGCACCGCAGCACAGCCCCGCCCCACGGCCCCGCCCCACGGCCCCGGCGCACCGCACCGCACCGCCGGTGCCGGCACCGCACCACGCCGCGGGCACCGGCCGGCCCACCCGGGTGCGGGCTCAGAACAGCGAACCGCCCGCGACCTGCAGCACGAGCTGCGGTGCCACCGACAGGACCACCGCCGCCGAGGCGGTGAGCCCCAGGGTCGCGGACAGGCTGACCGGCAGCCGGCGCTCGGTCTCGACGGCGACGCCCGCCGGCGCCTCGGCCGCCGGGGCGAACAGCCGCGCCGTCCACAGCAGGTAGTAGTACAGGGCGACGACCACGTTGACGGCCATCACCACGGCCAGCCAGCCCAGCCCGGCGTCGACGGCCGAGCGGAACACCACGACCTTGCCGAACAGGCCGATCACGCCCGGCGGCAGCCCGGCCAGGCAGAGCAGGAAGAAGGCGAGCGCGAGCGCCGTCCAGCGACGGCGGGCGAAGAGGCCGCGGAAGTCGTCCACGCTGGTCCCGGCCCGGCGGCCGACCGCCGCGACCACCCCGAAGGCACCGAGGTTCACCACGCCGTAGATCAGCGCGTACGCGGCGGTGGCGCCGAGCTGGTCGGCCCCGGTCGGCGCGTAGCCGGCCGCGGCGAGCGGCACCAGCAGGTACCCGGCCTGGCCGACCGAGGACCAGGCGAGCAGCCGGACCGCGCTGTACCGGGTGTCGAAGCGCTGGCGCAGCGCGCCGACGTTGCCGACGGTCATGGTGACGGCGGCCAGCACCGCGAGCACCAGGCCCCAGGTGTGCGCGTAGGGCCGGAAGGCGACGGTGGTGGCGAGGGCGAGCCCGGAGAGGCCGGCCGCCTTTCCGACCACCGAGAGGTAACCGGCCACCGGCAGCGGGGCGCCGGTGTAGGTGTCGGGGACCCAGAAGTGGAACGGGACGGCGGCGACCTTGAACGCGAAGCCGACCAGGGTCAGCACCGCGCCCGCCTCGGCCAGCGGCTTGAGCTGTCCGGGGGCGTGCTCCAGGCCCTGGGCGACGGCGCCGAGGTGCAGGCTGCCGCTCGCCGCGTAGACGAAGCCGATGCCGAGCAGCATCACGGCGGTCGCGGTCACGGAGGAGACGAAGAACTTGAGCGCGGCCTCCGCGCCCCGGCCGTCCCGGCGCAGCGCGACCAGGGCGAAGGCGGGCAGCGAGGCGACCTCCAGGGCGATCACCATGGTGGCGAGGTCGCGGGAGGCGGGCAGCAGGGCGGCGCCGGTGGCGCTGGAGAGCAGCAGGAACCAGTACTCGCCCCGGGGGAGCTTCTCGTCGTCCACCGTGTGGATCGACAGCAGCGCCGCGATCAGCGCGCCGCCGAGGGCGAGCAGCTGGAACACCAGCGCGAAGTGGTCGGCGACGTAGGAGCAGCCGGCCGCGGCGGCGCCGATCGGCGGAGTGTCAGTGCCTCCTGTTACGTTCTGCACGCAGAAGGTCGCTCGGGGTGACCCACCGGTGAGGGGAAGGAGCGCGATGAGGGCGAGGGCGAGTCCGGCCGCGGTGAGGCGGCCGAGCCACTTCTTGTGCCGCTCGGGCAGGAACAGGTCCGTGACCAGCACGGCGAGGGCGGCCACGGCGGCGATCAGCGGGGGCGCGATCGCCACCCAGTCCACGGACTGGATCAGGCTGCCCGGGTTGGCTACGGCGAGGGAGGTCACAGTGTGCTGCCCCGTGGAGTGAGGTCCGAGTGCGGCGGTCTGGGCTGCGAGCACGGTCAGCCACCCCCGAGGAGGTGCTTGACGGCGGGGTTCGAGAGGCCGAGCAGCAGCGCGGGCCAGAGGCCGGCGAGCAGGGTGAGCGCGGCCAGCGGCGTCCAGCTGACGGCCTCGTACGGGCGCACGTCGGCCACCTCGGCGACCGGCGCGGGCTGCTCGGGGTCGCCCATGCAGACGCGCTTGACCATGATCAGCAGATAGGCGGCGGTGAGGAGGGTGCCGAGACCGGCCAGGACCATGTAGGTGACGAAGGCGGGGCGCGACAGGCCCTCGGCCGGGTCGAACGCGCCGAACATGGCGAGCACCTCACCCCAGAAGCCGGCCAGGCCGGGCAGGCCGAGGCTGGCCACGGCGGCGAAGGCGAGCAGTGCGCCGAGCCGTGGCGCTCTGCCGTACAGCGCGCCGCCGGTGGCGCCGGCGAGGGTGTCGAGGTCGGCCGTGCCGTAGCGGTCCTTGAGCGCGCCGACGACGAAGAACAGCAGGCCGGTGATCAGGCCGTGGGCGATGTTGGCGAACAGCGCGCCGTTGACGCCCACCGGGGTGAGGGAGGCGATGCCGAGCAGTACGAAGCCCATGTGGCCGACGGAGGAGTAGGCGATCAGGCGCTTGAGGTCGCCCTTGGCGCCGGGGCGGGCCAGCGCCAGACAGGCCAGTGAGCCGTAGACGATGCCGACGGCCGCGAACGCGCCCAGGTAGGGGGCGAGCGTCGTGGTGCCGTCCGGCACGATCGGGAGGAGGACGCGGACCAGACCGTACGTGCCCATCTTCAGCAGCACGCCGGCGAGCAGCACCGAGCCCACCGTCGGGGCGGCGGTGTGCGCGTCGGGGAGCCAGCTGTGCAGCGGCCAGGCGGGGGCCTTGACCGCGAGGCCGAGCAGGATCGCGAGCCCGGCGATCACCTGGGTGGTGTGGCTCATCCCGCTGCCGTGCGCGGCGGCCAGCGCCTGCATGTCGAAGGTGCCGGTCCTGGTACCGATCAGCAGGAAGCCGAGCAGCATCACCGCCGAGCCGAGCAGCGTGTAGAGGATGAACCGGTTGGCGGCCGGGGCCTTCGCGCCGCTCCCCCAGCGGGCGATCAGGAAGTACATCGGGATCAGCACGATCTCGAAGGCCAGGAAGAAGAGCAGGAGGTCCAGCACCGCGAAGGTGGCGAGCATGCCGACTTCGAGGAGGAGGAACAGCCCGACGAAGGCCTGCGCGGACGGACGGGGCTCGTCAGGGGCTCCGCCCCGGGCGTCCCCGTTCGGCAGCCGCTTCTCCGAGTACAGCGCGCAGAGGAAGGTGAGGAGGGCGGTCAGCACGATCAGCGGCAGCGAGACGCCGTCCACGCCGAGGTGGAGACGCACGTGCAGGGCCGGGATCCAGGACACGTCGGTGGTGGCCTGCATCCGGGCGGGCTCGTCCTGGTCGAAGCCGGCCGCGAGGGCGATGGCGAGCAGGAGCGCCACGCCGGTGACGACGGTGTTCAGCCGCAGCGCCCGGCGGTCGGCGACGGCTCGCTCCGGGCCGAACACCGGCGCCAGGGTGAGCGCGGCGCCGAGCAGCGGCAGCACCAGGAGGGCGATGAGGACTGCGTTCATCGGGGGCTCCTACGTGCGGCGGTCGAGGGGACGGGGGTGAAGGACAGCACCGGCTACACCGCCACCAGGACGGTCAGCAGGACGACGGCGGCCAGCAGGGCGCTGAGGTAGGTCTGCGCGTTGCCGGTCTGCGCGAGCCGGACGGCCCGGCCGAGCAGGTTGGCGCCCACGCCGCTGCCGCGCACGTAGGTCTCGATGACCTCGCGGTCGAGGAAGCGGACCAGTCGGGCGGCGGCGACCACCGGTCGGACGAACAGCACGTGGTACAGCCGGTCGACGCCGAAGCCGTGCCTGGCCGGTCCGAACAGCGGGCCGAGCAGGGTGCGCCCGGGGTCGGCGACGATCACCTCGACGGCCGGGGCTCCGGCCTGCTCCGGCACCCGGCCGGCTGCGGCCGGGGCGGGCCGGCCGGCGCCCAGCCGGGCGGTCGCCGAGCGCCAGGCGCCGTACGCGGCGAGCATGCCGACCACAGCGAGCGTGGTGCCGGTGACGGCGGTGACCCCGGAGGGCCGCAGCGAGCCGCCGTCCAGCAGCGCGGGCAGCCAGTCCGTGCGCAGGCTGGTGACGCCGAAGGCCATGGTCGGGACGGCCAGCACCCAGAGCGGCCAGCGCATCGCGGGCGGCTCGGCGGTGGCCGGGTCGGCCTCGTCCAGCTCGGGCGAGTACGGCGCGCCCGCCTCGTGGTCGGCCACGACGGTGGCCCCGTCCACGGCGGGCAGCACCTGCGGTGCGGCAGCGGCGGCACCGGCCGGGCTGTGGAAGGCGACCAGGAAGAGCCGGGTCGCGTACGCGGCGGTGAGCAGTGCGGTGAGCGCGGCGGAGATCAGCACGACCCACCCGGCCGCCTCCGGCACCGCCGAGGCCGGGCCGAGCCCGTTGGTGAGCGCCTCGCCGTTGGCGGCGTGCTCGGCGGCGGTCAGCACCGCCTCCTTGCTGAAGAAGCCGGAGAACGGCGGCAGCCCGATCAGGGCGACCAGCGCGATGCCCATCGTCCAGTAGGCGTCCGGGACGCGCTTGCGCAGCCCGGGCATCCGGGACATCGCGGAGATCGAGTTGGTGTGGGCAGCGTGGATCACCACACCGGCGGCCAGGAACAGCAGCGCCTTGAACGCGCCGTGGCTGACCAGGTGGAAGACGGAGGCCTCGCGGTCGCCGCTGGCCAGCGCGCCGGCCATGTAGCCGAGCTGGCCGACGGTGGAGTAGGCGAGCACCCGCTTGAGGTCGTCCTGCGCGAGCGCGCACAGCGCCGAGCCGATCATCGTCACGGCGGCCATCACCGCGAGCACGATCAGCGCCGCGCCGGACAGCAGGAAGACCGGCAGCAGCCGGGAGACCAGATAGATGCCGGCCGCGACCATGGTGGCGGCGTGGATCAGCGCGGAGACCGGCGTCGGGCCGGCCATCGCGTCCGGGAGCCAGGTGTGCAGCGGGAACTGCGCGCTCTTGCCGGCGACCCCGCCGAGCAGCAGCAGTGCGATCAGCGTCGGGTGGCCGAGCCGGCCCTCGGTCGCGGCGGCCAGCACGTCGGTGATCCGGAAGCTGCCGGCGTCCGCGCCCAGCAGGAAGATCCCGAACAGGAAGGGCACGTCGCCGAGCTTGGTGACCAGGAAGGCCTTGAGCGAGGCCGAGCGGGCGTCCTCGGTCTCCCAGTGGTGACCGATCAGGAAGTACGAGCAGACGCCCATGACCTCCCAGCCGACCAGCAGCACGATCAGGTCGCCCGAGTAGACCACCAGCAGCATGGCCGCGGTGAACAGCGAGACCAGTGCGGCGTACGAGGGGTAGCGCGGGTCCTGCTTGAGGTACGCGGTCGAGTAGACCTGGACGCAGGTGGCGACCAGGCCGACCAGCACCGAGATCAGCGAGCTGTAGCCGTCCAGGTAGAAGCCGAGGGAGATGTCCGGGCCGCCGGTCGGGGTGAGCCGGGTGGCCACGTCGAGGGTCTGGCCGGTGCCGAGCTGGAGGGCGACCACCAGCGCGAGCACGGCCGAGACGGCGACCGGGACGATCGCCAGCGGCCGGGCCAGCCCGGGCGCCTTCTTGCCGGTGGCCAGGGTCGCGGCCGCGCCGAGCGCGGGCAGCGCGGGGACGAGTGCGGGCAGGGCGAGGTTCATGCGGCGGCCTGGCCCTTCAGCTCCTCGGCTCCGTTCGGCGCCTCCTCGACGGCGAGCGACTCGGCCGGATCGCCGAGCGCGGTGGCCCGGTCGATGTCCGCGGTGCCCCGGGCCCGGAACAGCAGCAGGACGATGGCGAGCCCCAGGCCGATCTCGGCGGCGGCGACGGTGATGGTGAACAGGGTGAGCGCCTGCCCGGCGTGCAGCGAGTCGCGCAGCCAGGCGTCGAAGGCGACCAGGTTGAGGTTGACGGCGTTGAGCATCAGCTCGACCGACATCAGCACCAGGACGGCGTTGCGCCGGGCGAGCACGCCGTACACGCCGACGCTGAACAGCAGCGCGGCGAGGACGACGGGGTAGGCAAGGTGCATCAGCTCTCCTCCGGCGCGGACGGCGCGGACGGCGCGGGCGCAGCGGCTCCCGGAGCGGCGGCCCCGGGAACGGCGGCCTCCGGCGCGGTACGGGGCGCGGTCGCGGCGACCGTCCCGTTCGACCCGACCGGCCGCCCGGCGCGCAGCCTGCCCGCCCGGGGCGCCGGCACCCGCCGCTTGTCCCCGCGCGACAGCACGATCGCGCCGACCAGCGCCGCCAGCAGCAGCACGGACAGCGCCTCGAAGGGCAGCACCCAGTGCCGGAACAGACTGGCCCCGGTGACGGCGGCCGAGCCACCGCCCGTACCGAGGTCGATCCAGGAGGTCCGGAAGGCGTCGACCACCAGGGTGACCAGCGTCCCGGCCGAGGCCAGCGCCACGACCAGGGCGACCCAGCGGTTCTTGGAGTCGGCGTCCGGCGAGCGCCCGATCGGCGCCTTGGTGAGCATCAGCCCGAACAGCACCAGGACGACCACCGAGCCGAGGTAGATCAGCACCTGCACCCAGGCGATGAACTCGGCCGTGAGCAGCAGGAACTCCACCGCCAGCCCGCCGAGCGCGACGACCAGCCAGAGCGCGGCGTGCACCAGCTGCTTGGTGGTGACGGCGACCACGGCCGAGCCGAGCACGGCGATGCCGACCAGCAGGAAGACGATCTCCTGGCCGGTCGGGGACAGGAAGGAACGGGCGGCCGGCTCCAACGAGCCGGTCGCCGCGAGAAGCGTGGCGGCGGTGCTCATGCGTCGTCACCCTTCCCTTCCGATTCCGGTGCCTGCGGTTCCTCGGCCGCCGCGGCGGCGGCCGCGGCCAGCTTGTCCGCGGCCTTGCGCGCGGTGGTGATCTCCTTGGGTTCCTCGGCCGCCGGGTCCAGCGCCGGCGGCGCCGGGACGGTCCACATCCACTCGCGGAGCTTCTCCCGCTCGTGGGTCAGCTCGTGGATGTCCGTCTCGGCGTACTCGAACTCCGGCGACCAGAACAGCGCGTCGAAGGGGCAGACCTCGATGCAGATCCCGCAGTACATGCAGAGCGAGAAGTCGATGGCGAACCGGTCCAGCACGTTGCGGGTGCGGGCCCGGGCGTTCGGCTCGGCCGCCGGCAGCGTCTCCTTGTGGGAGTCGATGTAGATGCACCAGTCGGGGCACTCGCGCGCGCAGAGCATGCACACCGTGCAGTTCTCCTCCAGCAGCGCGATGACGCCGCGCGAACGCGGCGGCAGCACCGGCTGCACGTCGGGGTACTGCGCGGTGACGCTCTTCTTCGTCATCGTCCGCAGCGTCACGGCCAGGCCCTTCGCCAGGCCGACACCGGGAAAGCTCATGAGATCGCCACCTTGATGATGCCGGTGAGGGCCAGCTGGACCAGGGCGAGCGGGATCAGCCCGATCCACGCGAAGCGCATCAGCTGGTCCTCGCGCAGACGCGGGTAGGTGACCCGCAGCCAGATGACCACGAAGGCCAGCGCGAAGGTCTTGAGGAGCATCCAGAGCCAGCCGAGCTGGTCCGACATCGGCCCGTGCCAGCCGCCCAGGAAGAGCACCGCGGTCAGCGCGGAGATCACCAGGATGCCCACGTACTCGGACAGCAGGAACAGCGCGAACCGCAGACCGGTGTACTCGGTGTACGCGCCGAAGATGATCTCCGAGTCGGCGATCGGCATGTCGAACGGCGGGCGCTGCAGCTCGGCCAGGCCGGCCGTGAAGAACACGAACGCGCCGATGATCTGCCACGGCAGCCAGTACCACTGCCAGGAGTCCACGATCCCGGGCAGCGACAGCGTGCCGGCGGCCATCGCCACCGAGGCCGCCGCCAGCACCATCGGCAGTTCGTACGACATCAGCTGCGCGGCCGTGCGCAGACCGCCGAGCAGCGAGAACTTGTTCGCCGAGGCCCAGCCGGCCATCAGCTTGCCGATCACACCGACGCCCATCACGGCCAGCACGAAGAACAGCCCGGCGTCGATCGCCTGACCGACGAAGCCGTTCGGGCCGACCGGGATCGCCAGCAGCACGAAGAGGTACGGCAGCAGCGAGACGGCGGGGGCCAGCTGGAAGATCCGGCGGTCCGCCCCGGCGGGGACGATGTCCTCCTTCTGCGCGAACTTCACGCCGTCCGCGACGAGCTGCGCCCAGCCGTGGAAGCCGCCGGCGTACATCGGGCCGAGCCGGCCCTGCATGTGCGCCATGACCTTGTGCTCGGTCTGGCCGATGACCAGCGGGAACACCAGGAAGACGACGAGGGTGGCGACGCAGCGCAGCACCGTGTCGAGCAGGTTCACGCGCCGTCTCCGTCCCGGTCGGCCGGGGCGGCCGCCGTCTCGTCCTTCTGCTCCGGTTCGGCCGGCTGCTCCGCGGGCCGGTCACCCGACGGGGCCGCGGGCTCGCGGCCCGGCGTCTCCTCGTCGTGGGCCGGCACCGGGTTGTGCCAGGGCGCGTCGGAGGACGAGGGCCGCGCCGGAGCCGGACGCTCCGGCTTCGGCTCGTCGGCGGTCTGGCTGACCGACCCGTCGGAGACCGACCTGGTCCTCCGCGGCCGGTCCGCCCGCACCGCCGGCGCACCCTCGGCGGGAGCACCCGCACCCGCAGCAGAGGCACCGGCACCGGAGGCACCGGCAGCGGAGGCAGCGGCAGCGGAGGCACCGGCAGCGGAGGCAGCGGAGGCAGCGGCAGCGGGCGCCTCGGCGGGAGCCGCCTGGCTCGCCGAGCCCTCCGCCACGGAACGCGTCCGCCGCGGCCGGTCCGCCCGCACCGCGGGCGCGCCCTCGGCGGGGGCACCGGCAGCAGCGGCACCGGCAGCGGGGGCCCCGGCGGCTGCACCGGCGGCCGCGGCCGCCCGGGGCGTGCGCGCCGCCGCGCCCGCCGCCCGTGCACCGCGCGCGGGCCGCTCGGCGACCGGCGGCAGGGTGCCCTTGAGCGGCCCCCACTCGTTCGGGTCCGGCACACCGGCCGGCTGCATCTTGCGCCGGGCCGGCCCGCCCCCGTGGTCGGACTCGCCCGGCTCCTTGGCGCCCGGCCAGTCCTTGGCGACCCGGGCCGCGAGCACGAACTCCTTGCGCAGCGGGTGCCCCTCGAAGCCGTCCGGCAGCAGCAGGGTGGCCAGGTAGGGGTGCCCGGGGAAGTCGATGCCGAACATCTCGTGCGTCTCGCGCTCGTGCCAGGCGGCACCGGCGTAGACGGGGACGGCGGTCGGCAGCGCCGCCTTGTCGCGGGGCACCCTGGTGCGCAGCGCGAGGTGCCGGACGCCCGGCGCCTCGACGGCGGCCAGGTGCGCGACCACGGCGAAGCCCTCGCCGAGCTCGTCGACGGCGCTCAGCCAGTCGAAGAAGCCCAGGCCCAGGACGTCCCTGGCGTTGGTGAGCGCCTCGATCCAGTTCTCGGCCGGGACGTCGACGGTGATCAGCCCGTACGCCTCGGCGCCGGTCGCCCACTCCCCGACCGACGCCGCGTACTGCTCCGCCGTGGTCACGAGACCCCTCCCTCACTCGAAGACCCCGCCGCGGACCCGGCCGCGGACCCGGCCGCGGGCCCGGCTGCGGAATCCGCCGACGGCCCCGCCACCAGCGGACGGCGCAGCGCCGCCGCGGGCGCGGCGTAGCGGCCGGGCAGGGACTCCTCGGCGATCTTCTCCTGCAGCTTGAGGATGCCCTGGAGCAGCGCCTCGGGCCGGGGCGGGCAGCCGGGCACGTAGACGTCGACCGGGATGATCTGGTCCACGCCCTTGGTGACCGAGTACGAGTCCCAGTAGGGCCCGCCGGAGTTGGAGCAGGCGCCGAAGGAGATGACGTACTTCGGCTCGGGCATCTGCTCGTAGAGCCGCTTGACGGCCGGCGCCATCTTGTCGGTGACCGTCCCCGAGACGATCATCAGGTCCGCCTGACGGGGGCCGGGCGCGAACGGGATGACGCCCATCCGGATGAAGTCGTGCTTGGCCATGGACGCGGCGATGAACTCGATCGCGCAGCAGGCCAGGCCGAAGTTGAAGCACCAGAGGCTGTAGCGGCGGCCCCAGTTGAGCACCACCTTGACCGGGTCCGGCGCGAGCCGGGCCAGCGGTCCGAGGCCGCGGCGCTCGACGGCGCCGGGGCGTGCGGGGTCCGGCAGCCCGAGCGGGACGGGACCGCCCTGGGCGCCGTGCGAGTGCGAGTGCGTCACGTCCATTCCAGAACGCCCTTCTTCCAGGCGTAGAGCAGCCCGACCGCGAGGAAGCCGATGAAGAGGAACATCTCGATCAGCGTTCCGGTGCCGTACCCGGCGGCGGCGAAGACGGTCGCCCACGGGAACAGGTAGATTGCGTCGACCGCGAAGATCACGTACAGGAAGGCGTACACGTAGTAGCGGATCTGGGTGTGCGCCCAGTCCTCGCCCACCGGGTCCACGCCGCACTCGTACGCGAGGAGCTTCTCGGGTGAGTGGACCACCGGCCGCAGCAGGCGGTTGGCGGTGAACGCCACGGTCACGAAGAGCACCCCGACGACGGCCAGCAGGCCCATCGCGGCGTACGCGTCGAAGTAGCCGCTGCCGACCGCCGGGTCGGCCACGACGGCAGCCGCCTGCTGCCCCTCCATGCCCTTCGCCTCCACCTCGGCCGTGAACCAGCCCCTCAAGGCAGTTCTACGACGTTTCCTCGCGCGGTCATAACCACGGTCACAACCACGGCCACAACCATGGCCAATGCGTGAGTCTAAGGGGACGGCTCCGCTCCGCCCGAACCCTGCCCGCTCCGCAAGACGTCCCGTGGACACCCCGGTGAACACCCGGCGCCCGGGACGGGGGGTGGGGATAACCCCCGACCGGGAAGATGTATCACCCCCATGGCATCCACCGCCCCCGGTTCGGGAAGCTTGCTCCCGTCACACGAACCGAGAGGGACGGTAGATCCGGATGAAGCCGCTGCACCGCCGCGCCGTGGGCGCCGTCAAGGAGCAGGACGCTCGGATGGAGCGCCCGCCGCTGTACGGCGCGCGGATGTGGCACCGGGCCGGGCACCTGCTGCTCAACCTGCCGCTCGGCATCGCCGGGTTCGTCCTCGCCGTCACCACGCTCTCGGTCGGCCTGGGGCTGTCCGTCACCGTGGTCGGCCTGCCGCTGCTGGCGGTGGGGCTGGCCGCCCAGCGTTCCCTGGGCGCGCTGGGCCGCCGCCGGGCGCGGGCGGCGTACGGCTCCGGGATCGACGAGCCGGGGCCGGTGCGCCCGCGCCGCCCGGGTGTGGTCGGCTACACCATCGCGCACCTGACCGACCTGCTGAACTGGCGCACCGCCCTCTACAACGTGCTGATGCTGCCGTGGGGCATCCTCAGCTTCACCCTGACCCTGGTCTCGGTCGTGGTGCTGTGGCCGGTGCTGCCCTGGGTGATCCGCGGCATGGCCGCGACCGACCGGATCCTGATCGAGTCGCTGCTCTTCCCCGGGGCGCTGTCCGAGCGGGTGCGCGAGCTGGAGGACGACCGCGGCACGGTGGTCGACACCGCCGCCGCCGACCTGCGCCGGATCGAGCGCGACCTGCACGACGGCGCCCAGGCCAGGCTGGTCGCGCTGGCGATGGACCTCGGCATGGCCAAGGAGCGGCTGCGCGAGGTGGAGACCGAGCAGGACGTGGCGGCCGCCGCGAAGATGGTCGACAACGCCCACGGCGAGGTGAAGCTGGCCCTGCAGGAGCTGCGCGACCTGGCCCGCGGCATCCACCCGGCCGTGCTCACCGACCGCGGCCTGGACGCCGCGCTGTCTGCGGTCGCGGCCCGCTGCACCGTCCCCGGCGGGGTCAAGGTGAACGTCGACCTGACCGGCCGGGACGGCGAGCCCGAGCGTCCGGACTCGGCGGTCGAGGGCATCGCCTACTTCACCGTCAGCGAGTTGCTGACCAATGTCTCCAAGCACGCCGGCGCCCGTACCGCCTCGGTCGACGTCTGGCGCTCCGACCACCAGCTGATGGTGCTGGTCCAGGACGACGGCAAGGGCGGCGCGGCCCCCTACCCGGGCAGCGGCCTGGCCGGGCTGGCCGAGCGGGTCCGCGCGGTGGACGGGGTCTTCCTGGTGGACAGCCCGGACGGCGGCCCGACCACCGTCACCATCGAGCTGCCCTGGCACACCCGCACCGCCCGCCGCTGACCTCGCACCCTGCCGCCGATCTGCCCGGCCCGCCGCCGACCCGCGGACACGGCAAGGCGCCGGGCCCCCGTCGAGGCAGTGACGGGGGCCCGGCGCCGGTCCGGTACGGAGGCGGCCCGCGGAACCCTTGCGCGGCGTGCGGCCCGGCGCGCCGTACCGGGGCTACGGGGACTGCAGCGTGCCGAGGGTGACGTCGGCGGTCTGGGTGTTGCCGTCCCGGGTGTAGGTGACGGTGGTCTTGGTGCCCGGGGTGAGCGAGGCCAGCGCGGTGGTCAGCGCGTTCAGCGAGTCGACCGGGGTGTCGCCGATCTTGGTGATGACGTCGCCGGGCTGCAGTCCCGCCGAGGCGGCCGCGCCGCCCGGGCTGACCGCCACGATCACCGCGCCGGCCGGCTGGAACTGCTGGTTGAAGGTGGTCCGGGCGGTGATGCCGAGCGCGGCCCGGCCGGAGTTGGTGACCTTGCCCTGCTTGATCAGCTGGTCGGCGATGTTGGTGATGGTGGACGCCGGGATGGCGAAGCCGATGCCGGGGGCGGCCGCGCCGTTGGTCTCGGGTTCGGTGGCGGCGAGCGTGTTGATGCCGATCACCTGGCTGTCCAGGTTGACCAGTGCGCCGCCGCTGTTGCCCGGGTTGATCGCGGCCGAGGTCTGCACCATGTTGCCGATGGTGGCGCCCGGCGAGCCGCCGCCCTGGGGTTCGGCGACGGTCCGCCCGGTGGCCGAGACGATGCCCTGGGTGACGCTGCCGGCGAGCCCGAGCGGGCTGCCCATGGCGAGGGTGATCTGGCCGAGTTCGACCTTGCTCGAATCGCCGAAGACCGCGGGCTTGACGGCGCTCGGCGGGCTGTTCAGCCGGATCACCGCGAGGTCGGAGTCGGGGTAGCTGCCGACCAGGCCGGCGTCCAGCGCCTTGGTGCTGTTGGCGAGGGTGACGGTGAAGGTGGTCGCGGAGCCGACCACGTGCGCGTTGGTGACGATGTCGCCCTTGTCGTCGTAGACGATCCCGGAGCCGAGGCTGTCGCCGGTGACGATCTGCACCACCGAGGGCAGCACGTCGGCGATCACCTTCTGGTACGCGTCCTGCAGCTGGTTCCCGCTCTGCGCGGGGGCCGGGGAGGCCTGCTTGGAGGCGGAGGAGGCGCCGGCCGCGGGCGAGGACGGGGCGGAGGAGGACGAGCCGCTGCTGCACCCGGTCAGGGCCAGCGCGGCGGCCACCGCGACCGCGCCCGTCGCCGGCAGCCGGGTGTGCGCGGCCTTGGGGCCGGTGGGCCGCGGCCCGGCGGGGAGGGGTCGGGTGTGTTCCTTCTTGCGGCTCACCTGGCTGCCTCCGATTCGTCACCACGCCGGGAGCGCGGGTGTGGGAGCACGGAAATCTTTGTCAGCATTTCACCGGTTTGTCCGGTTCGCTGGCCGGACTCGCCCGGAAGGCCCACCCGAACCGGGCGCCTAGGATTCGCCGCATGACTTGGTTGATCACCGGCGGTGCCGGATACATCGGCGGGCACGTCGTCCGCCAGCTGCTCGATGCCGGTGAGCGCGTCGTCGTCCTGGACGACCTGAGCACCGGCGACGCGTCCCGCCTCCCGGCCGGTGTTCCCCTGGTCCAGGGCTCCACCCTGGACCGCGCCGTCCTGGACGCCGCGATCCGCGAGCACGGCGTCCGGGGCGTTCTGCACTTCGCCGCCAAGAAGCAGGTCGGCGAGTCGGTCGAGCAGCCGTTCCTGTACTACCGCGAGAACATGATCGGCCTGCAGACCGTCCTGGAGGCCGCCGCCGGGGGCGGGGTCGAGCGCTTCCTGTTCTCCTCCTCCGCCGCGGTCTACGGCATGCCCGACGTCGACCTGGTCACCGAGTCCACCCCCTGCGCCCCGATGAGCCCGTACGGCGAGACAAAGCTCGCCGGCGAGTGGCTGGTCGCCGCGGCCGGGAAGGCCCACGGCATGTCCACCGTGGCCCTGCGCTACTTCAACGTGGCCGGCGCCGCCTCCCCCGAGCTCTCCGACGCCGGGGTGTTCAACCTGATCCCGATGGTCTTCGAGCGGCTCACCGCCGGCGAGGCCCCGCGGGTCTTCGGCGCCGACTACCCGACGCCGGACGGCACCTGCGTGCGCGACTTCATCCACGTCGCCGACATCGCCTCGGCCCACGTGGCGGCCGCGAAGCGGCTGGCCGCGGACCCGGCCGGGGCCACCGCGCTGGTGCTCAACATCGGCCGCGGCGAGGGCGTCAGCGTCCAGGAGATGCTGGCGGTGATCGGCAAGGTCACCGGCTACGACACCACCCCCGAGGTGACCCCGCGCCGCCCCGGCGACCCCGCCCGGGTGGTGGCTTCCGCCGACCTGATCCACCGCGAGCTGGGCTGGAGCGCGCGCCACGGCGTGGAGGAGATGGTCGCCTCCGCGTGGGACGGCTGGTGCAGCCGCCACCCGGAGGCCCGCAGGGCCTGACGGGCCCGGGGCCGAGCTGCCCCGAACAGGCGTGCCGGTGGCGGCGGGGCAGGCGCTCCGCCGCCACCAGCACGTGTGCGCCGCCTCAGCGGGCGGGCACCGCCGTGCCGTAGAAGGCGTCCAGCGCGTACACGCAGCGGTCCTTGGAGCCGACGAAGACCCGCCCGCCGACGGCCACCGGCGAACCGGTGAGCTCGCCCTTGGTGCCGAGCTCCCAGCGCAGCTGACCGCTCGCCAGGTCCAGGGTGTGCAGCGAGTGGTCCCGGCTGCCCAGGTGCACCAGGCCGTCGGCCACCGCCGGGGAGCCGACGATCTCGCCGCGCGCGGTGTAGCGCCAGCGCTCCCGCCCGGTCGCCGCCTCGAAGGCGTACAGCACCTCGCCGCTGCCGACCAGCACCATGCCGTCGCTGACCACCACGGGCTCGCCGCCCTGACGGCTGCCGGTGACCCCGCGCCAGCGGTCCAGGCCGGTGGCCGCGTCCAGCGCGTAGACCGTGCCCAGGTAGTCGGCGACGTAGACGGCGTCGGCGTCCAGCGCGGGCGGGGTGAACAGCACCACCGGCGCCTCGAAGCGCCAGCGCTCGGCCCCGCTCGCCGCGTCCAGCGCGTACACCCGGGTGCCGGCGGTGACGTACAGCACGCCCCCGCGCTCGACCGGGTGCGAGGGCACGTCCTCGCCGACCGGGAAGGACCAGCGCAGGCCGGCGCCGCGCGGGTCGATGCAGCGCAGCCGCCCGGCGCCGTAGTAGTAGGCGGCGCCGCCCACCAGGACCGGGCCGGACTGCGGGTTCTCGTAGTCCTGCTGGGCGTCGTCGGCGCGCCACAGCTCGGCGCCGTTGGCCGCCGAGCGCAGCTGAACGCCGCCGCCCCTGATGCCGCAGCAGAGCACGCCGTCGGCGGCCGAGAGCGAGTAGACCCAGCCGTCCAGCGAGGTGCGCCAGCGCTCGGTGCCGTCCGCGGCGTCCACGGTGTACAGGTGCGGGCCGTCCGCGGCGTGCACCCGGCCGGCGTCCACCGCGAGCGCCCAGGCGACGTCCCGGGTCTTGTAGCGGCGCTCGCCGGAGCCGATGTCCAGCGCGTGCACCTCGAAGCTGGAGACGAAGAGCGTGCCGTCGGCGACCACCGGGGTGCCCCAGACGTCGTTGGACATCCGGAACCGCCAGGGGCGCCAGCGGGCGGCCGGAGCCGGCGGGGGCGGCGGGGTGGGGACCGCCCGGCGGACCCAGTCGGTCGCGGCCGGGGCGGTGTTCGGGCCGGGCTGCTCGTGCTCGGCCCGCGGCCCCGGGCCTATCCGCACCGAGGCGCCGGAGAGCTGCACCTCGACGGCGCCGGCCGGCGCGCGGTGCCGGTTCGGGGAGGCGATCTTCGCGGTCGGGATCTCGGCGTCGGAGGCCTGGCCCGGCCGCGGCGAGGCGTGCACCGGCCCGGCCGGCGGCTGGGCGTGCCGGCCCGGGTTGGTGCGCGGGTCGGCCGGCCCGTGGGGCTGCGGCGGGACCTGGGGGTGCGGCGGCGGGGGCGGCTGCGGCGGCTCCGCCGGGCCCTGGGGCGCGCGGGCCGGCGGGGCCGGGCGTCGGCCGCGCTTGCGCTCGATCAGCTCCAGCGCGTTGGCCGGCAGCCAGTCCCCGGCCTCTCCGGAGGCGTCGTCCCGGGAGAAGAGGTGCGGGGCCAGCTCGGCCTGGATCTGTGCCGGGGTGGGCCGGTGCTCGGCGGCCTGCTGCATGCAGGCGCGCACCAGGTCCATCAGCTCGGGCGGCATGCCGGTCAGGTCCGGCTCCTCGCGCAGCAGCTGGAACACCGTCTCGACCGGGTTGGAGCCGCGGTACGGCGGGTGCCCGGTGGCGCAGAAGACCATCAGCGAGCCGAGCGAGAAGACGTCGCTGGCACCCCGGACGGTCCGGCTGTCCCGGGCCTGCTCGGGGGACATGTAGGCGGGGGTGCCGACGGCGACGTTGGTCATGGTGAGCCGGGTGCTGGAGACCCCGGCCGCGATGCCGAAGTCGATCACCTTCGGGCCGTCCTCGACCACCAGGACGTTGGAGGGCTTGAGGTCGCGGTGGATCAGCCCGGCCGCGTGGATGGACTGCAGGGCCTCCGCGATCCCGGCGACCAGCCATCGGGTGGCCTCCACCGGCAGCGGGCCGCACTCCTCGACCAGGTCCTCCAGCGAGGGCGCCGGGATGTACGCGGTGGCCAGCCAGGGCACCCGCGCGTCCGCGTCGGCGTCCACCACGGCCGCCGTGTAGAAGCCGCCGACCGTCTTGGCGGCCGCGATCTCCCGCGCGAAGCGGACCCGGAACAGCTCGTCCTCGGCCAGCTCCCCCCGGACGGTCTTGATGGCCACCCGTCGCCCGGACGCGGACCGCGCCAGGTAGACCAGCCCCATCCCACCCGCGCCGAGCCGCCCCAGCACCTCGAAGGGCCCGATCCGCCTCGGATCGTGCGCCGTCAGCTGGTCCACTCCGCTGCCACCTCCCCGTTTCCGCACCCGCCGCGTGGTGCCGGACCCGATTCTCCAACGCCGCCCGGCGCATCTCCAACCTCCCCCGCCCGGAGAGCACCGTCGAGCGCCCCCGGGCCGACGGGAACGGAACGGCCGGATTCTGACGCCCGCTCCGGCTGCGGCTTGCGCTCGGCGCCCCGGACCGTCCACTTCGGAACGATTCAGGACCCACCCCGAGTCGTCACGCTCCGTCACCCGACCACCCCTCAGCGGACTCGCCGTCACGCTGTGAGATCAAAGGCACACGGGGGGGCTTCAACAGGGGCTTCGGAGCCCGGTGAATATCCGTCCGAAGTGGTTCATGCCGCTATAGCGCCCCCCGTGCGGAGTAATAGTCGCATCACCGAATCGCGCCAAGATCGTGCCACGGTAAGCTGACGGCATGACAGGACAAGTTCGCACCGTCGACGGTCGCGTCGCCGGGCGACGCGGACAGGAGACGCGGCAGAAGCTGCTCGACTGCCTCCGCGAGATGCTCAGCACGTCGCCCTATCGGGACGTCAAGGTCATCGACGTCGCCCGTATGGCGGGTACCTCCCCCGCGACCTTCTACCAGTACTTCCCGGATGTCGAGGGCGCAGTCCTCGAAATCGCCGAGGAAATGGCCAAGGACGCCGACACCCTCAAAGAGCTGGTGGCCGGAAAGTCCTGGGCAGGGAAGTCCGGACCGACCACTTCGGAAGAACTGGTCGACGGATTCCTCGCCTTCTGGCGCAAGAACGACGCCATTCTCCGAGTGGTCACGCTCGGTGCCGCCGAAGGGGACAAGCGGTTCTTCAAGATCCGCATGACGGTCCTCAACGCGGTCGCCAAGCCGCTCGCGGAAGCCGTCAAGGAACTCCAGGCGAAGGGTCAGGCCGACAAGTCGCTCGACCCGAACGCCGTGGCCGGGGCCCTGGTCTCGCTGCTCGCTTCGGCGGCCGAGCACCAGAAGGCCTTCACTTCCTGGGGCGTCAAGGTCAAGGACCTCAAGCCCAACCTCGCTCCCCTGGTGTACCTGGGCGTCACCGGCAAGAAGCCGCCCAAGTAGACCGATCCCCACACCCACCATCCGCTCCGCGCGCAGCCCCGGCCTCCTGTCCGGGGAACGACGGACGGCGGCCGTGTCCTCGGGGGAGGTCCGCCGACGTACCGCACCGCGCGCCAGACATGCCGGTGGGCGGGCACCCGTACGAGGGTGCCCGCCCACCGGCATTCGTCGTTCGCGGAGCCTTCCGGCCGTGGCCGGGGCCCCGTCTTCGGGACCCGGGCCTGCGGAGGCTTGAGAGGGGTCTCAGGGGCAGCGCACGACCTGTCCGGCGTACGCCAGGCCGCCGCCGAAGCCGAAGAGCAGGACCGGGTCGCCGGGCGAGAGCTCGCCGCGCTCGACCAGCTTGGAGAAGGCCAGCGGGATGGAGGCCGCCGAGGTGTTCCCGGAGTCGACCACGTCCCGGGCCACCACCGCGTCGGCGAGGCCCAGCTTGCCGGCGATGGCGTCGATGATCCGCAGGTTGGCCTGGTGCGGGACGAAGCCCTTCAGCTCGGCCGGGTCGATCCCGGCGCGCTCGCAGGCCTGCCGGGCGAGCGGGGCGAGCTGGGTGGTGGCCCAGCGGAACACCGACTGGCCCTGCTGGCTGATCACCGGGTCCCAGCCGGTGATCACCACGGCGTCGCCCTTCTCCGGCTCGGTGCCCCAGACCACCGGCCCGATACCGGGCACGGCGCCCTCCTCCTGGGCCTCGACCACCGCGGCGCCCGCGCCGTCGCCGAAGATCACGCAGGTGGAGCGGTCGGTCCAGTCGAGCGTGTCGCTCATCCGCTCGGCGCCGATCACCAGCGCACGGCGGGCCGCGCCGGCCCGGATCGCGTGGTCCGCGGTGGCCAGGGCGTACGAGAAGCCGGAGCAGACCGTGTTGATGTCGTACGCGGCGGGCGAGCGCACCCCGAGCCGGGCGGCCACGGCGGCCGCGGTGTGGGGGCTGCGCTCGATCGCGGTACAGGTGGCGACCACCACGAGGTCGATCTCCGCCGCCGTCCGACCGCTGTTGGCGAGCGCCTTCTGCGCGGCCTCGGCGGCGAGGTCGACCAGGCTCTCGCCTTCGGCGATGTGCCGGGTGCGGATGCCCACCCGGCTGCGGATCCACTCGTCGTCGGTGTCGACCAGCGCCTTCAGGTCGTCGTTGGTGAGGACCTTGGGGGGCTGGTAGTGCCCGAGTGCCACAATGCGCGAACCGCTCATGCTGCCATGGAACCGGGTTACCCGCTGGTCAGCGGGGCACGACCGGCGACAGGATCCGCGCTCATGATCTGTAGGGGATCGACAAGGACCGTTGGGGGGACCGGGTCCGGTCCCCGCGTCCGGGCGCGGACGGCGGGGGGTCAGGTGGCCAGGGTGGCGGTGTCGCCCATCACGATGACCGGGTGGGCGGCCGGATCCAGGGTACGGATCAGCTGGGCCATCTTGTCCTCGGGGATCGACACGCAGCCGTGGGTGGGGCCGTCGTGGTCCACGTGGAGCCAGATGCCGCCGCCCTTCTTGGCGCCCATCGGGCGGCGCGCGTCGAGCGGGGAGTTTCCGGCGACGCGGTTGTAGTTGATCGCGACCACGTAGTCGAAGGATCCGGCCAGCTGGTCGCCGAAGAAGCCCGTGCCGGAGACCACGAAGCTCGGGTCCTTGTCGTACGGGAGCTTGCTGCCCGGGTCGGCCAGGCGGCCGCCCGCGTCGCTGAGGCCGAAGACGCCGATCGGGCTGCGCAGGTCGCCCTCGTTGTGGTCGGTGGTCCAGCCGTTCTTGCCGTTGTGGCCCTGCCAGGTCTCGCCGGCCAGCCAGCGCCCCTCGGGGGTGCGGGTCCACAGGACGACGGTGTTCTTGTCGGTGTTCTTGTCCGCGCCGGAGGCGACCACGACCTGGTTGGTCTCGGCGGGGATCTTCGCGGTGAAGCTGGCACCGAGGCCGGGTATCGCGGCCACCGAGGCGTCCGGGCGGGCCTCGCCGCGGGCGGCGGCCTGGGGCGCTGCCTGCCGGTCGGAGGCGGCCTGGACGGCCGCGGGGGCCGGGGCGGGCTGGTCGGGCTTGCTGACGCCGTCGGGGCCGGGGCCGTCGGCCGCGGCGAGGCCGGGCTTGGCGCCCTCCTGGCCGACGGTGTACCAGCCGGCGGCGGCCGCCACCAGCAGGGCGGTGCCGGCCATCACGGCCTTGCCGTGACGTTTCTTCTGCTTCGCCTTGCGCCGTCGGCCCCGGGCCGCCGCCCGACCGCCCGCGACGGGCGTGGCGGCGGGCACCACGGGCGCCAGGGGCGCGAGGGGCACGGCGGCCGACTCCTGGACGGCCGGCTCCTGCACCGGCTCGTACGGCCCGAACGGCTGCGCGTACGCCTCGGAGTACCCGTCAGCGGTCTGCTCGTAGGACGAGTCGTACGGCTGCTCGTGGACGTGCTCGCCGGACTGCTCGTACCCGGGCTCGTAGGACTGCTCGTAAGGCTGCTCGTAGGACGTCTCATACGACTGCTCGTAGGACGTCCCGTACGGCTGGTACACGCCCTGGCCGTAGTCCTGCCCGGCGGGCTCCGGGTACACCTGCCCGACCGGCTGCGGGTACGGCTCGTACGTGCCGTACGGCGCCTCCTGCGACTGCTGCGGCACCCCGTACACCGGCTCCTGCATCGGCTCGTACGGCGGGTACTCGGTGGCGCGATGAGAACCGGACATGTCGTCGATCCTGCCAAACGGCATACCGGTTGGTAAACCCGGGTCGCGTGCGGAGGCCGTGAAGGCACCGCCGCCCGGGCCGGAGTGCGGCCCGGGCGGCGGGGAAGTGCGCAGGTCGGAGGGTGCGTCAGAGACGCATCGCCTGCGGCGACTCACGGCGCATCGGGTCCGGGCCCTCGTACTCGCGGATGATCTCGTAGCGGGTGTTGCGCTCGACCGGGCGGAAGCCGGCGTCGCGGATCAGGCCCAGCAGGTCGTCACGGCCGAGCTTGTTCGGGGTGCCGAAGTTGTCCGCGTCGTGGGTGATCTTGTACTCGACCACCGAGCCGTCCATGTCGTCCGCGCCGTGGCTGAGCGCCAGCTGCGCGGTGGTGACGCCGTGCATCACCCAGAAGACCTTGACGTGCGGGACGTTGTCGAAGAGCAGCCGGGAGACGGCGAAGGTCTTCAGCGCCTCGGCGCCGGTGGCCATCTCGGTGCGGGCCATCAGCCTGTTGCGCACGACGCCGTCCTTGGAGTCGTGGAAGTCGTGCTGGTAGCGCAGCGGGATGAAGACCTGGAAGCCGCCGGTCTCGTCCTGCAGCTCGCGCAGCCGCAGCACGTGGTCGACCCGGTGGCGGGGCTCCTCGATGTGGCCGTACAGCATGGTGGCCGGCGTCTTGAGGCCCTTGGAGTGCGCGAGGCGGTGGATCCGCGACCAGTCCTCCCAGTGGGTGTCGTGGTCGACGATGTGCTGCCGGACCTCCCAGTCGAAGATCTCCGCGCCGCCGCCGGTCAGCGACTCCAGGCCGGCGTCGATCAGCTCGTCCAGGATCTCGTCGGCGGACAGGCCGCTGATCTTCTCGAACCAGTGGATCTCGGTGGCGGTGAAGGCCTTCAGCGAGACGTTCGGCAGGGCCGCCTTCAGCTCCCGCAGCGAGCGCGGGTAGTAGCGCCACGGCAGGGTCGGGTGGAGGCCGTTGACGATGTGCAGCTCGGTGAGGGAGTCGACCTCCATCGCCTTGGCGAGGCGGACGGCCTCCTCGATGCGCATCGTGTAGGCGTCCTTCTCGCCCGGCTTGCGCTGGAACGAACAGTACGCGCAGGACGCGCTGCACACGTTGGTCATGTTGAGGTGGCGGTTGACGTTGAAGTGGACGACGTCGCCGTTCTTCCGCGTCCGCACGTGGTGGGCCAGCCCACCCAGCCAGGCCAGGTCGTCGCTCTCGTAGAGCGCGATCCCGTCCTCGCGGGTCAGCCGCTCACCCGCGTAGACCTTCGCCTCCAGCTCGCGCTTGAGCCCTGCGTCCATGCGGTGCCCCGCCTCCTCCGACTTCGATTCCTTGCCGGAACGAGGTTACGCCTATGCCGAGAGCAGCTCCGCGAGCAGTGCGGGTTCGATGTTCCCGCCGCTGACCACGGCCGCCACCAACTGGCCGCCGGTCTCGGCGGCGCGGTGGAAGTACGCGGCCGGGGCGACCGCCCCGGAGGGCTCGGCGACCAGCCGGCCGCGCCGGGCCAGCAGGGCGACGGTGGCGCGGATCTCGTCCTCGGTGACGGTGACGATGTCGTCCACGTAGGCGGTGATGTGCTCGTACGGCAGCACGCCGACGGACGGCGTGCGCAGGCCGTCCGCGATGGTGCGGTAGGTGTCGGCGACCGGCCAGGAGAGCCGTCGGCCGGCCCGCAGGCTGGCCTGGGCGTCCGCCGCCAGCTCGGGCTCCACCCCGATCACCCGGATGCCCGGGCGGGTGAGCTTGAGCGCGGCCGCCGTGCCGCCGATCAGGCCGCCGCCGCTGACCGGCACCAGGACGGTGTCCAGCCCGGCCGGGGCGTCCTCGGCGATCTCCAGGCCGACGGTGCCCTGGCCCGCGATGATGAACGGGTCGTCGTACGGGGGGACCCAGACGTAGCCGTGCTTCTCGGCGAGCTCGCCGGGCAGGGTGTCCCGGTCCTCGGGCGACACCAGGACCACCTCGGCGCCGAAGGCCCGGGTGGCGTCCACCTTCACCGCCGGCGAGGTGTCCGGCATCACGATCACGGCCTTGATGCCGAGCAGCCCGGCCGCGTACGCCACCGCCTGCGCGTGGTTGCCGCTGGACTGGGCGACCACGCCGCGGGCCCGCTCGTCCGCGGTGAGCGCGGCCAGCCGGTTGTAGGCGCCGCGGGTCTTGAACGCACCGGTCGGCTGGAGGTTCTCGGGCTTCAGCCAGAGCTGCCGCTCCCCCTCGGCCGCCCAGGGGGCGGGAACCAGCGGGGTGCGCACGGCGACCCCCGCGATCCGCTGCCGAGCCGCGCGCAGCTCCTCCAGTCCGACCAGTGCCATGCGTCACTCTCCTACAGGAGGAAGTTCACTCACCCGGTTCTCCCACTTCGTGGAGAGTACGACCGTGGTGCGGGTCCGGGCCACGCCTTTTGTGCCCGAGATCCGCTTCACCACCGACTCCAGGCCCGCCACGTCGGCCACCCGGACCTTGAGCATGTAGGAGTCGTCACCGGCGATGAACCAGCAGTCCTCGACCTCGTTGAGGTCCTTCAGCCGGAACGCCACGTCCTCGTGGTCCGCGGCGTCCGTGAGCTGCAGGCCGATCAGGGCCGTGACGCCGAAGCCGAGCGATGCCGGGTTGACCGTCGCCCGGTAGCCGGTGATGACCCCGGCCTGCTCCAAGCGGTTGATGCGGTCCGTGACGCTCGGGCCGGAGAGTCCGACCAGCCGGCCCAGCTCGGCGTAGGACGCACGGCCGTTCTCCCGGAGCGCCTGGATGAGCTGTCTGTCCACCGTGTCCATATACCGTCCGCGTCCTTCCGAACCTCTCCAGACCCACAGATCATTATCCGGATTCAAAGGCGCTGTGCGCCGACCGACCCGGATATCGCAGAGAACATACTCTCCCGCCCTCGGTCTCCTTACTCCCCCTCAGCCGGAGCGCCGTCCCCGCCGCCGGTCCGGCGGGCCGCCGCCCCCAACTCCCCTTCCCAGCGCAGGTACAGGGAATGCGGTACGCCGACGGCGTCGAGCACCCGTCCGGCGACGAAATCCACGAGTTCGCGCACGGTGGAGCCGCCAGCGTAGAAACCGGGCGAAGCGGGCAGGACGACCGCGCCCTGCGCGTCGAGTTCCACCAAGTGCTTCAACGTCACCCCGTTGAGTGGCGTCTCGCGGACGCACACGACGAGCGGCCGGCGCTCCTTGAGGGTGACGCTGGCGACCCGCTGCAGCAGGTCCTTGCTCAGCCCCAGGGCGATCCCGGCCACCGCACCGGTGGTCGCGGGCACCACCAGCATGCCCTTGGCGGGGTACGAGCCGCTGGACGGGCCGGCCGCGAAGTCCCCGGCGGGCCAGTAGCGGACGTCGCCCAGGCCGTCCTCGGGGCCCTCGACGCCCAGCCAGGCGGCCAGGTCGGCGCGCCAGTGGGCGTCCCGGAAGGAGATGCCGGTCTCGTCCAGGATGGTCAGCCGGGCGGCCCGGCTGACGATCAGGTCCACCGCCTCCCCCGCGGCCAGCAGTCCCCGGATCACCGAGGCCGCGTACGGCGTCCCCGACGCGCCCGAGACCCCTACCACCCACGGTTGACGCTTCGCATTTCCCATGGGGCATTTCTATCCGGCTTCCCCCGGTCCGGCCGCATCCGCGGTCGCCCCTGGAAGGATGGGGGCCATGGCAGCGACCCTCGTCGACCTCACCCATCAGGTGACCACCGCGATGCCGGTCTACCCCGGCGACCCGGCCGTCGTGCTGACGCCCGCGCTCACCACCGCCACCGCCGGGGTGAACGTGCTGGCCCTGCACCTCGGCTCGCAGTCCGGGACGCACGTGGACGCGCCGTACCACGTGGACGTCACCTGGCCGACCCTGGACGGGCTGCCGCTGGAGCGGTTCACCGGCCCGGCCGTGCTCGCCGACCTGCGCGGGCTGGAGCCCCGGGCGGCCGTCACCCCCGAGTTGCTCGCCCCCGCGCTGGAACGGGCCGCGGACTCCGGCGAGGGCACCGTCCTGCTGCTGGCCACCGGCTGGGCCCGGCACTGGGGCACCGACGCCTACCTCGCCCACCCGAGCCTGACGCCGGCCGCCGCGGAGGCCATCGTGGCCGCCGGGGTGCGCACGGTCGGGGTGGACGCGCTCAGCGTGGACCCGACGCCCGACCCGGGGCCGGGTGACCCCGCGGTGGCCGCGCTGCTGGCCGACCTCACCGACGAGCACGACCCGGACGCCGCCGACGAACCGTCGCTCGCCGCGCACCGGGTGCTGCTGGGGGCGCCCGGCGGCGGAGTGATCGCCGAGAACCTGACCGACCTGCGGGCGCTGCTGGAGGCGCAGGAGGCCGGCCGCCCGGTGACCGTCTCGCTGTTCCCGCTGCGGCTGGTCGCGGCCGACGGCGCCCCGGTACGGGCGGTGGCCCGGCTGGGCTGAACCGCGCCGATCGCCGCCGCCCGTACGCCACTTGGTCTAGACCATCCCCCGGTGGCGGCAGTACGCTGTCCGCCCATGGCTGAGATCATCGGAGTGATCGAGCGACTCTGGCGCTACCCCGTGAAATCCACCGGCGGCGAGCGGCTCGACTCCGTCGAGGTGGACCGGCGCGGCCTGGCCGGCGACCGCCTCTACGCCGTCCGCGACGCGACCGGGAAGCTCGGCTCCGGCAAGAACACCCGCCGCTTCCGCCGGATGGACGGCCTGCTGCGCCTCTCCTCCCGCCTCGGTCACCGGATCGACGGCCCCGAGCTCTTCGACCCGCTCGGCCGCCCGGTCGACCGGCCGACCGCCTTCCTGCGGGCCTACCTCCAGCGCGCGGACGTCGAACTCGCCCGCGAGGACGCCGTCCCGCACTTCGACCGGCTGCCGGTCAGCCTGCTCACCACCGCCACCCTGGACTGGGTCCGCGAGGCCGTCCCCTTCGCGGTCGTCGACGAGCGCCGCTTCCGGCCCAACATCGTGCTGCGCACCCCGCCCGGCACCCCGCCGTTCGTCGAGGACGCCTGGTTCGGCCGCCGGGCCCGCGCCGAGGCCCCGGGCAGCGCCCGGCTCGCCTTCGTCACCTCCAGCGAGCGCTGCGCGATGACCGGCGCCCCGCAGCCGGGGCTGCCGCACGCGCCCGAGATCCTCAAGGCCGTCGTGCACGCCCACGACGGCCGCCTCGACGCCCTCGCCGAGGTCGCCGCCCCGGGCCGGCTCCGGGTCGGCGACCGCCTGGTCCTGGACTGACGCCGACTCACTTCGCCGTGCAGGGAGGTCCGATCGGGCAGAACGGGTGTCCGGCCGGGTCGGCGCGGCGCAACGCCCGATTCTCACTCTTTCGGGTGACCGTCACGGCGGCGGACGTCGGGCTGTAGCAGGCTGAAACACCGGAACTGACGATTCGTCAGTCGAACGCCGATCCCACGGAGGCCGCGATGTCCGCAATCCCGAACAACCTCAAGTACACCGAGGATCACGAGTGGGTGGACCTCTCGACGAAGGGCAAGGCCCGCATCGGCATCACCGACTACGCGCAGAAGCAGCTCGGTGACATCGTCTTCGTCGAACTCCCCAAGAAAGGGCAGAAGTTCACGAAGGGCGACGCGTTCGGCACGGTCGAGTCGGTCAAGTCGGTGAGCGACCTGTTCGCACCGATCCCCGGGACGGTCGCCACGTTCAACGAGGAGCTGGAGAGCGATCCCGAGCTGATCAACAGCGACCCGTACGGTGACGGCTGGATCATGGAACTCACCCTGGACGGGTCCGCGGCGCCGACCGAGCTGCTCACGGCCGCCCAGTACAAGGCCCACCTCTCCGAGTAGCGGGCGAGCGGACCGGACGCCCCGCGAACCGGCCGTTCGGGCGGGCGGGCCGAGGGGAACGACCCATGGCATGACGATCCCTCACCGCACGACCGGCACCGGCGACCACCACGTCCTGGTCCTGCACGACTGGTTCGGCACCAGCGCGGGCTGGGGCCCGTTCCTCGACTACCTCGACGGCGGCGCCTTCGGCTACGCCTTCCTCGACTACCGCGGCTACGGCGAGCGCAAGGACGTGACCGGCGACTACACCCTCGCCGAGATCGCCTCCGACGCGCTCGCCCTGGCCGACCAGCTCGGCTGGGACCGCTTCTCGGTGGTCGGCCACTCGATGGGCGGCAAGGCGGCGCAGCAGGTGCTCGCCGAGGCGCCGCTGCGGGTGCGCAAGCTGGTCGGCCTGGCCCCGGTGCCCGCCGGGGCCTACCCGCTGGACGAGGCCGGCGAGGCGCTGTTCCACGGCGCCGCCGGGGACCGGGAGAAGCGCCTCGCGATCCTCGACCTGGTCACCGGGCAGCGGGCCGGCCGGGTCTGGCTGGACCGGATGGTCGACCAGTCCCTGCACCTGTCCACGCCCGAGGCCTTCGGCGGCTACGTCCGCGACTGGACCACCGCCGACCTGGAGCGCCGGATCAGCGGCAACCCGGTGCCGGTCAAGGTGATCGTCGGCGCGCACGACCTCGCCCTGACCGCCGACGTCATGCGCGCGACCTGGCTCACCCACTACCCCAACGCGGAGCTGGAGGAGCTCGGCGGCAGCGGCCACTACCCGATGTACGAGACCCCGGTGGCCCTGGCGGCGTCCCTGGAGGGCTTCCTGCACGACTGACACCCGCCGGCGGCGCGCGGGAGGTCGGCCGGGCCGGCTTCCCGCGTCCGGCCCGGGGAAGCCGCCCCGAACAAGTCTGCTATACTGCCCGCAGGTTCGTGATCTCCGAACCGGCTTCCCGAGGCGCTGCACGGTGGCTCCGCCACCCCGCCTCTCCCGCTCGCTCCCCGGCTCGACGGGTGCACCGCGGCGGACCGCAGGACACAGCACAGCAGCCCGACGACGCGATTCCCGGCCTCCGGGACCCACGATCGTCGACCCCGACACCCTCCAGGCCACCGGCCGGGAGGGTGTTCGTCGTTTTCCGCCCCCGTCACCGGCGCGCCACCGGGCACGCCGGCCTTCGCCATGGAGCCGCTATGACGTCTTCCCCACCGGAGCACCCGGCCGAGCCGGCCGAGCTCCACCGTGAGCAGAACCAGCTCGACCTGCTCTACCGTCAGATGGACGTCCTGCGCGAGGAGACCGGCCGGGAACTGCGCGACGTACTGCACGAGTCCACCGGCACCGCACAGGCGCGGGTGGAGCGCGGGGCCACGGCGGCGCGGCTCGGCCGGCGGCTGGCCGCCCTGGAGGCCGCCGAGCACGGCCTGTGCTTCGGCCGGCTCGACCGGGCGGCCGGTGACCGGCTCTACATCGGCCGGATCGGCGTCCCGGGCATCGGTCCGGACGACGACCCGCTGCTCATCGACTGGCGCGCCCCCGCCGCCCGGCCGTTCTACACCGCCACCGCCGCCGCCCCCCAGGGGGTCCGGCTGCGCCGCCACCTGCTGACCCGCAACCGCCGGGTCCTGCGGGTGGACGACGAGGCGTTCGACGACCTCGCCACCGTTCCCGACGACACCCTGCAACTCTCCGGCGAGGCCGCGCTGCTGGCCGCCCTGCGGCAGAGCAAGACCGGCCGGATGAAGGACGCCGTCGCGACCCTCCAGGCCGAGCAGGACCGCATCATCCGCGCGCCGCACGCGGGCGTCCTGGTCGTCCAGGGCAGCCCGGGCACCGGGAAGACCGTCGTCGCCCTGCACCGCGCCGCCTACCTGCTCTACACCCACCAGCGCCTGGAGCGCACCGGAGTCCTGGTGGTCGGTCCGAACCCGGTCTTCCTCGACTACGTCGGCCAGGTCCTGCCCGGCCTCGGCGAGACCAGCGTGCTGCTGTCCTCCGTCGGCGGGCTGTACCCGGGGCTCTCGGCCGTCGGCGAGGAGCCGCCGGGCGCCGCCGAGGTCAAGGGGCGGCTGGCCATGGCCGACGTCCTGGCGGCGGCCGTACGGGCCCGTCAGGCGGCCGTCACCGAGCCGGTCGAGGTGGTGGTCGGCGGCGAGTTCATCCGGCTGACCCCCGAGTTCCTGGCCGAGGCCGCAGCCGGTGCGATCGGGGACGGCGTCCAGCACAACCTCGCCAGGCCCGCGTTCCGCGAGGCCCTGTTCGACGAACTGGCCGACCGGCTGGCCCGGGTGATCGGCGAGATCGAGGCCGGTTTCGAGGACGTCCTGGCCGGTCAGCTCGACGTCTCGGAACTCGACCGGTCCATCCAGGAGGACCTCGCGAGCGTCTTCGGCGAGGGCGTCGCCGCGTACGACCTCAAGGCGCAGGAGCCGGTCGAGTTCGCCGAGCGGAAGGCCCACTGGCTGGACGCGCTGCCCCGCGACCCGGTGGCCCGCAAGCTGCTGGACTCGCTCTGGCCGCTGCTCACCCCGGAGCAGCTGCTCACCGAGCTGTTCGCCGACCCCGGCCTCCTCGCCGAGGCGGCGCCCCAACTCGGCGACGCCGAACGGGCCCTGCTGCGGCGCGCTCCGGCGGCCCCCTGGACCCCCGCCGACGTCCCGCTCCTCGACGAGGCGGCCGAACTGCTCGGCCACGACGACCGGGCCGAGACCGCGCGGGAGGCCGCCCGGCGGGAGGAGCAGAACGACTACGCCCAGGGCGTCCTGGACATCGCGCGCGGCTCCCGCGACCGGGACGGCTCGGCGGAGGACTCCGAGCGGCTGCACGTCTCCGACCTGCTCAGCGCCGAACAGCTGGCCGCCTGGCACACGGAGGCCGATTCGCGCACCATCGCGGAACGGGCGGCGTCCGACCGCTCCTGGGTCTTCGGCCACGTCATCGTCGACGAGGCGCAGGACGTGTCGCCGATGACCTGGCGCCTGCTGGTGCGCCGCTGCCCCACCCGCTCGTTCACCATCGTCGGGGACGTGGCGCAGCGCAGCGAGGCCGCCGACTCGGTCTCCTGGCAGCAGGTCCTCGAACCGGTCTTCGGCACCCGCTGGCGGATGACCGAACTGACCGTCAACTACCGTACGCCCGTGGAGATCATGGCGGCCTCGCACCGGGTGCTGGCGGCGATCGCCCCGGACCTCACCCCGGCGCACGCGGTCCGCGACGGCGCCGAGCCGCCCCGGTACGAGCGCACCACCCCCGAGGAGTTCCCGGCCCGGCTGGCCGAGGTGGCGGCCGGGGCGGCCCGCGGCAGCGCGGGTGCGCGGGTCGCCGTGATCGTGCCCACGGGCGAGCTGGAACGGCTCGCCACGGCCGTCGCCGCGGCGGTCCCCGGCGCCTCCTGGGGCACGGACCCCGACCTGCAGAAGGACGTCGCCGTCCTGAGCGTCCGGCAGGCCAAGGGGCTGGAGTTCGACTCGGTCGTGGTGGCCGATCCCCAGGGGATGCTGGACGGCTCCCCGCGCGGACTCAGCGACCTCTACGTGGCACTGACCAGGGCCGGCCGGAGCCTGCACGTGCTGCACCCCGGCCCGCTGCCGGCCGTCCTGGACCTCCGCGACCGGCAGCCCTCCTGACCGGCCCGCCGGCGCCCGCACCCTCGCCCGCCCCTCCGTCCCCCTGCCTCTCCGTCCCCCTGCCCTCCGTACGCCCGCCCGGATAAGGAATCCACCAACGACATGTCGACCACGCTGACCGTCCCGCTCCGCCAAGTCGCGGGGTTCCGGAACTTCTGGCTCTCCCGCGCGGTGTCCGGCCTCGGGTCCGCCATCACCACCGTCGCGCTGCCCGTCCTGGTCTTCCAGGAGAGCGGCTCGCCCCTGCTGGTCTCGCTGGTCGCGGCCTCCGCGACCCTGCCCTACCTGGCCTTCGGCCTGATCGCGGGGGCGGTCTCGGACCGGGTGGACCGCCGCACCCTGATGATCGTCACCGACGTCCTCAACGCCCTCTGCATCGGCTCCGTCCCGCTGGCCTGGGCGATGGGCTGGCTGACGGCGGGCCACGTCGTCGCGGTGGCCTTCCTGTCGTCGAGCCTCGCCCTGTTCTTCGACGCGGGGGTGTACGGCTTCGTGCCCGACATCGTCGGGAAGGAGAGCCTGACCCAGGCCAACAGCGCGATCTACGGCGCGGAGACGGTCGTCCGCATCGCCGGCAACGCGGTGGCGGGCGGGCTCATCGCGCTGTTCCGCCCGGCCGGCACGCTCGCCCTGGACGCCCTGAGCTTCGCCGTCTCGGCGCTCTTCATCCGGGCCGTCACCAGTGTCGCGGCCCGGATCGCACCCGCGGGCACGCGGCCGGGCTTCAAGGAGTCGATCAGCGAGGGCCTGCGCTTCCTCGCCGGCCACCCCACGCTGCGGGCCATGACGGTGGTCGGCACCCTCCAGTCGTTCTCCGGCGGTGCCATCGTCGGCCAGCTGGTGGTCTTCGCCGACCGGGTGCTGGGCATCCACGGCTCGGACGGGCGCATCGGCCTGCTCTACATGGCGTGGAGCGCCGGCGGCATCGGCGGGTCCATGCTGCTGCCCCGGCTGCGGCGCCGCTTCGACGCCTTCCCGCTGCTGCTGTGGGTGCTGCCGGTCGGGGCGCTGCTCGGCCTCGTCGTCGTCCTCACCACCGACTGGCGGATCGCTCTGGTGGCGCTCGCGGTGTGGGGCACGGCCTACCTCGTCGTCCTGGTGAACACCATGACGTACTCCCAGGAGGTCACGCCGTCCGAGCTCCAGGGCCGGGTCAACACCACCCGCCGGATGCTGTCCTCGGGCCTGGGCGTCCCGCTCGGCGCGCTGGTGGCGAGCACCATCACCCTGTCCGTCGGCATCCGGGCCGGGATGGCCACCGCGGTCGTCTCGATCACCCTCGCCGCCGTGGTCGTGTGGGCGGTGCAGCTGCGCCGTCGGCTGAGCCCGGCGCAGTGAGCAGACGGAGGCCGCGCCGCCCAAGAGGGCGGCGCGGCCTCGTCATCGTGGCCGGAACCGGTTCACCGGCCGGGCTGCTCCTCGAACCGGCGGCGGATCCAGCCGAAGAAGGCGTCCGCGACCTTGCCGAGCTCCGGCTCGGGCATCATGGTGAAGCCGCCGTGCGCGGTGCTCCACTCGTTGAGCACCGGGCCGGATTCGGTCATCAGCCAGTCGATGCACATCCATTCGGCCCGCAGGTCCTGCGCCATCCGGCCGCAGAACTCGGCGACCTCGAAGTGGTCCTCGTTCACCTCGATGCTCCCGCCCTGGCTGACGCTGGCCAGGTAGCCGCCGGGCCGGGGACGGCGGGTCAGGGAGGAGACGACCTTGCCGTCGGCCACGAAGACCCGCATGTCGCCGAGGTGTTCGATCAGGGGCTGCACGATGTAGCCGGAACCGGCCTGGGCGGCGATGTCGATCGTCGCCGCGAGCTGCTGGTCGGAGTCGACCCGCAGGACACCGAAACCACCGGTCATCTCACGCGGCTTGACGACGTACGGTCCGTCGCCGAGCTCCCGCCGCACCTCCTCGATCGCCCGGCGGGCGTACCTGCCGGGGGGCACGGTGACGGTCGGCGCGGTCGGTATGCCCAGGCCGGCGGCGTGCTGGAGCTGGGCGAGCTTGTCGCGCTCCAGGTAGTCGGGGCCGTCGAACGAACGGTTGAGCAGCACCGATCCACTGGCCTCGATGGTGCGGTAGACGGCGCGCAGCGCCTGCAGGCCCTGCGGGTCGGTGGCCATGTCCTCCACGATGAAGCACTGCCGCTGCTCCAGCAGGTCCTCACCGCCGTGGCGCAGGACGGGTCGGCCCACGCAGGACGGCACCAGCTCCGTCGCCCTGATCACCCGGAAGTCGAAGCCGCGGGGCTGCGACAGCACCGAGTAGCGCCGGGTGATGCTCTCCTCGAACGCCTCCACCTCCGCCGGATCGGAGTCCTCGGACTGGTAGATCCATGAGATCACCGGGTTCATACGCGTGAGTCCTTCTCTCGCTGGTGAGTGGGCCACCGCTACCGGGACACCCGGTTGCCGGGCGTCAGACCGAAGCCGGCCGGGACCTGCGCCGGGTCGCTGTCCTGGCTCACGATCCGGTTGTCGCCGTCCACGAAGACCACCCGGGGCTTGAGGTCCCGGGCCTCGTCGTCGGTGACCGTTCCGTACGCGATGAGGATGACCAGGTCCCCGGGGCTGATCAGGCGGGCGGCGGCACCGTTGATGCCGATGACCCCGGAGTCGCGGGGGCCCTCGATGACGTACGTGGTGAGCCGGGCCCCGTTGTCGATGTCCACGATGTCGACCTGTTCGCCCGGGAGCAGGTCGGCGGCCTCCATGAGGTCGGCGCTCACGGTGACCGAGCCGACGTAGTGGAGGTCCGCCTGGGTCACGGTCGCGCGGTGGATCTTGGACTTCATCATGGAACGCAACATGATGCGGTCTCCTTGCATGGTGTCTTGGGGTGAACTGCCAGGGCCCGTCTTCAAGCCCCCGCCTGCGGGGCGACGGGGGTCTGAACACGGGTCCTAGACCGGTTCGGGCAGTCGGGACCAGACGAAGTAGTAGTCCTCGTAGCCGTCGCCGCACTCGAAGGCGCCGACGACCTCCAGGCCCGCCTTCTCGGCCATCCCGGTGAAGTCCTCCGGGGCGGAGAACCGGTGGTTCTCCTGGACGACGACGGACCCGCCGGGCCGCAGCCGCTCCGCCGCCGCGTCGTAGAACTCCCGGTGGATGGCCCAGTCGGTGTCCTTCCAGATCAGCGGGGAGTGGCTGTGCTGGTACTCCGAACCGGCCGCGACCGCGTTGACGTGCGGCGGGTTGCCGATCATCAGGTCCCAGCGAAGGTCGCCGGGCACGTCGTCGAAGCCGTCCGACAGGTGGAACCGCACCTTCCCGTCGAGGTCGTTCGCCTCGACGGTCCGCGCGACCGCCGCCCCGGCGTCGGGGTTCACGTCGCCCAGGTCGAGGCGGTCGCAGAGACCGGCCGCCAGCAGGGAGAAGCCGATGAATCCGGGGCCGGCACACCACTCGAAGACCGAGCCGACCCGGCCGAAGCGGGACCGGACGAACGGCTCGTAGGCCCGCCCGAAGGCGTTGCCGCCACCGTCGAGTTCGGCCGTGTAGGACACCGAGAGCGGTCCGTACCGGGCCTGCGCGTAGGTCGTCATGCCATCCTCCTGGGAAGGGTTCGGGTGCCGGTCACCGGAGGGCGAGCGCCACGTTCGACAGGGCGCCGTGACCGTGGATGCTGACCACGCCGTCCCGGTCCGGCGGCAGGTAGCGCACCATGCAGCCGGCGTCCCGCCGGTCGAACAGGAACGGGCTGAACACCGGGACCACGTCGGCCTCGTGGCCGCCGGATCCGTCCGGCCCGGCGAACTCCATGCGGTACGGCACCGGTTCCACCAGCTCCTGTGCGATGTGGTCCTCCGCCGCGACGGCCGCGGCGACCACGGCCCGCCAGGTCCGCGGCGGGCACGAGCGGCCCACCACGACCTGGGCGCCGCTCATCCCGATGGCGGGCTTCAGCACGAAGTCCTCCTGCCGGTCCAGCAGCAGCTCCGGCAGCGGCACGGTACGGCCGTGCCGCTCGACCGGACGGTCCCCGACCACCCGGGTCCACGGCAGGTAGCGGGCGACGACCTCCCGGTCCCGGTCCGTCATCCACGGCCGCCCCTCGGAGACCCAGCCGAGCACCTTCTTGTTGGCGATCAGGTAGGCCGTCTGGCTCGCGATCAGGTGGACGCCGGCGTCCAGCGCGGTCCGCACGGGCGCCAGGTCGATGCCGTGCTCGCGCCATTCGAGGATGGTGAAGTGGCGCAGGCCGAGCCGGAAGCGGGGTTCGCCGGGCAGGCCGAGCCCTTCCAGCAGGTCCTCGGGCTCGAACACCTCGGCCGCCAGGCCGCGCCGGCGCAGCGACTCCGCCTGGACCTCGAAGTAGCGGCCGTTCCCCCCGACGTCGCGCAGGGTGCCGACGATCGCCACCGCGGGCGGGACGCCGAGGTCCCGGACGGCGCGGACGAAGAGGTCGTCGCGCACCGCGAGCGGGTCGACGGCGTCGAAGGGCATCCGCCCGGGGCCGCCGAACGCCGCCACCCAGGCGGCGGTGTGCAGGGCGGTGTCCACCACCCCGCCGATGCCGGACCCGATGTTGAACTCCACGAACTTGGGGCCGTCCGCGCCCACCATGACGTCGGGCCGGGCGATGCAGGTGGCGTAGTCCTCCTCCACCGGGCCGGCCGTGAACAGGGGGTACATCCGCTCGTCGGCGCCGAGGGCGGCGATCCGCCCGGCCGCCGTGGGTGCGCGTTCCAGCAGGGTCCGCCGCAGCAGGCCCAGCAGCGCCGCGGTGGCGGTGAACAGTTCGTCGTAGGAGGACCGCGGCAGCAGGACCGGCCGCAGCGATGCCGTGGAGGCCACCACGTGGGCGTACTCGCCGTCCGCCAGCCGGGCCAACTCCGCTTGCACGGCGGCCGGTTCGGCCCGATTGCCGAGCGGCAGCGGCTCGCTGCCGTACCACCGGACGGTCACGAGCCGGCCCTTCCGGTGCGCCGGCCCGCCACCGGGGCGAGGAACCGGTCGAGGTCCACCTCGCGCACCCCCGCCACCCCGGGGGACTTGGCGGAGTAGTCGAGCCGTGGGGCGCGCTGCGCGTCGTGGAAGTAGACCGCCTCCAGGGAGCCGTCCGGGGCCTCGGCGAGCAGCGGGTTGGCGACCAGGTAGTCCCGCACCTCGGGGGTGTCGCTGCGGACCTGGAACCACAGCCGCTTGTGGCCGAAGTGGTTCGGCGGCAGGACCACGCTGGTGCCGAAGCGCCGCTTCCACTGGTAGGTGCCCTTGCTGAGGAAGGGCTCGGTGCCCTGGAAGTCGAGCCGGCGCACGCCGTGGCGGGCGCACCAGTCGATCAGGAGGTGGTAGATCGCCTTGAACGCGCCGCTGTCGTAGTGCTGCTGCGCGCCGTCGGCCACGCCCAGCAGGCGCAGGGTCATGGTGCGGGAGGCCCGGTCCCAGTGGCAGAGCGCCCCGCCGATCCGCTCGCCGCCCTCGGAGAGGACGAACATCCGGCCGTTCCGGAAGAGGCACTCGTAGGAGACGTCCCTGGTCTCGGTGCGCTCCCGGGCCCCGTGCCGCTGGAACATGGTGGGGCGGTAGTGGCCGTCGTAGAAGCGGTCGAACCAGGCCGGGTCGCGGTCGAGGCCCCAGGTCCAGTCGTGGCCCTTCAGGTCGCGCCGGAACTGCTGGCGCTCCCGCCTGGAGATGCGCTGCTGGGCGCTCTCCGGGTCCCCGTCGAAGTCGATCACGAAGTGGACCCGCATCGGCACGACCAGGGAGGCGGCCGCCGGCAGTTCGCGGGCGTGCGCGGCACTCGTGCCGACGATGACGATGTCCGCGTCCGGCAGCCGCTCCGGCGCGCGGAGGGCCGCGCCGGTCAGCCGGCCGGTCCGGCGCGCGGCCCCGAGCCGGTCGGCGTCCCGCCGCAGTTCGGTGAACTCCAGGGTGTACGCGAGGCCCTCGGCCAGGCCCGCGTAGCTCACCGACAGGCCGCCGACCTCGGAGCGGACGGCCGGGACGCCGGCACCGCCCCGGACGTCCCACGCGGCCCGCGCGGTCGCGAGGACGTGGTTGCCGCTGTTGCGCCAGTGGTAGCCGGCGTGCATGCGCAGCCGCTGGTGCAGCGGGGAGCGCGGGGGCGGGACGGCGGGAAGCACGTCGGATCTCACCTCGGCAGGTCGTCGGTTCGTGCGGGCGGTACGGGAGCGGCGGTCACGAGGAGGACGTGGCCTTCAGCACCACGTTCTTGAGGTCCTCGGCGTCCTCCACCGGGTGCAGGTCGCGGACGGTGAGGTGGCCGTAGTCCCGGGCCGTGTAGCTGCCGGACCCGTGGACCAGGATGTCGGTCTCGGTCACCAGCCCGCGGTCGACCGCGTTCAGGACGCCGGTCACCGCCATGGTCAGCGACCACTCGCGCAGCTCGGTGGGGTTCGCCGGCAGCTGCACCCCCGCCGCGCCGAGCATCGCGCGGACCTGCCCGTAGCGGCTCAGGCACTCGGCCAGCGAGACCACGATGCCGGCGCCGCCCTGGCTGTGGATGATCTCGTTCATCCGCGGGGAGGTCGGCGGGTTCCGGGTGTAGAAGGTCGGGTCGAGCGTCTCGCCCGGGTCGAAGGTCGTGGCCGGGTAGTGCGGGTCGGCGCCCTGGGCGTACAGCCCGGTCTCGGCGTCGAGGGCGTACGCGGGGAGGTTGGCGGTGTCGGTGGAGCCGTCGTTGTACAGGCTGAGCACCATGTCGGGCGCGCCCAGGTGCTGGACCAGGAGGTAGCGCGGCGGCAGGGTCCGCGCCCGGACGTCCTCGGGGAGCCGGCTGCGCCCGTACGCGTGGCCGAGCAGGCCGTACGCGCTGGACACCGCGTGGACGTGCAGCCGGGCCTCGTCGGGCGCCGAGGGGAACAGCTCGGCCTCGGCCAGCGCCCTGACCACGTCCGCAGCCAGGTAGTTCTCCAGCTGCAGGGTGTACCAGAGGTTGGTCTCGCACTCCTTCTCCACCTGGCCCCGGAACTGCTCGGCGAGTCCGAGGGCGATGGTCTTCACCGTGCCGGGCGCTTCGCCGCCGTAGACCGCGATCGGGTTGCGCGCCCGCAGGGCGGGGTCGGTGAACAGCTCCGAGGAGCGCAGCTTGGCCACCGAGCCCTCGGGGACCACCGTGACCACGTTGAGCCGGTCGGCGTCGACCAGGCCGGTCCGGATGGCCCGCAGCACGGCGTCGCGCATGGCGATGGCCTTGTTGGCGGAGGACGGCGTGACGATGGTGACCCGCCGGCCGGTGTCCTGGATGAAGCGGATCGCCCTGGCGACGATGACCAGCGACGCGAAGGTCTTGGTGGTCATGGTGGCCGGGTTGCGGGTGAGGTCGAGCAGTGCGAGGCGCCGGCCCCGGTACGACGGCATTCCGACGTGGCCGAGGGCGGAGACTGACAGGTACTCGCGCATGGCGGGGGTGAGTTCGGGCAGTTCGACGCCCGGGGTGAACCCGTCGGTGTCGTTGTCGTCCCGGTCGCCCAGGAGGTCCCGCAGTGTCGCTCGGATCTCGTCGTAGTACTGGACAAGAGCGTTGTCGAGAACCACTTTTCCGTACCTTTCGGATACTGTTCCCGGCCACGGACCGGCATGTTCGGCCGACGAGTTCTTCGTCCGTGACGGGGTGGACGTCCGCAGTCCGCGCGCGTGGTCGCCGCCTGCTTGGCTCGGCCGTCGTGGTCGACCGCCTCACGCGCCGGACCGTGCCCTGGGGGAGGCCGCGAGCGCCGGGCGCCGGTGGGCGCCGGGCCACGGCAGCGGACGCGCGTTCATGGTGTCGCAGACCGGACGGACCACCGAACGGCCGACGTGCGGCGGGGGGGCGGCCCACGGAATTCCACGTCGCCGCTGTTTCCCAACGCTCCGCGAGACGGTGGCACGGCCTGCTCCCGGAAGCCTCAGCAGGTCGTGCCACCCGTTTTACGCGTCTACTACGGCTTGACGCCGATGTGGAAGCCGTGCTCGTAGTCGAGTTCCCCGACGGTCCTGACGTCGACGAATCCGACCTTGCTCAGCCAGCCCTCGAAGTCCTCCGCGGGATAGGCCATTCCCGTACCGCTGGCGAGAATGTTGAAGTAGAGGCCGAGCCGCGCGCCGTAGATTCCGGTGGTCTCTTCATTCGTGACGTTGTAGTCGTAGATGAAGATCCGGCCGCCGCTGGGCAGCACGTCATAGGCCTTCTTGAGAAGGGTGACGATCTGCTCCGGGGAGAAGATGCCCAGCACGTGGCTGAAAAGCACCGAATCGGCACCCTCGGGGAAGGGGGTGTCGAAGAAGTCGCCGGTGACCAGGTCGATCCGGTCGATGAAGGCCTGTGCTTCCTTGCCGTGGGCGAGCTCCGAGACGCTCGGCTGGTCGAAGACCGTCGAGCGCATGTTCGGGTAGCGGGCGAGCAGGCGGGCCGTGGTGGTGCTGTCGCCGCCGCCGATGTCCAGCAGGTGGCTGACGGTGCCGAACTCCTCGCGCTCCACCAGGTCGTTGATCGACGCGAGGGTGAAGGCCGCCATCGCCTTGTGGAAGACCGCTTCCAGCTCGGGGTTGCGGGTCAGCCGCTTGTAGAGCGTGGGCTCGTCGCCGGGGTAGCTCTCCAGCGCGGTGTTGGTGCCGGCCTTCAGGGCCTTGGTCATCTGGCCGAAGGCGGGGTAGTAGATCTCCTTCCAGCCGATGAGGGTGTGCGCCCAGCTGTCGGGCTCGTCGGACGCCAGGAGGTCCTCGGCGACGGCGGAGTTGCGGTACTTCCCGTCGGTGCGCTCCATCAGACCGGCCGCGCAGATCCCCTGCAGCAGCACGCGGAGCTGGTGGGCCGGGACGCCGGAGAACTCGCGCAGCGCCTCGAAGTCGGAACCCGGGTTCTCCGACAGGTAGATGAACAGACGCAGCTCCGCCCCGGTCGCGGCGGCGTTGAAGAGCGCCGGCGCGTTCATGAGGAAGTCGAACTGCTGATAGTCAGGGCCACTCTTTTGCTGGCTTGGCATTGCCTCTGAGCCTCCGCACCGGAACTCTCGTGAAGATCCGGATGGTTGGGTGGATTCGCGCCATCTGATGACGTAGCAGCTACGCAAACCGGAGTATTGATCGATTGCGTGGACACCGTCAACCACCCGCCGATGTGACGCAGGTTACACCGACCCGCCTCACGGGTGACGTTGCGTCACAGAGTTCACTGTGCTTAGCATGACAAAAGTTTGTCGTGTAACTTGCCTTCCCTTTCGGTCAGTGCACACATATACGGGGAGCGTCAGTGCGGCTGAATAGCTTTGATGAATGGTCACCCCTGAGGGAAATAATCGTAGGCTCGGCCGAGAACTATGTTTCACACGAGCGTGAGCTTTCTTTTGAACTCTTTTTCCATGACAACATCGCCGGGGACAACCGCTCCGAGTGGTACTACCCGCGCCTGACGTCCCGCAGCGGCGACCCGACCGCCGGCGGCACCCGGATCCCGGTCAAGCAGCGCTACGTCGCCGAGCTGAACGAGGACCTGCAGGGCCTGGTCGACACCCTCACCTCCCTCGGAGTGACGGTGCACCGGCCGACCGACGTCGCCCCGGAGACCGCAGAGGTGCGGACCCCGGCCTGGTCGGCCTCGGTGGTCCCGCCGCTGAACCTGCGCGACAACACCCTGATAGCCGGGGACGAGATCATCGAAACCTCGCCGATGATCCGCTCCAGGTACTTCGAGACCCAGCTGCTGAAGCCGGTGTTCCAGGAGTACTTCCGGCGCGGCGCCCGCTGGTCGACCATGCCCCGGCCGCTGATGACCGACGCCTCCTTCGACCTGTCGTACGCGCGCTCCAGCAAGGCCGGCGGCCCGATGGAGCCGATCGAGGACCCGCAGTCGTCGCCCTACGACGTCGGCCACGAGATGCTCTTCGACGCCGCGCAGTGCCTGCGCCTCGGCCGGGACATCGTCGCCAACATCGCGACCGAGAACCACGCCCTCGGCGTCGACTGGCTGGAACGGCACCTGGAGGGCCGCTTCCGCATCCACCGCGTCCACAAGCTGAGCGACAGCCACATCGACAGCATGGTGCTGGCCCTGCGCCCGGGCACGCTGCTGTGCCGCTCGCAGGCCGTGGTCGACCTGCTGCCCAAGCCCCTGCGCAGCTGGGACGTCATCATCCCGCCGGCTCCGGAGACCTACAACTTCCCCGAGTACGCGGACGACGACCTGATCCTCACCAGCCCGTTCATCGATCTCAACGTGCTCTCGGTGAGCCCCGACACCGTCCTGGTCAACGAGGCGTCCCCCGAGCTGATGCGCGAGCTGGAGCGCCACGGCTTCACCGTCGTGCCGGTGCGCCACCGCCACCGCCGGCTCTTCGGCGGCGGCTTCCACTGCTTCACCCTCGACACGGTCCGCGAGGGCGGTCCCGAGGACTACCTCGACTGATCGACCGGCAGCGCCTCTCACACGAAAGGAGGTCGACCGTGCCCACGGACCCCGTGCCATCCCATCCGACCGAGCGCGTCCGTCCGTTCGATCCGCCCGTGGACCTGATGCAGTGGCAGGCCGACGAGCCGCTGCGGCGGATGAGCTACCCGGACGGCCACGTCGGCTGGGTGGTGACCAGCCATCAGCTGGCCCGCCAGATGCTCACCGATCCCCGCTTCAGCGCCCGTTCCGAGTTCAAGCGGGCGCCGGTGTACCGGCCCGGCGCGGATCCGTTCTTCGGTGTCCCCGCGCTGCCCGGCTGGCTGGTCGACATGGACCCGCCGGAGCACACCAGGCTGCGGCAGCAGCTGGCCGGCCAGTTCACCGCGCGCCGGATGCGGGAGATGCGGCCGCAGATCGACCGGATCGTCGACGAGCTGCTGTCCGGCCTGGAGCGCTCCGGCCCCGGGACGGACCTCGTCGAGGCCTTCGCCCTGCCCCTCCCCTCGCAGGTGATCTGCGAGCTGCTCGGTGTCCCGTACCACGAGCGCGCGGAGTTCCAGCACAACAGCAAGCGGCTCTTCGACCTGGAGTCCACCGCGGCCGAGACCTCCGCCGCCATGGACCAGCTGTACGCCGTGGTGCGCGAGATCGCCGCGGGCCGCTCGAAGGACGAGACCCCCGGTCTGCTCAGGTCGCTCGCCGAGGACGGCACGCTGGACACCGAGGAGATCGCCGGCGTCGGGGTGCTGCTGCTGACGGCGGGCCACGACTCCACCATGGGCTCGCTCGGGCTCAGCGTCCACGCCCTGCTGTCCCACCCCGACCAGCTGGCCAGGCTGCTCGCCGACCCGTCGATCGTGGACAACGCGGTGGAGGAACTGCTCCGCTACCTGACGATCTTCCACTTCGGCGTGCCGCGGACCCCGCTGGAGGACCTGGAGTTCGGCGGGCAGCACCTCAAGGCCGGCGACTCCGTCACCGTGTCGCTGTCCGCGGCCAACCGGGACCCGAACTGGTTCCAGGACGAGGCCGACCGGCTGGACCTCGGCCGGCGCACCACCGGCCACCTCGCCTTCGGCTACGGCATCCACCAGTGCCTCGGCCAGAACCTCGTCCGCATGGAGATGCGCGCGGCACTCCCCGCGCTCTTCCACCGCTTCCCGACGCTCGAACTGGCGGTTCCGGCCGACGAAGTCCCGCTCGCCACCGACCGGAGCGTCTACGGCGTGCACCGCCTGCCCGTCACCTGGTGACGCCGACCGCACCGGAGGACACCATGCGCGTATCCGTGGACACGCACACCTGCATCGGAGCGGGCCAGTGCGCCATGGCCCTGCCCGAGGTCTTCGACCAGGACGACACGGACGGCCTCGTCGTCCTGCTGGACGAGACGCCGCCCGAGGATCTGCACGACGCCGTGGACGAGGCGGTCAGGCGCTGTCCGGTGCAGGCGATCACGACCACCGACTCCTGACCGCCACCCCTGACCGCCACCCCGCCGAGAAGGGCACCGCTCCCATGCGACTCAACAGCTTCGACGACTTCACCCCGCTCAAGGAGATCATCGTCGGCTCCGCGGACGGGTACGCCGACCGCATCCGCGACCTGTCGTTCGACATGTTCATCAGCGACAACCTGTCGGGCACCCGGGGCTACTTCCCGAGCCTGTCGACCTGGCGCGACAGCGAGGCCCGCCGGCTGCGCAACGAGCCCGACCGCCTGGCCCTCAAGGAGCGCTTCCTCCGGGAGCTCATCGAGGACGTGGAGGGCGTGGTCGAGCAGCTGGAGGCCCTGGGAGTGACGGTGCACCGCCCGCTGGAGCCCGCCGCCGACCTCACCCGGGTCACCACCCCCGCCTGGGACGCCGCGGTGGTGCCCCCGCTCAACCTGCGCGACAACACCCTCGTCATGGGCGACGAGATCATCGAGACCCCGCCGACCCTGCGCGCCCGGTACTTCGAGAACCAGTTCCTCAAGCCGACCTTCATGGGCTACTTCGCCCAGGGGGCGCGCTGGACGGTCATGCCGCGGCCGATGATGACCGACGCCTCCTTCGACCCGGACAACGACAACCCCGCGCCCAACATCGAGGTCCCGGAGAACCCGCAGCCGTCCCCGTACGACTCCGGCCTGGAGCCGATGATCGACGCCGCGAACTGCCTCCGGCTCGGGCGCGACCTGATCGTCAACGTCGCCAACCGCAACCACGCACTGGCCTACGACTGGCTGGAGCGCCACCTCGACGGGCGCTTCCGGGTGCACCGCATGAACAAGCTGACGCAGAGCCACATCGACAGCGTCGTGGTGCCGCTGAGGCCGGGCACGCTGCTGCTCCGCTCGGCCGACGTGCTGGACTACCTGCCCGAGCCGCTGCGCACGTGGGACGTGATCGTGCCGCCGGCGCCGCAGATCAGCGACTACCCGCAGTACGAGAACGGCGACCCCATCCCGCCCAGCCCGTACATCGACCTCAACGTGCTCTCCATCGACGAGAACACCGTCATGGTCAACGACGCCTGCAAGACGCTGATCCGGACCCTGGAGGAGCACCGCTTCACCGTCGTCCCGGTCCGCCACCGCCACCGCCGGCTGTTCGGCGGCGGCTTCCACTGCTTCACCCTCGACACGGTCCGCACGGGCGGTGCCGAGGAGTACATCTGACCCGGTCCTCCCCCACTCGTGTCGTAGGGAAGCAGAACCATGCGCATAACCTCTGGCGGGGCCGCCGCGGACGACGAGCCCGGACCGGACCTCTCCGATCCGCACTACTTCGGCACCGGGGACCCCCACCCGGTCTGGACCCACCTGCGCGCCCACGATCCCGTCCACCGCCAGTGCCCGATGGGCGGCAAGCCGGAGTTCTGGGCGGTCACCCGGTACGCGGACGTGTCCCGGGTGCTCTCCCAGCACGGCGAGTTCACCGCCACGCGGGGCAACATCCTGACGACCCTGGGGCAGACCGACATCGCCGGCGGGAAGATGCTCGCGGTCACCGACCCGCCGCAGCACAAGCGGCTCAAGGACCCGCTGTCCCCGCACCTGACCAGGCAGGCGGTCCAGGCGTACGAGCCCGCGCTGCGGGAGTTCTCCCGCCGCCTGCTCTCGGTCGGTGCCCGGCAGGACACCTGGGACTTCGCGGCCCAGGCCGCGTACTACCCGATCGCGATCGCGGGGCTGCTGCTCGGCATCCCGGAGTCCTCCTGGAACCGGCTGAGCCACTTCACCTACGCGGCGGTCGCCGAGTCCGACCCGGACTACGCCGGAACCGGCGACTCCCGCTCCGCCGTGCTCAACCGGGCGCACTCCGAGATCTTCCTGTACTTCCACACCGAGGTGTCCCGCCCCGGCCGGGAGGAGGCGGACGACCTCATCGGGGCACTGCTGCGGGCCGCACCGGAGGGCGAGCAGCTGAGCCGCGAGGAGGTCCTCCTCAACGCCTACAGCCTCCTCATCGGGGCGACCGTCACCACCTCCCACGCGGCCGCCGCCGGCCTGCTCGCCCTGCTGGAGAACCCCGCCGAACAGGAGCGCTGGCTGGCGAGCGGGGACACCGAGTCCCTGGTGGAGGAGATCCTGCGCTGGTCCTCACCCGCCAACCACGCGCTGCGGCACACGACCGGAGAGGTGCGGATGGGCGACACGACCATCGGCGCCGGCCGGCCGGTCACCGCGTGGCTGGGCTCCGCCAACCGCGACGAGACCGTGTTCGACGAGCCCTTCCGCTTCCGGGCCGACCGGACCCCCAACCGTCACATCGCGTTCGGCGTGGGCGCCCACCGCTGCATCGGGACCCACCTGGCCCGGCTCGCCCTGACCGTCCTGTTCGACGAGATCGCCAGGAACTTCGAGCGGATCGAGTCGGCCGGGGAGCCGCGCCACCTGCACTCCACCTTCATCGCGGGGATCAAGAGCCTCCCCGTGCGAACGGTCCTGCGACCGGACGGAGCCGGGCTCCGCGACCTCCCACCACTCGGCGACACCTCTGAGGAAGCACTGTGACAGCCCCGGCACACCCGACGTCCGCCCCGCTCGAACCGGGCCCGGCCCCCTGGTCGCACCCCTCCCACCACGTGGTCCGGTGCCTCCGGCTCACCGGGGAGTTCGACCCCGCGGCGGCGCACCGCGCGCTGCAGGAGCTGACCGCGCGGCACGCCGTCCTGCGGACCGTGCTCCCCGCGTCCACCGGACCGGCGGTGCCGCAGCCCGCCGCGCCGGACACCGCAGGCGCGGCGCAGGCCGACTTCGCCGCGGTCCGCGTACCGCCGGAGGAGGAGGCGACCGCGCACGCCGCCCGGCTGGCCGCCGAGCCCTTCGACCTCGCCCGCGGCCCGCTGCTGAGGGTCCGTGCGCTGCGGGTCGGCGAGCAGGAGTGGCTGCTGCTCGCCGTCGCGCACCGGCTGGCGCTCGACCCGGTCTCCCTGGACGCCCTCCTCGTCGAGCACGCGCTCGCCCACACCGCCGTACGGCGGGGGGAGCCGCTCCCCGCCACGCAGGCCCCGGAGCTCCGCTGGCCCTCCGCCGCGGAGGCGAGCGTCGAACTCGACCACTGGCTGGACCGGCCGGAGGCGCTCCCCGTCGTCGACCTGCCGACCGACCGGCCCCGCCGGCCCCGGACCTCCCGCCCCGGCGGCGTGGAACACTTCTCCCTTCCGGCCGGCCTCGCGCCGCGCCTGCGCGAACTGTCCGGAACGGCCGACGCGTCCAGCGCCCTGTGCGCCGCCGCACTCGCGCTGCTCGCCCGGCAGACCGGACAGCAGGCCGTCCCGCTCCTGGTCCCGGTCCGCCCCGACCCGGACACCCCGCTCGGCCGGCCGGAGACCGACGTCGTCCTGGACCTCCGACTGGACGGCAAACCGACCTTCCTGGACGTCGTCGAGCAGGCCCGGGCGGAGCTGGCCCGGGCCCGCGCGCACGCCACCGCCCTGCCGCCGGGAGCCCTGGCCGGGCCGGCCGGAGCCTGCGGCGACCCGGCCCGCCAGCCGGTGCCGGTCAGACTCGCCGCCCGGAACTTCGGCACCGCGCTGCCGGACTATCCCGGTGCCACCTGCACCCCCGTCGACCTGCACCCGGGCACGGCCGCCCGGGACCTCTCGCTCGTCTTCGAGCTGCGCGGGGACGACCTGCGCGGAACGGTCGAGTACGACGCCGACCTGTTCGAGCCGGTCACCGCGCGGCGGCTGGCGCGGCGGATCGAGCTGCTGCTCACCGCCGCCACGGAGAACCCGCACACACCGGTCGCCGCCCTGCCCGCGCTCCCGCCCGAGGAGCGCGCCCTCGTGGTGACCGAATGGAACCGCACCGGGCGGGACTTCCCGCGCGACCGCACCACCGCCGCCCTGTTCGAGGAGCAGGTCCGCCGCGACCCCGCGGCGACCGCCCTCGAACACGAGGACGTCCGGCTCGGCTACGGCGAACTGAACACCCGGGCGAACCGGCTGGCCCACCGCCTGATCGCGTGGGGCGTGGGCCCCGACGTCCCGGTCGGCATCTGCCTGCCCCGGTCCGTCGACATGATCGTGTGCCTGCTGGCCGTGCTCAAGGCCGGCGGCGCCTACCTCCCGCTCGACCCGGACCACCCCGCGCAGCGGCTCGCCTTCGTGGTCGGCGACGCCGGGGCCCCGGTCGTCCTCACCGACACCGCCCACGCGGAGGCCTTCGCCGGGTCCGCCGCCCGGGTGCTCCGGCTCGACGCGCCGGACGACACGGAGCCGACGGACGGCCTGCCGGCGACCGACCCGGTCGTCCCGGCGGCCACCGCCGAGCACCTCGCGTACGTCATCTACACCTCGGGCTCCACCGGCGCCCCCAAGGGCGTCGCCGTCACCCACCGGGCCCTCAGCCGACTGGTCAAGGGCGCGGACTACGTACGGCTCGGGCCCGACGAGGCGCACCTGCAGCTCTCCCCGCTCACCTTCGACGCCTCGCTGATCGAGCTGTGGGGCGCGCTGCTGAACGGCGGCACGCTGGTCCTGCCACCGTCCGGGCTGCCCTTCCCCGACCTGCTCAAGGTTGCGCTGCAGCGCCACCGGATCACCACGCTGCTGCTCGTCTCGCCCCAACTCCACGTGGCGGCCGAACAGTTCCCCGAGGAACTGGCCCGCGTCCGACAGCTGATGGTCGGCGGTGACGTCCTCTCGCCGGCCAGCGCCGCGCAGCTGCTGCCGCACCTGACCGACACCAGCTTCCTGCACGTGTACGGCCCCACCGAGTGCACCCTCTTCGCCACCTGGAAGCCCATCGAGGCCGCCGACACCACCCGCCCCACCATCCCCATCGGCCGTCCGATCGCCAACACCCAGACCTACGTCCTCGACGAGGACCTGGCACCGCAGCCCGTCGGCGTCGCCGGTGACCTCTGGCTCAGCGGCGACGGCCTGGCCCGGGAGTACCTGGGCCGCCCCGACCTCACCCGGGAACGGTTCCTGCCCGACCCGTTCGGCCCTCCGGGCAGCCGGATCTACCGCACCGGCGACCTGGCCCGCTGGCTGCCGGACGGCAACCTCGAATTCCTCGGACGCGGCGACGACCAGGTCAAGATCCGGGGGTACCGGATCGAGCTGGGCGAACTGGACGCGGCCCTCGCCGCGCACCCCGACGTCCGGGCCGTGGCCACCGTGGTCCGCGACGACGCGCCCGGCGGGCCGGCCCTGGCCGCCTACCTGGTGGGCGACGCGCGGCCCGACCACGCCCAGCTGCGGGAGTACATGGCGGCCCGGGTGCCGTCCTACATGATCCCGGCGGCCTTCGTCTGGCTCGACGAGATCCCGCTGACCGCGAACGGCAAGCTCGACCGCAAGGGCCTGCCCGCACCGGAGTACGACTCCGGGGCCGGCCCGGACACCGCCCCGCGCACCCCGGTGGAGGAACGGGTCCTGTCCGTCATGGCGCAGACCCTCGAACGCGAATCCGTCGGCCCCGACGACGACTTCTACGCGCTCGGCGGCAACTCGCTGCTGCTGGTCACGCTCTTCACCCACCTCCAGTCGGCCTTCCCCGACGCCGGGTTGAGCCTCGTGGACCTGCTGGACAACCGCGCCGGCGGGCAGATCGCCGCACTGCTGGAAACCCGGCGGGGCACCGCGTGACCGCCGACCCGACGCCCTGGCTGCTGGGCTCCCCGGCCGGCCGCGGGGCCGGGGAGCGGCTGTTCTGCTTCCCGCACGCGGGCGGCGGGGCGAGCGCCTTCGCCTCCTGGCGCCCGCACCTGCCCGACTCGGTGGACCTGCGCCCGGTCCAGCTCCCGGGCCGGGAGAACCGGGTCGGCGACCCCCTGCCGGCCACGCTCGAAGAACTCACCGTCCAGGTGGCCGGGGCCCTGCTCCCGCTGCTCGAACCGCCGTACGTCCTGTTCGGCCACAGCTTCGGGGGTCTGCTCGCCTACTCGCTGACCAGGCACCTGCACGAGCACGGCCACCCGCTGCCCCGGGCCCTGCTGATCTCCGGTGCCCGGCCGCCGCACCTGGCCGCCGACACCGCGTACCACGCGCTGCCCCACGACGAACTCCTCGACTTCCTGCGCGCCACCAACGGAGTTCCCGACGTCCTCCTGCAGCACGAGGAGTTCGTCCGCCGACTGCTGACCGGCCTGCGGGCCGACCTCGCACTCGCCGCCGAGTACCGGCCCGCCCCCGCCGCACCCCTGCCGTGCGACGTCCGGGTCTTCGCGGCGACGGAGGACCCGGTGGTCCCGCCCGCCGCCCTGGAGGGCTGGCGGGCCTACGCCGGCGGGGAGTTCACCGTCCACCGGCGGCCGGGCGACCACCACACGGTCTACGAGCCCTCCGGCGGCCTGTTCGACGCGATCGTGCGCTCGGGGCTGACCCGCCCATGACGGCCCGCGCCGGTACGGACCGGCCACGTGCCGCGAGAACACCCACGAGGAGATGACCCAGCATGCACACACCCGTGCCGACCCAAGCAACGGCGGCGCAGCCCGACCCGTCCCGCGGCGCGGCGTCCCGTGCCACCGGGGTCCCGCGCTTCCGCGGGGACCACCCGGCGGACACCCGCCTGCTGACCGCCTGTCTCGACGCCTTCGCGGACCAGACCGCGGCGCTGCCGCCGCGCGCCGAGCGCACCCCCGCCGAGCGCGACAGCGCGGAGCACGTCGCGCGCGCCGCCCGGCAGGCCCGGCACCAGTTCCTCGACCTGCACGCGGGCCGCGTCTACGACGAACTCACCACCGGCCGCCGCCGCCAGGTCCGGGTGGACGACCTCGCGTTCGCGGCGGCGGAGGCCTACCCCGGGCTGGTCCCCAGCCGCGCGCAGATCGCCGCGGACCGCCTGGTCCCGCAATCCGCGAAGTCCGGCGGGGAGCTCGACCAGGGCGTCTTCTTCACCCACCTGCTGGGCCTGCGCGACACCGGCGAGCACCTGCTGCGGTCGATGCTGGCCCCCACGCCCCGGGCCCTGGAGCTGCTCCCCGAGTTCCGCCGGACCGGCCACCTGGACCTCGGCCAGGCCACCGTCCGCCGCGACGGCTTCGTGGCCGAGGTGACCATCTGCAACCAGCACGTCCTCAACGCCGAGGACGACGCGGTGGTCGAGGCCCTGGAGACCGCCATCGACCTGGCCCTGCTCGACGACGAGGTCGCGGTGGGCGTGCTGCGCGGCAGCGAGCTCTCCCACCCCCGGTACCGGGGCCGGCGGGCGTTCGGGGCCGGCATCAACCTGACCCACCTCTACGAGGGGAAGATCTCCTTCGTGGACTTCATGCTCCGGCGCGAGCTGGGGTACATCCGCAAGCTGATCCACGGACTGAGCAGCCCGGGGGACGACCTGTTCGACCTGCCCGGCGGCAAGCCGTGGATCGGCGCCGTCGAGACCTTCGCGATCGGCGGTGCGACCCAGGTCGCGCTCGTCCTCGACCGGGTCGTCGCGGGATCCGACGCCTACTTCTCGCTGCCCGCGCTCAACGAGGGCATCATCCCCGGCGCCGCCAACCTGCGGCTGGGCCGGGTGGTCGGGCGGCGGATGGCGCAGCGCCTGATCTTCCACGGCGAGCAGGTCCCGGCGGACAGCCCCCAGGCGCTGGCGCTCTGCGACGAGGTCGTCAAGCCCGACGAGGTCGACGCGGCCGTGGCCTCGGCGGCCGACCGGCTGGCCGACCCGGCCGTACCCGCCAACCGCCGGATGATGCACCTGGCCGAGGAGTCCGACGACCTGTTCCGGACCTACCTGAGCCGGTACGCACTGGAGCAGTCCGTTCGGATGCACAGCGCGGACGTGGTGGCGAAGCTGGAGCGCACCTGGGTCAACCGGCGGGCGTCCGCGAAGCCGGACGGGGACTCCGCCGCGCAGGCCTGACGGACCGCCGTCCCTCCTCCGCCACCGGCCGCCCACCACCGCAGAGAACCCGAAGCGAACCCGACAGCGAACCCGCAGAAACCACGCAGAGAAAGCGAGCCCCTCCCCATGTCCGCCACGGCCACAGCGTCCGAGCAGGGCCTCCGACCGGCGGCGACGGCGCTGCTGCCGTCCGCCACCCCGGTCCGGCTGGTCACCGAGGCCGGCACCGCGGCCACGACCCCCTCGGGGTACCAGGCGCCCCCGGCGGAGCGGCTCCGCGAGGCGTACCGGCGGATGGTGGTGGGGCGGCGCTTCGACCAGCAGGCGACCGCACTGACCAGGCAGGGCCGGCTCGCCGTCTACCCGTCGAGCCGGGGGCAGGAGGCCTGCCAGATCGCCGGCGTCCTCGCCCTGCGGGACGGGGACTGGCTGTTCCCCACCTACCGCGACACCGTGGCCCTGGTCGCGCGGGGCGTGGACCCGGTGGAGGCCCTGACCCTGCTGCGCGGCGACTGGCACTGCGGCTACGACCCGACGGCGGTCCGGGTCGCGCCCCAGTGCACGCCGCTGGCCACACAGCTGCTGCACGCCGTCGGCATGGCCGACGCCGTGCGCCGCAAGGGCGAGGACGGCGTGGTGATGGCCTTCGTCGGGGACGGCGGGACGAGCGAGGGCGACTTCCACGAGGCGCTGAACTTCGCCGCGGTGTTCCGTTCCCCGGTGGTCTTCCTGATCCAGAACAACCAGTACGCGATCTCCGTGCCGCTCGCGCGGCAGACCGCCGCACCGGCCCTCGCGTACAAGGGGGTCGGCTACGGGGTGCGCTCCGAACAGGTCGACGGCAACGACCTGGTGGCGGTGCTGTCGGTGCTGGACGCGGCCGTCGAGCACGCCCGGTCCGGTCAGGGCCCGTTCCTGGTGGAGGCCCACACCTACCGCGTGGACGGACACACCAACGCCGACGACCCCGGCCGCTACCGGGACGAGGAGGAGGTCCGCCGCTGGGACGCCGCGGACCCGCTGGACCGCCTGGAGACCTACCTGCGCGGCGCCGGGCTGCTCGGCGAGCAGGACGTCGACTCCGCGCGGGAGGCGGGCGACGCCCTGGCGGCGGACCTGCGGGCCCGGATCGACGTCGAGGAGCAACCGGACCCGCTCGAACTCTTCGAGCACGTCTACGCCGAGCCCACCCCCCAACTGCGCGAGCAACGCGACCAGCTGGCCGCCGAGTCGGCCGACACGGAGAACTGACATGGGAACGGCCACGATGGCCCAGGCGCTCAACACGGCGCTGCGGGACGCGCTGCGCGAGGACGAGCGGGTGCTGGTGTTCGGCGAGGACGTCGGCCGGCTCGGCGGCGTCTTCCGGATCACCGACGGGCTGACCGCCGAGTTCGGCGAGCACCGCTGCTTCGACACGCCGCTCGCCGAGTCGGGGCTGGTCGGGCTGGCCGTCGGGCTGGCGATGGGCGGGTTCCGGCCGGTGGTGGAGCTCCAGTTCGACGCCTTCGCCTACCCGGCGTTCGAGCAGATCGCCTCGCACGTGGCGAAGATGCGCAACCGCACCCGGGGGCGGGTCTCCCTGCCGATGGTCCTGCGCATCCCGTACGGCGGCGGGATCGGCGGCGTCGAGCACCACAGCGACTCCAGCGAGGCGTACTACGCGCACACCCCGGGGCTGAAGGTCGTCACCCCGGCGACCGTCGAGGACGCCCACTGGCTGCTGCGGGACGCCGTGCGGGATCCCGACCCCGTCGTGTTCCTGGAGCCCAAGAAGCAGTACTGGTCCAAGCAGGACGTCGACCTGGAACGGCGCGGGGCGCAGCCCTTCGGCCGGGCAGCAGTCCGCCGCGTCGGACGCGACGCCACGCTGATCGCCTACGGCCCCGCCGTCCCGGTCGCGCTCGCCGCGGCGGCCGAGGCGGCGCTGGACGGCATCGAGCTGGAGGTCGTGGACCTGCGCACGCTCGTGCCCTTCGACGACGACACGGTGACGGCGTCGGTGCGGCGGACCGGCCGCTGCGTGGTCGTCCAGGAGGCGCAGGGGTTCGCGGGCGTCGGCGCCGAGATCGCCGCGCGGGTGCAGGAGCGCTGCTTCCACTCGCTGGCCGCACCCGTCCTGCGCGTGGCCGGGTTCGACATCCCCTACCCGCCGCCGAAGTTGGAGCACGCCCACCTGCCAGGGGTGGACCGGGTGCTGGACGCCGTCCACCGCCTGCAGTACGACGACGAGCCGGACACCCGGCACCTCGCGCGGGTGGCCTCGTGACCGCCGCGGCCGGGCCCCGGGTCTTCCTGCTGCCCGACCTGGGCGAGGGCCTCACCGAGGCGGAGGTCGTCGGCTGGCGGATCGCCGCCGGGGACACCGTCGAGGTGGACCAGGTGGTCGTGGAGGTCGAGACGGTGAAGGCGGCCGTCGAGGTGCCCGTGCCGTACGCCGGGACGGTGCTGGAACTGCACGCCGAGGTGGGGGCGGTGGTCGCGGTCGGGGCGCCGCTGGTCTCCGTCGCTGCGGCCGCGCCCCCCACCTCCGAGCTGTCTCCCTCCTCCGAGCTGCCTCCCGCGCGGGAGGCCCACGGCGAGGAGACGCCGGCACCGAGCGGCAACGTCCTGGTCGGCTACGGGACGCGGCCGGTCCCGCCCGGCCGCCGCCGCGGCCGCGGCGCCACCGGCCGGACCGGGGCGCCGGAGCGGTCCGCCGCCCCGCTGGTGATCTCCCCGCTGGTCCGCGCGCTCGCGCGCGAGCACGGCGTCGACCTCGCCCGGCTCACGCCCAGCGGGCCGCACGGCGTCATCCTGCGCCGTGACGTCGAACGGGCCCTGCGGCCCGCGGTGGATCCCGCTCCGCGGGAGCGCATCCCGCTGAGCGGCCTGCGCCGGGCCGCGGCCGAGAAGCTGACCCGCAGCAGTGCGGTCCCGACCGCCACCACCTGGGTCGACGTGGATGCCACCGGCCTGCTCCAGGCCCGGGACACCCTCCGGGACGCCGCCCCGGACCGGCCGATCGGGCTGCTCGCGCTGCTGGCGCGGATCTGCGTCGCCGCGCTCCGCCGGTTCCCCGAGCTGAACTCGACCGTGGATGCGGCGCGGGAGGAGATCGTCCGCTTCCCCCACGTGAACCTGGGCTTCGCCGCGCAGACCGACCGCGGTCTCGTCGTGCCCGTGGTGCGGGACGCGCACCTGCGGACGACCGCCGAACTGGCGGCCGAACTCGTCCGGTTGACCGCTCTGGCGCGCTCCGGCAGCCTGCCGCCGGGGGAGCTGACCGGCGGCACCTTCACGCTCAACAACTACGGCGTCTTCGGTGTCGACGGCTCCACGCCGCTCCTCAACCACCCCGAGGCCGCGATCCTCGGCGTCGGACGCGTCGTCGACAAGCCCTGGGTCACGGACGGCGAGCTCGCCGTCCGCAAGGTCACCCAGCTGTCCCTCACCTTCGACCACCGGGTCTGCGACGGGGCGGTGGCCGGCGGTTTCCTGCGCTACGTCGCGGACTGCGTGGAGCGCCCCGCCCTGCTCCTCGCCGCCCTCTGACCACCGCCGCCGCCCCGCCCGCACCGTCCCGCCACCGCAGCACCCCGCCCAGCACCGCCCGATCCGCACCCCTCCGCAGGAGTTGACGATGAGCCCGGCCTTCCCCCTGGTCCGCACCACGAGTCCGGTGCCGGAGGCGGAACGCGCGGCGATCCTGGCCGCACCGGAGTTCGGCCGGCACTTCACCGACCACATGGCCCAGGCCCTCTGGACACCGGAAGCCGGCTGGCACGACCGCTCCGTGGGCCCGCTGACGCCGTTCTCCCTGCACCCCGGCACGGCCGCGCTGCACTACGCCCAGGAGGTCTTCGAGGGGCTCAAGGCCTACCGGCACGCCGACGGCAGCGTCTGGCTGTTCCGCCCCGAGCGCAACGCGCGCCGCTTCGCCCGCTCCGCGGCGCGGATGGGCCTGCCCCCGCTCCCGGAGGAGGACTTCCTCGCGAGCGTCGAGGCCCTGGTCCGCGCGGACGAGCCCTGGGTGCCGGTGACCGCGGGCGAGGAGAGCCTGTACCTGCGGCCGTTCATGTTCGCCGCCGAGACCTTCCTCGGTGTCCGTCCGGCCGAGCGGGTCGCCTACTCCGTGATCGCCTGCCCCACTCGGCCGTACTTCTCCGCGGGCACCGGCGGCGTGGCCCTGTGGGTCAGCACGACGTACACCCGGGCGGGCCGGGGCGGCACGGGCGCCACGAAGTGCGGCGGCAACTACGGGGCGAGCCTGGCCGCGCAGGCGGAAGCCCTGCAGCACGGCTGCGACCAGGTCCTCTACCTCGACAGCACGGACGAGGAGGGCTGCATCGAGGAGTCCGGGGCGATGAACCTCTTCCTGGTCACCGCCGCCGGCGAGCTGGTCACCCCGGCACTCGGCACCATCCTGGAGGGCGTCACCCGCGACACCGCGCTCACGCTCGCCCCCGACTTCGGCCTGGCTCCGGTCGAACGCCCCGTCACCTTCAAGGAGTTCCGGGCCGGCCTCGCCGACGGCACCATCACGGAGGTCTTCGCGGCGGGCACCGCCGCCGTCCTCACCCCGGTCCTCGGCATCAAGGGCGAGGGCTACGCCCTGACCATCGGCGACGGCACACCCGGCCGGCTCACCACGGCCCTGCGCGAGCGGATGCTCGACCTCCAGTACGGCCGGGCCGAGGACACCCACGGCTGGCTGCGGCGCGTCCTGTGAGCACCGTCGTCCTCGTCCTGCTCGGCCTCCTCACCACGGCTCTCGGCTCCCTCTGGGCCGCCGACTTCCGGGGGATCGTGACCCGCCTCCACCGCCGCCAGCTCGCCGAGCGCGCCGGCCTCCCCCCGCACCTGCGCCGTGCCGCCCCTCCCCCGACCGGCCCGACCGCCCAACGCGCCCTCGGCGCCCTCCTCGCCCTCGTGGGCCTCACCCTGCTCCTCACCGGCCTCCACACCCTCACGTCCTGACGGCCGGGGCCCGGGCGGTGGCGCGGTACTCCCCCGGCGGGCGGCCGGACATCGACGAACTGCCGGCGCTCGACGCACCGGAGGGGCGTACGGGAGTCGGTGCGCGCCGGGTAGACGATGGCGCATGGACCCGAGACCCGTGCGCATTGGGCGTCTCATCTTCGTCACCTACGTTCTAGGCATGACAGAAAAGCGAGTTGACGATGCGTCGGCCGTGCTGGTGGTCGGCGTCTCCGGGACGGTCGGGCGGCACGTCGGGCTGCAGCTCGCGGCCGCCGGGGCACGGGCGCGGACGCTGACGCAGCGGGACCTGCTCGACCCGGCGTCCCTGGAGGCGGCGGCGCAGGGCGTCGACGCGGTGCTGCTGGGGTGGCCGCACCCGACGGCGGAGGCGGCGACGGACGCGGTGGGCGTGCTGGCCCGGGAGGTCGGGCGGGTGGTCTTCCTCTCCTCGGCGGCCGTCCGGGACGTCCCCGAGCAACCGGAGGGCGAGATCGAGGCGCTGCTCGCCCGGAGCGGGGTGCGGTACACCGTGCTGCGGGCGTACGGGTTCGCGGCCGCGCTGCAGTGGGCGGAGGAGATCCGCGCCGGCGACGCCGTGCGGGGCTACGGCGGTGCGGCCGAGCTGAACCCGGTGGACGAGCGGGACATCGCGGCGGTCGCCGTCCGGGCCCTGGTCGAGGACGGCCACGCCGGCGCCCGGTACGTGCTGACCGGCCCGGAGTCGCCGACCCAGGCCGAGCAGGTGGGCATCATCGGGGAGGCGGCCGGCCGGCCGGTGGCGTGGGAGGAGATCCCGCGCGAGGCCGCCCGCCACCGCATGACGGCCACCGGCCGGCCCGGGGCGGCGATCGACAGCACGCTGGACTTCATCCACGCCCGCATCGCCGACCCCGAGCCGGCCACCACCACCGTCCAGGACCTCACCGGCCACCCGGCCCGCAGCTTCCGCACCTGGGCCGCCGACCACGCCGCGCTGTTCCGCTGAAGCGGCGCCGCCCGCGGCCCGGGGGCCGGGCCCGTCGGGATCAGATCCCGAGGCCGCGGATGATCAGGTCCAGCAGGGCGAAGCAGAACAGCGAGATGCCCACGAACCCGTTGGTCTGGAAGAACGCCCGGTTCAGCTTCGACAGGTCGTTCGGCTTCACGATGGTGTGCTCGTAGACGAAGGCCCCCGCGACGACCGCCAGGCCGACCCAGAAGGCCGCCCCGGCGTGCGTCAGGACCGCGAACCAGCCCAGCAGCAGCGTGGTCAGGACGTGGCAGACGCGCGCGCCCCGGATGGCCGCGGGGATGCCGAACCGGGCCGGCACCGACCGCACCTTGCCGTGGCGGTCGGACTCGACGTCCTGGCAGGCGTAGATGAGGTCGAAGCCGCCGATCCAGATGCCGACGGCGACACCCAGGACCACGGCCTCCCAGGACCAGCTGCCCGTGACCGCGAGCCAGGCACCGACCGGGCCCATGGCCTGGGCCAGGCCGAGGATCGCCTGCGGGAAGTCCGTGAAGCGCTTGCCGTACGGGTAGACCACCATCGGCACCACGGCGACCGGCGCGAGCGCCAGGCAGAGCGGGTTGAGCATGGCCGCCGCGCCGAGGAAGACCACCAGCGCGACCGCCGAGCCGATGTACGCGGTCCTCAACGACACGGCGCCGGTGACGAGTTCGCGCCCGGCCGTGCGCGGGTTGCGGGCGTCGATCTCGCGGTCGATGATCCGGTTCGCCGCCATCGCGAAGGTCCGCAGGCCGACCATGCACACCGTCACGACGAAGAGCTGGCCCCAGTGCACCCGCTTGTCGGCGAGGAACATCGCGGTCAGCGCGGCGATGTACGCGAAGGGCAGGGCGAAGACCGAGTGCTCGATCATCACCAGGCGCAGGAACGCCTTCGTGCGCCCCGGGGTTTCGACGGCCGCCGTGCTCACAGTCCGTACTCCTTCCAGCGGCGGGACACCAGTGCGGCGGTGGCCGGGTCCGAGGACACCATCTCCGGCCAGCCGCCGTCGCGGGTGTAGCCCTCCTCGGGCAGCTTGCGGGTCGCGTCGATGCCCGCCTTGCCGCCCCAGAACTGCTGGTACGAAGCGTGGTCGAGGTGGTCGACCGGGCCCTCGACCACGGTGAGGTCCCGGCTGTAGTCGACGTTGCCGAAGGCCCGCCAGGCGACTTCCTGGTAGTCGTGCACGTCGCAGTCGGCGTCCACCACGATGATCAGCTTGGTCAGCGACATCATGTGCGCGCCCCAGATCGCGTGCATCGTCTTCTGGGCGTGCTTGGGGTACTTCTTGTCGATCGAGACGATCACGCAGTTGTGGAAGCCGCCGGCCTCGGGCAGGTCGTAGTCGACGATGTCCGGGATGATGATCTTCAGCAGCGGCAGGAAGAACCGCTCGGTGAACTTGCCCAGCGGGCCGTCCTCCGTCGGCGGGCGGCCGACCACGATGGACTGCAGGATCGGACGGCGACGCATCGTCACGCAGTCGATCTTCAGCGCCGGGAACGGCTCCTGCGGGGTGTAGAAGCCGGTGTGGTCGCCGAACGGCCCCTCGGGCAGCATCTCGCCGGGCTCCAGCCAGCCCTCCAGGACCACCTCGGCGTCGGCCGGGACCTGCAGCGGGACGGTCTTGCAGTCGACCATCCGCACCCGCTCCCCGGCGACGAAGCCGGCGAAGAGGTACTCGTCGATGTCGCCCGGCAGCGGCGCGGTGGCCGCGTAGGTGACGGCGGGCGGGCAGCCGAAGGCGATCGCGACCGGCAGCCGCTCGCCCCGCTTCGCCGCCACCGCGTAGTGGTTGCGGCTGTCCTTGTGGATCTGCCAGTGCATGCCGATGGTGCGGCGGTCGTGCCGCTGGAGCCGGTAGAGGCCCAGGTTGCGGACGCCGGTGTCCGGGTCCTTGGTGTGGGTGAGGCCCAGGTTGAAGAAGGAGCCGCCGTCGAGCGGCCAGGTGAAGAGGGCGGGCAGCGCGTCCAGGTCGACGTCGTCGCCGGTGAGCACGACCTCCTGGACGGGGGCGTCGCCGGGCTTCACGTGCCGCGGCGGGACGTGCGCCATGGAGGCGAGCTTGCCGAAGGCGTCGCGGAAGCCGGTGAAGCCCTGCGGCAGCTCCGGCTTGAGCAGGCCGGCGATCTTCTCCGAGATGTCGTCCGGGCCCTTGAGGCCGAGCGCCTTGGCCAGGCGCCGCTCGGTGCCGAAGACGTTCATCGCGAGCGGCATCGACGAGCCCTTGACGTTCTCGAAGAGCAGCGCGGGGCCCTTGGCCTTCTGCACACGGTCGACGATCTCGCCGATCTCCAGGTGGGGGTCCACCTCCGCCTTGATGCGCTTGAGGTCGCCCTCGCGGTCGAGGGCCCGGAGAAACGAGCGGAGATCGTCGTATGCCATGCCTGTCAGTATCCGCCACCCGATAGCCTGGCTTGCGTCAAGGGCCCCGGCAAGGCGCCCGCCACGCCGCCCGCTGGGGGAAGATCGCAGCCATGTTGCGGATCCTGCTGACCATCGTCCTTCCGCTCGCGTTCTGGGTCTGGGCGTTCGTCGACTGCCTGACCACGCCCGAGGACGAGGTGAAGCACCTGCCGAAGGTGGTCTGGGTGCTGATCGTGCTGCTGTTCCCGCCGCTCGGGCCGATCGCGTGGCTGATCGCCGGCAAGCAGCGCGGCTTCCTGCGGGCCGCGACCCCCGACGGCCACCCGGGGCACCCGGCGGCCGACCCGGGGCGCGCCCCCGGGCGCGGCGGGCGGCCGCTCGCGCCGGACGACGACCCGGAGTTCCTCGCCTCGTTGAAGAGGAACGACAAGGACCACGAGGACATGCTCAAGCAGTGGGAGGCCGATCTGCGCCGCCGCGAGCAGGAGCTGCGCGACCGGGACGAGCCGGAGGACGGCCGCAGGAGCTGATCACGGGGGCGGCGCGGGGTACCTCCAACAGCCCACCCGGGCGATCTCGGGTGGGCTGTCGCCTTTTTGGCGCTTCCCTACGACTGGACGCCGCCCCACCCTGACATCCGCCCGCCGGGCCCCCGGCTTGAGCGGACCTTGAGCAGCACCCAAGACGACCGGCCTACATTACTGAGGGACGGCCCTGACCTGCGCTTTCCTTCACGCTCAGATCATCGGACCATCATCTGTCCGACAACCCCCGGTATTCGAACGAACACCGAGCGCACCGGCTCCGACCCGACCGCTTCTGTGCAGGCCTCACAGCTAAACGAACCCGACCTTGTACGGAATCGACGCCGAAACCAGCGCACGGCCCCTCGTACAGTCATAAGTGAAGAAAGTGATTCGCGGCCGGGGGCACAGCAGACGTTGGCTGTCGGACAGTTCCCTCACCCTTGGAGTGGTTCGAGATGACGGTTGTGCATGAGGCGCCGGTCGACGGCGAGGTCCACGAGGTCCCGGCCGACGCCCGCGGGCGGGTCGCCGAGCTGCACGAGCTGCGCGAGAAGGTCCGCCGCGGCCCGAGCGACAAGGCCACCGAAGCCCAGCACGCCAAGGGCAAGCTGACCGCCCGCGAGCGCATCGAGCTGCTGCTGGACGAGGGCTCCTTCCACGAGGTCGAGCCGCTGCGCCGGCACCGCGCCCAGGGCTTCGGCCTGGAGGCCAAGAAGCCGCACACCGACGGCGTCGTCGTCGGCTGGGGCACCGTGCACGGCCGCACCGTCTTCACCTACGCGCACGACTTCCGGATCTTCGGCGGCGCGCTGGGCGAGGCCCACGCGCAGAAGATCCACAAGATCATGGACATGGCCATCGCGGCCGGTGCGCCGCTGGTCTCGCTGAACGACGGCGCCGGCGCCCGCATCCAGGAGGGCGTCACCGCGCTGGCCGGCTACGGCGGCATCTTCCAGCGCAACACCAAGGCCTCCGGCGTCATCCCGCAGATCTCGGTGATGCTCGGCCCGTGCGCCGGCGGCGCCGCGTACTCCCCCGCGCTGACCGACTTCGTCTTCATGGTCCGCGAGACCTCGCAGATGTTCATCACCGGCCCGGACGTGGTCCAGGCGGTGACCGGCGAGAAGATCACCCAGAACGGCCTCGGCGGCGCGGACGTCCACGCCGGCGTCTCCGGCGTGGCCCACTTCATCTACGACGACGAGCAGTCCTGCATCGAGGAGGTCCGCTACCTCCTGTCGCTGCTCCCGCAGAACAACCGCGAGATGCCGCCGTCCGTGGTGAGCGAGGACCCGGTCGAGCGGCGCAACGACAGCCTGCTGGACCTGGTGCCCGCCGACGGCAACCGCCCGTACGACATGCGCAAGGTCATCGAGGAGATCGTCGACCACGGCGAGTACCTGGAGGTCCACGAGCGCTGGGCCACCAACGTGCTGTGCGTGCTGGCCCGGGTCGACGGCCACGTCACCGGCATCATCGCCAACCAGCCGCAGTCGCTGGCCGGCGTGCTGGACATCAACGCCAGCGAGAAGGCCGCCCGCTTCGTGCAGATGTGCGACGCCTTCAACATCCCGCTGGTCACCCTGCTCGACGTGCCCGGCTTCCTGCCCGGCGTCGACCAGGAGCACGGCGGCATCATCCGCCACGGTGCCAAGCTGCTGTACGCGTACTGCAACGCCACCGTGCCGCGCATCTCGCTGATCCTGCGCAAGGCCTACGGCGGCGCCTACATCGTGATGGACTCCCGTTCCATCGGCGCCGACCTCTCCTACGCCTGGCCGACCAACGAGATCGCCGTCATGGGCGCCGAGGGCGCTGCCAACGTCATCTTCCGGCGCGAGATCAACGCCGCCGAGGACCCGGACGCCATGCGCGCCCAGAAGATCAAGGAATACAAGAGCGAGCTGATGCACCCGTACTACGCGGCCGAGCGCGGCCTCGTGGACGACGTCATCGACCCGGCCGAAACCCGCCAGGTGATCGCCTCCGCCCTGGCCATGCTCCGCACGAAGCACGCCGACCTGCCGAGCCGCAAGCACGGCAACCCGCCGATGTAGCAGCGCGGTCCACCGCAGCAGGCCGTACCGAGAGCCGACCCACACCACAATCCACCGGGGGAGAAACCAGGACATGACCGCTTCCGCCGAACCCCTCGTCCGCATCGTCCGCGGCAGCCTCACCGACGAGGAACTCGCCGCCCTGACCGCCGTTCTGATGGCCCGCGCCGCCGCCGCGCAGCAGGCCGCCGGCAACGCGCCGATCGAGCCGATCGCCAACTGGCAGCGCCTGGAGCGCCGCCCGGCCTACTACTCGCCGGTCAGCTGGCAGCAGGCCGCCTGACGGTCCGCGGCTTCCGCCGACGGCCGGTCGCCCCGTCCGGGTGACCGGCCGTCGGCCGTTCCCGGGCGGCGCACGCCCGCTTCGCGCCCGTCCGTTCCGCGCGGGCCGGACCGACCGCCGGACGGCTCGGTAGGATGCCTACCGGTCGGTGTGCCTCCGCCGCCCCGTCGGCCCCATGGGATCGGTCGCTGCCGAGGTACCAGAACTTTCCAGGGAGGCTGCGATGGCCAGGCAGGCCCGCGCGCTGGCGACCCGCCAGGCGGTACTCCTCGCGGCTGCCGAGGTGTTCGACGAGCGGGGTTACGCCGCCGCCACGATGTCCGAGATCCTGGACCGCGCCGGCGTCACCAAGGGCGCGCTGTACTTCCACTTCCGCTCCAAGGAGGAGCTGGCCCTCGCCGTCATCGAGGGGCAGGGCGCCTGGATCGCCGGCTGGGAGCCGTCCTCGGACAGCTCGGTGCAGAACCTGATCGACCTCGGGTACGCCTTCGCCCGCGCGCTCCGGGACGACCCGCTGGTGCGCGGCAGCATCCGGCTGACGATCGAGCACGGCAGCTTCACCCAGCCGCAGATCGCGGCCTACCAGGGGTGGATGGACCTGGTCCGGGAGCTGCTGGAGCAGGCCCGGGACGCCGGCGACCTCCACCCGGGGATCGACCTGGCCGCGGCCTCCGGGGTGATCACCGGGGCCGTCACCGGGATCCAGCTGAGCTCCCAGGTGCTGTCCGGCCGGGAGGACCTGATCCAGCGGATGGCCGATCTGTGGACGCTGCTGCTGCCCGGCCTGGTCCAGCCGCACGCGCTCGCCCGGCTGAGCGTGGCCGAGCGCGCCTGACGACCGGCTCACCTGACGGACGAGCGCGCCTGACGACCGGCGCGCCTGACGGCCGTGCCCGCCTGACCGCCGGGCACGGCCGCGCCCGGCCGGCGAGCGGCGCGGATCAGACCCGGTAGCCGGCCCGGTTCTCGGCCGCCACCAGGGCGGGCAGCGCAGCCGTCCAGACCCGCCGCACGGCCTCCACCCGGGGCCGGTCGGTCTCCTCTCCCGCCAGCAGCACCTGGCCGGCCGCCACCGCGGTGAGCAGTTCGGCGGCGGCCCGGCGGTCCACCCCGGGGCACAGTTCGCCGGCCTCGGCGGCGCGGTCCAGCAGGCGGTGGACGACCGCGGTGAGACTGCGCCAGGTGGCGTCCGGGCCGGGCGGGCCCGGCGGGCCGTCCCGGTTCTCGTCCCGGCGCGGGACCTGGCGGCCGAGCCGGACGCCGGCCCGCACCACCACGTCCTCGCGCAGCATCCGGGCCAGCTCGTGCGAGAAGTCGATCAGCCCCTGGAGCGCCGGGCCGTCGGCGCGCAGGGCCCGCAGCGCGGCCGAGCCGATCTCCCGCCCGGCGGCGCCGCGCACGCCGTCCGCGAGGGCCTGCTTGGACACGAAGTGGAAGTAGAGCGCGCCCTTGCTCACCCCGGCCCGGCGGCTGATGTCGACCAGGCTGGCGGCCTCGAAGCCCACCCGCGCGAAGGTCTCCGCCGCGGCGAGCAGCACGGCCTGCCGGGTCCGCCCAGCCCGTTCCTGCTTGACCACTGGCCCCCTCCGGACTCGACCGGGCGCGTTCCCTCCCCCGGCCCGGCTGCTGTCGGCGCACCCCCTGCCGGGAGCGGCGCTCGCATGCGGACGGCTGCGACCGAAACCGCATGGTTGGTATCTAATCTAGCGCCTGCGTCGCCCCCGCCGTCCAGCGGGGACGGCCCCCCGCCCAAGGTCTGCGGTCATCCGTAGGGCATTGCCCCAGCCCACGGGGCGGGTAGCGTGAACGGGCCGGGCTGCGCGGCCGGGGCACCCCAGTCGCCGAACACAAACCGGGTGGTATGTATGTTTTGCTCGGGCGTCCATGGCGGCCGCCCGACCGACACCCTGGGAGCGGGGGCCAGTCATGCCATCGATCGTAGAGCCGGACCCCCACGGCGCTTACGCGCACCCCGGGCCCGGCCCCGGCCCCGGTACCGGCCCCGGGGCCGGCTACGACTTCCACGACCGGACCGTCTCCCGGCACCTGGTGCACCGCTCCTCGGTCTCCGAGGTCCTCCTCACCGGCTGGCAGGCCACCGGCCCGTACGACTTCCTGCTCGGCGCCCAGTGGCCCCGGCTGCACGGCTTCTACCGGCTGCCCGGGGACCGCTACCACGACCCGGTGCTGATGGCCGAGACCGTCCGGCAGGCCGGGCTGCTGATCGGCCACGCCGGGTTCGGGGTGCCGCGCGGCCACCACTTCGTGATGGAGGACCTCTCCTACGCCCTCGGCGAGTCCGGCCTGCCCGGTCTGGCCGTCGGCGCGGGCCCGGCCTCCCTCATGCTCGCCGTCGGCTGCGAGGACGTCCGGATGCGGCACGGACAGCTCGCCTCGCTGCGGGTGCACGCCGAGATCACCCGGGACGGCCGGCCGATCGGCCGGGGCTCGGGCCAGCTGCGCGTGCTGTCCCCCGGCTCGTACGCCCGGCTGCGCGGTCCGGGACGGCACGCCGTCGCGCCGCGGCCGCCGGCCCCCACGGCGCCCGAACTCGTCGGCCGTGCGCAGCCCGCCGACGTGGTGCTCAGCCCGACCCTGCGGCCGGACACCTGGCTGCTGCGCGCCGACGCCGCGCACCCGGTGCTGTTCGACCACGAGCTGGACCACGTGCCCGGGATGCTGGTCCTGGAGGCGGCCCGGCAGGCCGCCCAGCGGCTGCGCCACCCCGAGCCGGTGGTGCCGGTCGAGCTGGTGACCTCCTTCGACCACTACATCGAGCTGGACCGGCCCTGCTTCGTCCGGGCCGTCCCGGAACCGGCCGCGGACGGCCGCCGGCTGCCCGTACGGGTGCAGCTGGTCCAGGACGGGCGGACGGCGGCCGAGTGCCGGCTGCTCACCGAGCCGCAGGACGGGCCGTTGGACGGGCCCGCGGAGCGGCCGACGGTGCCGGCCCGGCGGGACGCCCTCGACGGCCGCCCCACCGCGCCGGGCCTCGGCAGCACCCGGCTGCCGCTGGCCAGCTGACCGGCCCCGCCGCCCGGGCCGACAGGCCGCCGGCAGCGCCGGGGCGTCAGGCGGCCACCAGCGCCGAGGACGGCCGCCCGGCGTGCATCACGCTGAGGTTGGTCGCCAGTCTGACCGGGTCCTGCGCCAGCCAGAGCCGCAGTGCCGCGCCCAGGGCGGCGCTGGCCGACTCGATCCGGACGTCGGTGATCTGCGCGATCCGGGCCGCGCCGGGCACCAGCAGGTCGGCCAGCGCGGTCGGCAGCCAGACCGTCAGGGCGCACGGCGCCGGCATCGCGAGAGCGCCCAGCAGCCGGTAGGCGTCCCCCGGCGCGCTGAGCGTGGGGATGATGTCCAGCAGGGCGTCCGCCACCACCTCGGACACGTCGCTCCGGTGTCCCTGGGCGAGCCGGCGGAGCAGCAGCTGCTCGCCGGCGGTGATTCGGACGGTCAGCATGACCTCGTCGCACTCCATTGCGCGATTTCCTCCTCAGTTCCTCCCCGTACCGGCGCGGACGCGGCCGGCACGAACTACCCCTGTCGCACCTCGGCCCGGCCACCTCCTGCGGAAAGCCGGGCCGTCGGGTGACTGCGCCCCGGTCAGATCCCCGCGTAGGAGTGCTTGCCGGTGACGAAGATGTTCACGCCGTAGTAGTTGAAGAGCCAGCAGGCGAAGGCCGCCAGCGCCAGGTAGGCCGCCTTGCGGCCCTTCCAGCCGGCCGTCGCACGGGCGTGCAGGTAGCAGGCGTAGGCGACCCAGGTGATGAACGACCAGGTCTCCTTCGGGTCCCACTCCCAGTACTTGCCCCAGGCCGCCTCGGCCCAGATCGCGCCCGCGATGATGGTGAAGGTCCACAGCGGGAAGACCAGGGCGTTGATCCGGTAGGACAGCTTGTCGAAGGTCGACGCGGCGGGCAGCCGGCGCCAGATCGACGCCGAGGTGCCCAGCGGTCCGGTGGTCAGGCCGGCCGCCGTCCGCTTGTCGAAGGAGTCCTTGCCGAGGTACAGCAGCGTGGCGATGAACGCCGCGTAGAAGGCGCCGCCGCAGAAGATCGCGGTGGACACGTGGATCGCCAGCCACGGCGAGTGCAGCGCCGGGACGAGCTGCTCCGAGTCGGTGTACAGCACCGTGGTGGCGATGCCGAGGGTCAGCAGCCCCGCGAGGACGACCGGCAGGCCGAGCCAGCGGACGTTCTTCTTCGTCGCCAGCAGCACCAGGTAGGCGGCCGTCATCGCGAAGGCGAAGGCGCAGGAGAACTCGTACATGTTGCCCCACGGCCAGCGGGACACCGACAGGCCGCGGGCGACGATGCCGCCGCCGTGCAGCAGCAGCCCGAGGACGGTCAGCGAGACGGCGATCCGGCCGGCCATGTCGGCCTTCTCGTTGGTGCCGGCCGCGCCCGGACCGTCCTCCTCCTCGGCGCCGCGGCCGCTGGTGACCACCGTCGCGCCCTCGCCCGCGATCGCGGTGCGGGTGAGCGTGGTGGTACCGCCGCCGGCCCCCGCGACGGTGACGGTGACCGTCTTCGCGGCCTTCTTCCCGTCGGCCGCGGCGACGGTCTCGCCCAGGGTGCCCGCCTGTTCCTTGGAGCGGACGGCGACGGCGCCCTTGCTGCCGAACGTCCACTCGATCATGTGGGCGAACATGGCGAGCGTGTAGACCACCATCGCCGAATAGATCAGCTTGTTGGAGAGGTCGGCCAGCTGTGGGTCGACCGCCGAGGCGAGATGCACCGTCTACTCCTTGGAGTTCTGGTCGGCAGGGACTGCGGGGTCCGAGGCCTCGGCCTCGGGGTCGTCGGGCACGGCGGGCTCCCCGGCCGGGGAGGCGGCGCCGTCCTCCACCGGAGCGGCGGCTCCGTCCTCCACCTCGGAGGCCGGGGCGTCGTCCTGGAGGTCCACCGCGAGTTCGGCCAGCTCCTCGGCGATCTTCGCCGACTCGCTGCGGGCCAGCCCGGCCAGCTCCACCTGGGTGTCGCCGCCCGGCAGGGCGACCGCCCGCACCCAGATCCGGCGGCGCTGGATGAACAGCGAGCCGATCAGGCCGAGGATCGCCAGCACGGCGCCGGTCAGCGCGATCGCGTTGCCGGGGCGGTGCGAGACGTTGAAGCTGGCCCACTGCTTGTAGCCCTCGAAGGTGACGGAGCCGTAGCCATCGGGGAGGGTCCAGCCCTGGCCGGGCTTGAGCCGGGCCTTGGCCGGCTGGCCGTCCTGGGTGAGCTGGGTGAGCTTGCGGGTGTTGAGCTGGTAGACGTTCTGCGGCAGGCCGGAGTCGGTGCCGAGGTCGCCCGCGAAGGCGTTCAGCACCAGCTCGGGGGCGGCGTCGCCGGGGAACAGCGAGACCGGGCCGGTGCCCTCGAAGCTCAGCGGGGCGGTCGGCAGGAAGAAGCCGGAGAAGCCCATCTGGGTCTTGGTGCCGTCGGGGCCCGTGCCGTAGTCGGACACCTTCACGACGCCGGTGGAGGTCAGGTTGGCGTCCTGCGGCAGGAAGGGGACGGCCCCCTGGTAGACGACGTCGCCCTGCGCGTTGCGGACGGTGATCACCGGGGCGTAGCCGTGGCCGATCAGGAAGACCTTGCTGCCGCCGATCTCCAGCGGGTGGTTGACCTCGATCGTGGACTTCTTGAGCTTCGACGAGTCGCTGCCGGAGTAGTACTCGACGTTCGCGGTGAACTGCCGGGCGGCGCCGATCTGGTCGCCCTTGGTCTGGAACTTCGACGTGAAGCCGTCCAGCTTCAGGTAGAACGGGTCGAGGTCCTGGTTGCCGTAGAACCGGGTGCCGTTGAAGTCGTCGAGCTGGGTGATGGTGTTCGAGTAGCCCTCGCCCTCGACCATCAGCTTGCCGCCCGTACCCGACGCCAGGCTGGCCCAGGCGAACCCGCCGAGCAGCGCGAACAGGGACAGGTGGAAGAGCAGGTTGCCGACCTCGCGCAGGTAGCCCTTCTCGGCGGCCACCGCGCCGCCGGACAGGTTGGCGCGGAAGCCGCGCTTGCGCAGCAGCCGGTGCGCGGCGGCGTTCACCGCGGCGGAGTCCGCCTCGGTGCGCCACACCGCGTGCACCGGCATCCGGGTCAGGTTGCGCGGCGCGGCCGGCGGCTGGGAGCGCAGCACGCCGACGAACTGCCAGGTGCGCGGGACGATGCAGCCGGCCAGCGAGACGAACAGCAGGATGTAGATCGCGGAGAACCAGACCGAGCTGTAGACGTCGAACAGCTGGAGCTTCTCGTAGATCGGCGCGACGGTGCCGTGCTGCGCCTTCCACGCCTCGACCTTCAGCTGCCCCTGGCCGTTCTGGTACTGGGGGATCAGCGAGCCCGGGATGGCGGCCAGCGACAGCAGGAAGAGCAGGATCAGGGCGACCCGCATCGAGGTCAGCTGACGCCACATCCAGCGCGCCCAGCCGAACGCGCCCATGCCGGTCGGTCCGTCGGACTCGACCGGGGCGGTGCTGAGCCGCTCGGCGGCGGCGTCTTCCGGCGCCGGCGGCTGCTCGGTCTCGGTCGTGGTGTTGCTCACGGTCAGATTCCGATCGAGGAGTCGGCGGTCCAGGACTGCAGTTCGCTCATCCAGGAATCCCAGATCCCGGTGACGAGCAGCAGACCGACCGCGACGAGCATGCCGCCGCCGATCCGCATCACGAGCGGGTAGTGCCGCTTGACCCACCCGAAGGCGCCCAGCGCCCGGCGGAAGGCCACCGCGGCCACGATGAACGGTACGCCGAGGCCCAGGCAGTAGAAGGTCATCAGCATGGCGCCGCGTGCCGCGTCGGCCTGGTTCAGGGCCAGGTTCTGGACGGTCGCGATGGTCGGGCCGAGGCAGGGCGTCCAGCCGACGCCGAAGACCACGCCCAGCAGCGGTGCGCCCAGCAGGCCGACCGCCGGGCGGCGGTGCGAGCGCACCTCGCGCATGCTCAGGCCGGGGACGAGGCCCATGAAGGCGAGCCCCATCACGACGGTCACCGCGCCGAGCACCATCGAGATGACCCGCTTGTGCTCCTGCAGGGTGTCGCCGAACTGGCCGAACAGCGCACCGCCGGAGACGAACACCGCGGTGAAGCCGAGGATGAAGAGCGTCGCGCCGAGCGCCATCCGGCCGCGGCGCACGCCGCGCGCGTCCGCGAGGTCGGCCGCGGAGAAGCCGGTCACGTACGACAGGTAGCCCGGGACGAGCGGCAGCACGCACGGGGAGAAGAACGACACCAGCCCGGCCGCCAGCGCGATCGGCGCGGCCACCAGCAGCGCCCCGCTCTGGAGCGTTCCGGTGTTGTCGGCGAGTTGCTGGGGCAGGCTCACTGCTTCTGCTCCGCGACCACCGGCTGGAGGATCGACTCCAGCGCGTCCTGGGTCGTGCCGCCGATGGCGCGGGCGGCCAGCTTGCCGTCGCGGTCGACGATCAGGGTGGTCGGGATGGACTGCGAGTTGAGGCTGCCCTTGGGGAACCTCAGCAGCTGGGTGCCGGCCGGGTCGAAGATGCTCGGGTAGGTGACGCCCTGCTCCTGCTCGAAGCGGACGGCGTTGCCCTTCTCGGTGTCCCGGGTGTTGATGCCGAGGAACTGGACGTCCTGGTCCTTGTACTTGTCCGCGACGGCCTGCAGGCTCTTCGCCTCCGCCCGGCACGGCCCGCACCAGGAGCCCCAGACGTTCAGCACGACGACCTTGCCGCGGTAGTCGGAGAGCTTGGCCTGGCCGCCGTCCAGGGTGTCCCCGGAGATGTCCGGCGCGTCCCCGCGCTTGCCCGCGTCCACCTTGGACAGGTTGGTGCCCTTGACCGTGACGAAGCCGACCTGGCCGTCGCCGCTACCGGACGAGCCCGCGGAGGAGCAACCGGTGAGGGCGAGCGCAGCGGCCGCGGCGGTGGCGACGGCGGCTGCGGCGACACGGGGACGGGGGCGCGTCATGGCAGACATGTGAAAAGTTTCGCATGGAGTTCCAGGCAGGTTCGGGGGGGTCCTGCCTTGCGCGTCGCACCCCCTCTGACCTGCGACGAAATCGGGTCACCCGGCGTACGCCGGGTGACCCGAAGTCATACTTACGCACCACTTACCCGCCGTGCGCGCGGGCGTGTGACGCCGCTCGCACGCCCCCGTGTGACGCCGGTCGCCCCCAGGGGTGACGCGGGTCGCACGCCGGGGGTGACGCCGGTCGCAGGCCGCCGGGCGGCGCCGCTCGGCCGCCCGCGCCGGAGGCTAGGCGCCGAAGCTCTTGCCCACCGGCTTGTCGCCCTTGCGGCCCTTGCCCACCAGGTGCGCGGGCAGCAGGTCGCGGGCCGGCTCGCGGTAGCCGACCGAGACGATCCGGTCGCCCTCGAAGGTGAAGCTGGTCAGCGAGGCCAGCGAGCACTGCCGGTTGCGCGGGTCGTGCCAGAGCCGACGGCGCTCGACGAAGGAACGGACGATCCAGATCGGCAGCTGGTGGCTGACGCAGACCGCCTCGTGCCCGCGCGCGGCGTCCCGGGCGGCGCCGATCGCGCCCATCATCCGCACGACCTGGTCGAGGTACGGCTCGCCCCAGGAGGGCTTGAACGGGTTGGTGAGGTACTTCCAGTAGCCCGGGTTGCGCAGCGAGCCGTCGCCGACGCCGAAGGTCTTGCCCTCGAAGATGTTCTCCGCCTCGATCAGCCGCGCGTCCGCCGCGACGTCGAGGCCGTGCGCCTTGGCGATCGGCTCGGCGGTCTCCTGTGCCCGCTCCAGCGGCGAGGCCACCACGTGGGTGATGTCCCGGCCCGCCAGGTCCTCGGCCACCCGGTCGGCCATCTGCCGGCCCAGCTCGGACAGGTGGTAGCCCGGCAGGCGTCCGTACAGGACGCCCTCCGGGTTGTGCACCTCGCCGTGCCGCATCACGTGGACGACGGTGATCTCTTTGGCGCTCACTTCTCGACTGCTCCTGGGCTCGTAAGGGACTAGGCCGTGGCGGCCGCGGCTGCGCGGGCCGCGGCCGGCAGCGCGGCGGCGATCCGCTCGATCGCCCGCTCGTCGTGGGACGCCGAGACGAACCAGGACTCGAAGGCGGACGGCGGCAGGTAGACGCCCTCGGCCAGCATCGCGTGGAAGAAGGCGGTGAAACGGTACGCCTCCTGGGTCTTCGCCTCGTCGTAGTTCGTGACGGCGGCCTCGGTGAAGAACACCGAGAACATGTTCCCGGCGGTCTGCATCCGGTGCGCCACGCCCTCCTTGGCGAGCGCCTCGGAGACCAGGCCGGAGACCTCGGCGGCCACGGCGTCCACCCGCGCGTACACCTCGTCGGTGCAGCCGCGCAGCTGGGCCAGGCCGGCCGCGGTGGCGATCGGGTTCCCGGACAGGGTGCCCGCCTGGTAGACGGGGCCGGCCGGGGCCAGGTGCGCCATCACGTCGGCGCGGCCGCCGAAGGCCGCGGCCGGGAAGCCGCCGCCCATGACCTTGCCGAAGGTCAGCAGGTCCGGCGCCCAGCCCTCGTTGGCGGCCTCCAGGCCGTACCAGCCGGCCTTGGAGACGCGGAAGCCGGTCATCACCTCGTCGGAGACGAACAGCGCGCCGTTGTCCCGGCAGAGCCGGGCCAGGCCCGCGTTGAAGCCGGGCAGCGGCGGGACGACGCCCATGTTGCCGGGCGAGGCCTCGGTGATCACGCAGGCGATCTCGCCCGGGTGGGCGGCGAAGGCCTGCTCGACGGCGGCCAGGTCGTTGTACGGCAGCACGATGGTGTCGCCGGCCTGGGCGCCGGTGACGCCCGGGGTGTCGGGCAGGCCGAAGGTCGCCACGCCGGAACCGGCGGCGGCCAGCAGGGCGTCCACGTGACCGTGGTAGCAGCCGGCGAACTTCACGACCTTCGCCCGGCCGGTGAAGCCTCGGGCCAGCCGGATCGCGGACATGGTGGCCTCGGTGCCGGAGGAGACCAGGCGGACCTGCTCGACCGGGGCGACCCGGGCGACGATCTCCTCGGCCAGCTCGACCTCGCCCTGGCCGGGCGTGCCGAAGGAGGTGCCGTGGGCGACGGCCCGCTGGACGGCGTCGATCACCGCGGGGTGCGCGTGGCCGAGGATCATCGGACCCCACGAGCACACCAGGTCGACGTACTCGCGGCCGTCGGCGTCGGTGAGGTAGGGGCCGGTGCCGGACACCATGAAGCGCGGCGTGCCGCCGACCGCGCGGAAGGCACGCACCGGGGAGTTGACGCCGCCGGGCGTCACCACGGAGGCGCGATCGAACAGCGACTGGGACTGGGGGGCTTCGTAGGGGTAGCTCACGGGAGACATGGTCTCAAATCGTGTCCTTGCCCTCTGCATGTCGGACCCGATCATCTGGAACGATGATCCGGGCACTCGTTGTCTGTACGGTTGTCCGTACAGTCCGTACGGACGGGGGCGCTGACTGCTCCCGAGCACGGACCAGTCAGACTGTGCACACAGAGTGCGCGAGTGCTCCGGTTGTGTGCAGGGGTGTGAAGAGGACTGCTGTGCGCCGCTGGTGGGTACGGCCCGCGAGTGGGTACGGCGGCGCATGACGGGTAAGGAGCACGTCCGGAGGGACGCCGGGCGTGCGGGGGTCTGTCGATTCCGGCGAATTCCGGTGAGGATGGTCCGAGTGTCCGAGGCGCAGGACGGCTACGACGAGGCCGCGGGGGGCTCCCGCCGGCCTGCCGAGGCCGCACGCGGGGGTACGGGAGCGGGTACGGGACGTGGTCGCCGCGGCGGCGAGAGGCGGGGTGAGGGACGCGTGGGGGTGACGTACAAGTACTTCGGCGCCCCTGACCGCGCGACCGCCGCCAGGGTTCCCACCGCCCTCGGCCCGGGCGGGCTCGGTCTGGACGCCGGGGAACTCGGCTCGCTGGGGCGGCTCGGCGACCTGATGGAGACCAGCGGCTCCCCCACCGGCCACCTCTCCACCAAGATCAAACCGGAGACCATGAGCGCCATGGTCCTCACCGGCATCCAGGGCGTGCCGCTGCACCAGGTGCCCCCGCTGGAACTCGTCGTGCTGCACCCGGACTACGCCGTCGTGCAGCTCCCCCACAACGTGGTCGAGCCGCTCCGCAAGGCCGACGAGACCGAGCTCGGCGCCGCCGCCTTCATCTGGTCCACCGTCCCGGACCGGCGCGGGCCGCGGGACGCCTTCGTCATCTACAGCATGCTGCACGAGTGGCAGGACTTCGCCAACCGCCTCCACGAGGCCGGCCACCAGCTGTACTGCCTGGTCTGGCCCTGACGCCCGCTCGGCCACCCGCCCGGACTCCGGCGCCGACGAACTCGGCGCAGGACGAGGTGGGTTGACGGTCCGTCGGCTCTTGACGGGCGGTCGGGGCGCGGCGGCGGCGGGCCGCCCGGCAGCGGGCTCGGGACGTGCCCCGGCGCGGCCCTCAGCCCCGGGCCCGGCGGGCGCGGCGTACGGTGCGTTCGCTCTCCACCGGCTCCGCGAGGTGGCCGCCCACGAGGTGCGTCAGCGCGGAGACGAAGACCTCGCGCTCGGACTGCGGCAGCGACTCCAGCAGCTCGCGGTGCACCCGGTCGGCGATCGCGCTGCCCTCCGCGACGGCGCGCTCGCCCGCCTCGGTGACCGAGATGATCCGGGCCCGGCGGTCGGTCGCGGACGGGCGGCGCTCGGCCAGGCCCGCCTTCTCCAGCTCGTCGACGGTGACCACCATGGTGGTCTTGTCCAGGTCCGCCAGCTCGGCCAGCTGGATCTGGGTGCGCTCGGCCTCCTGCGCGTGGAACAGCACGCAGTACGCGCGCGGGGTGATCCCGAGCTCGGCGAAGGCGGCCGCCATCCTGGTCGCCAGCACGTGGCTCGCGTGGTCCAGCAGGCCGGAGATGTCGCGGATCTCGCGCACGGGCGGGGTCGTCGTCATACGTCCGAGATTAGCAACGGCCCGTCTGCTGCCGGATGATCCCGTTGACAACCAACGCCGGGTCTACGGGATGCCCAACTCGAACAGCGCATAGCCGGCGTACCAGCCGGCCGCGATGGCGGGCATCGCGAACAGCCCGACCAGCGAGGAGGTCCGCACCCGGCGCAGCGCGAACGCGAGGCCGATGCAGAGCGGGAAGGCCGGCAGCAGGTAGCGCGAGATGTTGCCGAAGATCTGGTTGCTGCTCAGCGCGGTGGCGATGGTGAGCGCGGTGTAGACCCACAGGACCAGCGGCGGCCGGGCGCGCCACAGCAGCACCAGCAGGCCGGGCAGGGCCATCAGCAGGGCGATGGCGATCAGGTCCGGGACGGGGTTGGACTGCCAGAAGTCCCAGTGCCCGGTGATCACGTCCATGATCGTGCGGAGCGTCGAGGCGCCGCCGTCGAAGTAGCGGTTCCACGCGCCCCGCTGGAGCTTGAAGTAGCCGCCCCAGTCGCCCATCTTCCAGCCGACCCAGGCGACGTAGCCGACCAGGCCCCAGGGGGTGATCAGCATCGCGGTCAGCGGGCGGGCCACCCCGTCGGTGCGGCGGACCAGCGCGACCAGCGCGGCGATCGAGACGGCGGCGATCAGTGCGGCGGCGGTCGGCCGGTTGAGTCCCGCCACCAGCGCCAGCACGCCGGCGGTCAGCCAGCGGCGGGTCATCACGCAGTAGCAGGCCCAGGCGGACAGCGCGACGAACAGCGAGTCCGAGTAGACCGCCCACTCCACGCCGGAGCCCGGGAACAGGGCCCAGAGCGCCGCGGCCGTCACGCCCGCCCGGAAGCCGCCGAGCCGCTCGGCGATCGCGAAGATCCCGGCCGCCGCGACCAGCGAGGCGAGCACCGAGACCACGATCCCGGAGCCGTACGAGCCGAGCCCGGTGACCGTGCCGACCAGCCGCATCAGCCAGGGGTAGAGCGGGAAGAAGGCGGCCGAGTTCTCGTAGTACGTGGCCAGCGGGAAGCCGTGCAGCGGGATCAGCTGCGGGTGGTAGCCGTTCTCGGCGATCCGCTGGTACCAGACGCCGTCCCAGGTGCTCAGCACGTCCCAGGGGTTGGCGCCGCCGCCGCGGCCGGGCTGCTTGTTCAGGTAGTCGCCGGTGTGCGAGAGCAGCAGCATGAAGACGGTCAGGCCGATGGCCTTGACCACCGCGTACGCGCCCAGCGCGGGCGCGAAGCGGTCCACCAGTGCCCCGAACCGCCCGGGCGCGCGGCCCGTCCGGTCCTCGGACGGCGCCGCCGTCGCCGCGGCGGGCGACGTGGGCTCGGTGCCGGGCGACTCGGTGCCGGACGACTCGGTGCTCGATGCCGTGCTCATCTGCTCTGGGTACTCCCCCGCCCCGCCCGTGGTCCGCGCGGCTCCGGCGCAACGATTTTCCCGTGAGCCTACGGCACGTCCCGGACCGGGCCGGCCGTCCCCCGCCACGGCGGGAAAACCGATGGCACCCCGACGGCGGCGCCCGCGACGATTGCGGACATGCCGAACACTCCGTCGACGCGCCGGATCCGGGCCGCGCACACCGCCGCGACGATCACGGTCTACCAGGCCTTCCCGCCGGCGATCGCCGGACCCGCTGCGGCCGAGGGGCGCTTCCCGGCGGCGTTCGAGCGCGACCGGATGACGTGGATCAAGCCGTCCTTCCTCTGGACGATGCACCGCAGCGACTGGGGCAGAGGCGCCGGGCAGGAACGGGTGCTGGCGCTGGAGATCAGCCGGGAGGGCTTCGACTGGGCGCTGGAGCGGGCGGTGCTCAGCGCCTACACCGGCCGGGTGCACGAGTCGCGGGCGGCGTGGAAGCGGGAACTGCGGCAGAGCCCGGTGCGGGTGCAGTGGGACCCGGACCGCGACCTCCGCCTGCAGCCGCTGGACCACCGGGCGATCCAGGTCGGGCTGCGCGGCGAGGCGGTGCGGCGGTACGCGGACGAGTGGATCCGGCGCATCACGGACGTCACCGCGCTGGCCGAACGGGTGCGGCTGGAACGGGACCCCGCCCTGCTGCCGGCCGAGGGGCCGTACCCGACGAGCGCGGCCGTCGCCGCCCGATTGGGGGCGGCGACGGCCTGAGGGGTGCCGAGGGGCCGGGTCAGCCCTTGACGTAGACGATGCCGAGCTTGGTGAGCTGCCAGAGCTGGTCGGCGGAGCCGGTGTTGGTGGCGAGCTGGACGTAGGGGTTGCCCTTGGCGTCCACGGTGCTGCCGGCGGCCAGGACCTTGCCCGGGTCCTGGGAGTCGGCGATCTTGTAGCGGCCGTCGCCGGCCGGCTCGAACACCCAGTGCTGGTTGCCGCCGCCGTTGCAGCGCCACTGCTGGATCCGGGTGCCGGGGGCGGTGGAGGCCGCGTTGGCGTCCAGGCACATGTCGCGGTTGCCGCTGAAGTCGAGCTCGTAGCTGCCGCCGGCCTTGGCCTCCAGCACGAAGGACTGGTTCAGCCCGCCGCCGGCCGGGTAGCTGATGGCGGCCCGGCCGTTGGTCGAGTCGCCGTAGGTGCCGCCGCCGGTGAGGTCCAGGACGTTGCCGGTGGCCGCGTTGGTCAGCTGGTACCAGGCGCCGTCCTCGGGGACGTCCCCGAAGGGCTTGCCCGGGGTGAGCGGCTGGATCGACGTGGTGTTCTGCTGGTTGAGCGAGCAGTAGGCCTGGCTCAGCTCGGGCCGGGCGTAGAACTGGCCGAGGCAGACGCCCTCGCCGCGGTAGCCGGCCACCCGCAGGTGGTACGACTGGCGGACCATGTTCATGCACAGCCCGGGGATGCCGATCTGCGAGTCGCAGCCGTTGCGCGCCCACTCGGAGAGGTTGATGACGTCCCCGTTGCTGTACTCGTACGGGGAGCTGGTCCACTCCGCGCAGACCTCGTGCCCGAAGGCGACCCGCCGCTGGTCCAGGTACCGGACGCCGGGGACCTGCTCGGCGGCGCCGCGCAGCGCGTCGCTGAAGGTCGGGACCACCCAGTTGTGGCCCCAGGCGAGGTCCTCGGGGAAGGCCGGGCAGCCGTCGGCGATCTTGCCGAGGTAGTCGTTGCGCCGGATGTCCGGGGTGATCGGATTGAAGTACGACTGGTAGACCAGCTGGTACGCGGAGTCGGCGTAGCCCGCCTTGCGCATGGTCTGACGGATGTTCTGCAGCGCCGCGACGACCTTGGGCTGGACGCCCTCGGCCCGCCGGCGGATCTCGTCGCTGCCGATGGTGTCGCGGCAGCCCTGGTCCTTGGGGATCGGGAAGTACTGCGCCAGGCAGTGCATCATGACGCCGCTGAAGTCGAAGTCGTCGTTGGCGCCGATCGTCACCACGACCAGCTTGACGTCGTACTTGGACGCCACGTCGGCGAGCTTGACGTCCTGCTTGGGCTCGCCGAAGTCGCCGCTGCCCGGGCCGGTGACCTTGGCCAGCTCGGGGTCGCTGACCAGGTCGCCGGTCTGGGCGCCGGAGCAGGCGAGGTCGATCGGGGTGACACCGGGGATGTCGGTGACGAAGATCTCCGACTTGGGGTGCCGGTGGCAGTAGTTGGTGGGGCTGTCGGTCTCCGGGAAGTAGCCGTCGTTGGTGTCGGTGCCGGCGCCCTCCCCGGAGATGGCGCTGTCGCCGAGGGCGACGACCGCGGCCGGTCTGGCGGCGCCGGGTGCCGGGGCCGGGGCGGGTGCGGGATCGGCGAGGGCGGCGGGGGCGCCGGCCAGCCCGAGGGTGACGACGAGGGCGCCGGTGGCGAGCGCCGCCGACAGGCGGGACCTGATCACACGCGACTCCTTGCGGGGGGGGGTGGGGGGACCGCCCGGGCGGGGGCGCCGAGCGGCGCGGAGCAAGGGAGGAGCTGAAAAGGTGAGCAGGACTCGGATTCTAGGAACTGACAAGTAACACAACAAGGCTTAGGACGAAGCCGGGACCTGACGGGCCGACGGATTCCCGGCACGACGATTCCGGGCACGACGAAGAGCCGCCGCCCCGCGCCCCAGGAGGGAAGCGCGGAACGGCGGCTCGCACCGGCCGAACCGGGTGCGGGATCAGCCCACGTTGGCGCAGTGGTTGCCGAACGCCGGGTTCAGCAGGCCCACGATGTCGATGGTGTTGCCGCACAGGTTGACCGGCACGTGCACCGGAACCTGGATCTGGTTGCCCGAGATGACACCGGGGGAACCGGCGGCGACGCCCTCGGCGCCGGAGCTGGCCATCGCGGTGCCGGCGCCGGCGGCCACGATGCCCACCACGGCCGCGCCGACGGCGGCGGTCTTCTTGATGCTCATGCGAGCCTCCTGACTGTTCAACAGAGATGCACGGGGAGTGCGACATCAAGAACGACACCCGCCCGGACCGGTTGCGACGGTGCGCCCACTGTCACCCGTCCGGAGCAACGGCGCCCCCGGTCGGCATTCGGGTGATCGGCTTCGGACGGGCCGTTTCCCCGCGCGCCGTGCCTCGTTCTCCCTGACGGAACCCGGTCCATCCGGCCCCCTACACACGAATCGAGCACGTCCATGCACCACCTCGCCCACGGCCCCGTCGGCACCGCGGCCACCGGCGGCTCGATCGACGTGGCGGGCCCCACGAACGCGGCGTCCGGCAATCCCCGCCGGAACGTCTGACCGGGAATTCCGCCCGGTCGCGCCTTTGTCCGAGCCATTCCCGGCCGTGCGGGAGCGGTTTCGAGAGGCGCTGCAACACGGCGGCTGCGTCCACGCCCGAGCCATGGGCGGAACGCGCCGGTGTGCGCCGTCCGAGTGACAAATCACGGCAATCCCTGAAACCAGCGGGCGAGTATTCGTGCTCGCCCGGATCCCGACAATTCCCTTCCGTCGGGCAGAAATCGGAGGAAGAACGATGCGTAACTTCAAGAAGGCCGCCGTGCTGTCCCTGGCCACCACCGGCCTCGTGCTCGGTGCCGCCGGCGGCGCGTTCGCCAGCTCCGGTGCCCAGGGCGTGGCCGCCGGCTCCCCCGGCGTGCTCTCCGGCAACCAGATCCAGATCCCGGTGCACATCCCGCTCAACGTCTGCGGCAACAGCATCGGGGTCATCAGCATCCTGAACCCGGCGTTCGGCAACTCCTGCGCCAACATCGGCTGAACCCGCGGTCGCCGCACCGGCGACAGCTGATTCACCGAGCCCTTGCCGCGCCCCGCACTGCCGGGGCGCGGCACGCTCCCCCCGTGTGTGATCGAGGAGATCAACCCCCATGCAGAACGTGAAGAAGGCCGCCGTCCTCTCCGCCGCCGCTGCCGGCCTGGTGCTGGGCGCCGCGGGCTCCGCCGCCGCGAGCTCGGGCGCCGAGGGCGTCGCCGCCGGCTCCCCCGGTGTCGCCTCCGGCAACCAGATCCAGGTTCCGGTGCACATCCCGGTCAACCTGTGCGGCAACTCCATCGACGTGATCGGCCTGCTGAACCCCGCGTTCGGCAACAGCTGCGCCAACGTCGAGCTGCCCCCGCCGCCCGCGGACAACTGCTGATCCCCGATCGGCACGTGTTCCGGCCGTCCTGCCCCCCGACCAGTCGGCCGGGGGGCAGTTCGGCATCCCCGGACGGCCGTCCGGGACCCCCGATCCACCGAAGGGTGATGATCCGCATGGTTTCGAAGAAGAGCGGGGCCGGCCTGGCCGCCGCCGTCGGTGCCGCGGTGCTGCTCGGCGCGGGCTCGGCGCAGGCCGCCACCGCCCCGGCGGGCCAGGCGCCCGCCGGCCCGGCCACGCTGGCCAGGACCGACGTCGGCCAGGCGCTGAACGGGACGACCTCCGGTCTCGGCTACGGCGTCGCGCCGATCAAGAGCCTGCGCCTGGACCCGTGGGCCAACTCCTCCGCCGACGTGCTCAACAACGGCGCGACCGTCCAGCCGGACCAGGGCCTGGCCCCGGTCGGCACCGGGACGCTGACCGGCCCGCTGAGCGCGGGCGGCGGGGTCAAGGACCTCCCGCTGGTCGGCGGCCTGACCGGCGTCCTGCCCGGCTGACGGGCGCCGCGTCCGACCGGGCGGCGCACGCGCCGGAGCCCGGCACCCCGCGCGGTGAGCGGGGTGCCGGGCTCCCGTCGTGCCGGGCCCCTGGCGTGCCCGGCGCCGGTCAGAGCCGGGTCAGGTCGGTCAGCCCGGCCTGCCGGAGCACGCCGGTGGCGGTGGCGGTGGTGGCCGCCGGGTCGGCCAGTCCGCTCTGGCCCACCACCTCGGTGGCGGTCGCGGCGGTGGTCGTGGTCAGGTCGTTCACCTCGTCGGTGACGGAGAGCCGGTGGTCGTCGCCGCCGAGGCTGGCGTTGGCCCCCGGGACGGCCTGCACGGCACCGGTGAGCAGGCGCGGGTCGACCTCGTCGACCTTCAGCCGACCGCCGGCGAGCTGGCCGGCGCCGTCCTGGGCGAGCGAGAGCGGCTTGCCGAGGGTGACGCCGGGGGTGTCGGCGTGCAGCGGGGCGGCCGGGGCGTCCAGCAGCACCTGGCCGAGGTCGGCGCCCTGGTCGAGCAGCGGGAGCGGCAGCTCGGCCTTGGCGCTCGGGCCGACCTTGCCGGTGCTCAGCTGGGGGACGATCCGCTCCGGGATCAGTTCGGTGCTGGTACTGGTGGTCCGGCCGGGCACCGGCGGCATGAGCAGCGAGGTCGGGATGCCGGCCGACAGCCGGCTGCCCAGCGGGGTGAGCGGCACCTCCGCCGGGACCTGCTGGGTGGCCAGCGCGTCCTCCAGGGCTCCGACCTGGTCGGGGCCGACCGGGGCGGCGGAGGCCGGCCCCTGGGAGGCGAGCATGCCCGCACCGACCGCCAGCAGCATCGCGCCGGCCCGCTTGGAGAACTTCATGCTTTTCACCGTTCTGCTGTCCGTACTGGGGATCACTGAGGAAGGCTGCGCGGGCGCAGCCGGAAAGCAATCTGCTCAACGAGTGACCGGGAGTGCGGATTGCGCCGGTTAGCCGGTTCGGCCTAATAATCCGACCGGAAACCATCCTTCGTCGCGCCTCCCGGACTCTTTTCAAAAATCCCCGTAACCTTCCGTGCCGTCATTCTTTGATCTGGACGTCAGTGACTGCAGACCGGGTCTGAGCGTTCTACGCGTTGTACGCAAGGAATCCAAGAGCATTTCAGAGAGGGATCTCCCCATGATCCAGAAGTCCTTCGCCGCTGCCGGCCTGGCCGTCGCCGCGCTGGCCGCCGCCGCCGCGCCCGCCTCGGCCATCGGTGACGCGGACGGCGCCGCCGCCTCCATCGAGGGCAACGGCGGCTCCAACTTCACCGGGACGGTCGGGAACAACAGCCCGAACTTCCACTTCCTGGACAACGCGAACGTCTGCCTCCCCGAGATCCACAACATCGCCGTCGGCGTGCTCGGCGTGGCCGTCCCGGTCGAGGTCCCGATCGCCAACAGCGGCGGCAAGCAGTACTGCACCCAGGGCCAGGGCACCCAGAGCCACGGTGACGCGGGCGTGTCCCACCTGATCGGCTGACGCTCCGTTCAGCTCCCTGCACCACCCCTCCGATCCACCCTACGAATCGCTCCCCGATTCACCCCCGAGAGGAAAACCGGAAATGATCAAGAAGTCCCTCGCCGCCGCCGGCCTGGCCGCCGCCGCCATCGCGATGTCCGCCGGCTCGGCCTCCGCCATCGTCGACTCGGACGGCGCCGCCACCTCCGTCCAGGGCAACGGCGGCACCAACCAGACCGGCACCCACGGCAACGGCAGCCCGAACTTCCACACCCTGGACAACCCGAACATCTGCCTGCCGGAGGTCCACAACATCGCCGTCGCGGTCATCGGTGTCGCGGTTCCGGTCGAGGTCCCGGTCCTGAACAGCACCCCGAAGCAGATCTGCAACGTCGGCCAGAACACCCAGTCCTCGGGCGACGCGGGTGTCTCGCACCTGATCGGCTGATCAAGGGGCATGGCACGGACGGAGGGCCCGGGGAGGAAGGTCTCCCCGGGCCCTCCGGGCTTGCGGGCCGAGAAGTCCGGACGGGCGCCCGGCCCGACCGGGTGACCGTCCGTCCGGCCGGGCGCGTGGGGCGCCGGGCGGGACGGACGGGCTGTGATCACGAGTCAGACGCAGAGCGCCCGCGGGGGCGCTCCCAGAGAGAGGGCAGATCCATGAAGAGCAAGCTGGCCAAGGCCGCCCTGACCGCCACCGCCGCGCTGGCGCTCGCGGGTGCCGCCACCCCGGCGTTCGCCCACGTCGGCCTCGCGGGCGGCGGGGGCATCGCCGCCTCGGCCGACCAGCCGTTCGTGGCCGGCGGGGGCTGGGGCGTCGCCCACACCTCCGACATCGCCGCCGGCGGCTTCGGCGGCGGCGCGGCCACCTCCACCGACCTGGTGGGCGGCGGCGAGGGCTTCGCGCACATCGCCGGCTGGAACTAGCCGGACGCGGAAGGCCGGGCCGCTCCCGTGGGAGCCGCCCGGCCTTCCGTACGCCCTGCTACCGCGCCGGCTACTTGAGCATCGCGGCGGCCTCGACGGCCCAGTAGGTGAGGATCTGCTCGGCGCCGGCGCGGCGGATCGAGGTGAGCGTCTCCATGATCATCCGCTCCCGGTCGATCCAGCCGTTCGCGGCGGCCGCCTCGACCATCGCGTACTCGCCGGACACCTGGTAGGCGGAGACCGGCACCGGGGAGGCGTCGGCGACCTGGCGCAGGATGTCCAGGTAGGCCATGGCCGGCTTGACCATCACCAGGTCGGCGCCCTCGGCGAGGTCCTGCTCCAGCTCGCGCAGCGCCTCGCGGGCGTTCGCCGGGTCCTGCTGGTAGGCCTTGCGGTCGCCCTTGAGCGAGGAGCCCACGGCCTCGCGGAACGGACCGAAGAAGGCCGAGGCGTACTTGGCGGTGTAGGCGAGGATGCCCACGTCCTGGTGGCCCGCCTCGTCCAGCGCCCGCCGGACGACGCCGATCTGGCCGTCCATCATGCCGGAGGGCCCGACCAGGTGGACGCCGGCGTCGGCCTGCACCCGGGCCATCTCGGCGTAGCGCTCCAGGGTGGCGTCGTTGTCCACGCTGCCGTCGGCGGCCAGCACGCCGCAGTGGCCGTGGTCGGTGTACTCGTCCAGGCAGAGGTCCGACATGACCACCAGCGAGTCGCCGACCTCGGAGACCACGTCCCGGATCGCCTGCTGCAGGATGCCGTCCGGGTTGGTGCCCTCGCTGCCGATCGCGTCCTGCACCTCGGGGACGCCGAACAGCATGACGCCGCCCACGCCCGCCTCGGCCGCCTCCACGACGGCCTTGCGCAGGGTGTCCCGGGTGTGCTGGACCACGCCCGGCATCGAGCTGACCGGGACGGGCTCGCTGACGCCCTCGCGGACGAACAGCGGCAGGATCAGCTCCGCCGGGTGCAGCCTGGTCTCGGCCACCAGGCGGCGCATCGCCGGGCTCTGGCGCAGCCGACGGGGGCGTACGTACGGGAATTCAGCGGACACGGCTTCTCTCTCCGAACGGTTGTGCAGTGCCGGGGGCGACGGCTCGCCACCCCCGGCCGGGGGTCGGGGCAGGCCCTCAGCGGGCCTTGCGGCGCGAACCCGGACGGCGCTCGCTGGGCCGGTAGACCGGCTCGCCCGCGGCCGTCGCGGTGTCACGGCGCTTCGCCCCGAAGTCTGCCAGTGCCTGGGCCAGCGCGGCCGCCGACGGCGCGGGGGCCATCACGTCGACCCGCAGGCCGTGCTCCTCGGCGGTCTTGGCGGTGGCCGGGCCGATGCAGGCGATGACCGTGACGTTGTGCGGCTTGCCCGCGATGCCGACCAGGTTCCGGACGGTCGAGGACGAGGTGAACAGCACCGCGTCGAAGCCGCCGCCCTTGATCGCCTCACGGGTCTCGGCCGGCGGCGGCGAGGCGCGCACCGTCCGGTACGCCGTCACGTCGTCGACCTCCCAGCCGAGCTCGACCAGGCCGGCCACCAGGGTCTCGGTGGCGATGTCGGCGCGCGGCAGCAGCACCCGGTCGATCGGGTCGAAGACCGGGTCGTACGGCGGCCAGTCCTCCAGCAGACCGGCGGCGGACTGCTCGCCGGAGGGCACCAGGTCGGGCTTCACGCCGAAGTCCACCAGGGCCTGCGCGGTGGTCTCGCCGACCGCCGCGACCTTGATCCCGGCGAACGCGCGGGCGTCCAGGCCGTACTCCTCGAACTTCTCCCGGACGGCGCGCACCGCGTTCACCGAGGTGAAGGCGATCCACTCGTAGCGGCCGGTGACCAGGCCCTTGATGGCCCGCTCCATCTGCTGCGGGGTGCGCGGCGGCTCGACCGCGATGGTCGGCACCTCCTGCGGCACCGCGCCGTACGAGCGCAGCTGCTCGGACAGGCCGGTGGCCTGCTCCTTGGTGCGCGGCACGAGGACGTTCCAGCCGAACAGCGGCTTGGTCTCGAACCACGAGTGCGAGGCCCGGTGGGCGACCTGCTCGCCCACCACGGCTATCACCGAGGTGGCCGGGTCGACCGGCGCGGAGACCGGCGAGGGCAGCACCCGGGCGGCCTTCAGGTCGGCCGCGATGGCGGACAGCGTGGAGGTGAAGGTCCGCTGGCGGGTGGTGGTGCCGGAGAGCGTCGCGCTGAGCGCGGACTCCGGCTTGCGGCCGTTGGAGACCAGCGCGGCGGCCGTGGCCGGCAGCTGGCCCAGGGTGGTGCGGACCACCAGGGTGGTCTCCGGCGCGCCCAGGTCCACCGGGCCGCCGGACAGCAGCTGGGCACCGTCCACGAAGCGCACGTCGGTGCCGGCCCCGGCCCGCAGCGGGACGCCGGCGTAGGCCGGGACGCCGACCGACTGGGCGACGCCCGGGATCACCTCGAAGGGGATCCCGTCGCCCGCGCAGCTGAGCATCTCCTCGGCGGCGCAGCCGTCCAGGCCCGGGTCGCCGTCGACGGTGCGGACCACGTGCTTGCCCGAGCGGACCGCCTCGGCGACCACCTTGGCCAGGTCGAGCTCGGCGCCCTCGGCGGCCGGGTCGTGCACCTGCACGGCGGCCGGGCAGTGGCTGCGCACGGCGGCGGCGGTCAGCGGGTCGGCGACCAGGACGTCGGCCGTGGACAGCACCTCGACCGCGCGCAGGGTCAGCAGGCCCGGGTCCCCGGGGCCCGCGCCCAGGAAGGTGCACCGTCCGGTGGCGGGCTGCCCGGCGGGGAACAGGGCATCGGTGGCGGCGGTGGGGCTCATCGGGCTCGCTCCCCCATCAGGGCGGCCGCGCCCCCGTCGAGCAGCCGGTCAGCCAGCGCGCGGCCGAGGGCCGCCGCCTGCTGCTCGGCGGACTCGTCGAGGACGATCGGACCGTTGGCGGACATCTTCAGCAGGGCGGAGCCGTCGGGGTTGCCGACCACGCCGTCCAGCCGCAGTTCGTTCTGCCGGCCCCAGGTGGCCAGCGCGGCCACCGGTGCCGAGCAGCCGGCCTCCAGGGTGGCCAGCAGGGCGCGCTCGGCGGCCACGGCGACCCGGGTGGGGGCGTGGTCCAGGGCCGCGAGCGCGGCGGTCAGTTCGGTGTTCGCGGTGGTGCACTCGATCGCGAGCGCGCCCTGGCCGGGGGCCGGGATCATCAGCTCGGGGTCGAGGTGCTGGGAGATCTCGGCGCTGCGGCCGAGCCGGTTCAGACCGGCCGTCGCCAGCACCACCGCGTCCAGCTCGCCGCCGGTCACGTAGCCGATCCGGGTGTCCACGTTGCCGCGGATCGCGACGGTCTCCAGCTGGGCGCCGCGGGCGGCGGCCCAGGCGTTCAGCTGCGCCATCCGGCGCGGCGAGCCGGTGCCGATCCGGGCCGGGCGGCCGGAGCCGGCCAGCTTCTCCACCAGCTCGTCCAGGGTCAGGCCCTCGGCCGCGACCAGGGCGTCCCGGACGTCCTCGCGCTCGGGGACGGCGGCCAGCACCAGGCCCTGGGGGGCGGCGGTGGGCAGGTCCTTGAGCGAGTGCACGGCGAAGTCGATCCGGCCCTCCAGCAGTGCGTCCCGCAGCGCGGAGACGAACACGCCGGTGCCGCCGATCTGCGCCAGCGCCTCCCGTGAGGTGTCGCCGTAGGTGGTGATCTCGACCAGCTCGACGGGGCGCCCGGTGACCCTGGTCACCTCGCGGGCCACCATGCCCGACTGGGCCATGGCGAGGGCGCTGCGCCGGGTGCCGAGCCGCAGGGGTGCGGCGGCCGAGGGCTGCTCCGTGATCGGTTGACCATTCATGGGGTGATCGTCCCGGTGGTACTCGTGGGATGGCTGACGGTTCATCTGGTGCCCCCGGCGGAGGGCTGGGGCGCGCCGCCGACGGGCGTCCCGGACACCGCGTGCACGGCGGCCGGGTCGAGGTCGAACAGCTCGCGCAGGGCCTCCGCGTAGGAGGCGCCGCCGGGCTCGGCGGCCAGCTGCTTCACCCGGACGGTCGGGGCGTGCAGCAGCTTGTCGACGACGCGGCGGACGGTCTGGCCGATCTCGGCGCGGGAGCGGTCGTCCAGGTCGGGCAGCCGGGCCTCCAGCCGGCCGAGCTCGGCGGCGACCACGTCGGAGGCCATCGAGCGCAGCGCGACCACGGTCGGCGCGATCCGGGCGGCCCGCTGGGCGGCGCCGAAGGCCGTCACCTCGTCGGCGACGATCCGGGTGACCTGGTCGACGTCGCCGGCGCCGGGGGTGGCGGCGTGCGCGTGGGACAGGCTCTCCAGGTCGACCAGCAGGGCGCCGTCCAGCTCGTGGACGGCGTGGTCGACGTCGCGCGGCATGGCCAGGTCGAGCAGGGCGAGCGGGCCCCGGCCGGCCGGGCGCAGGGCGACGGCGGCGGCCACGTCCTCGGCCTTGACCACCACGCCGGCCGCGCCGGTGCAGGAGATCACCAGGTCGACGTCGGCCAGCGCCTCCGGCACCTTGGCGAGGTCGAGGGCGCGGGCGACGTCCGGGCCGAGGATCTCGACCAGCCGCTCGGCGCGGGCGGCCGTCCGGTTGGCGATCAGCAGGTCGGTCACGCCGGAGCGGACCAGGGTGGCGGCGGCCAGCGCGCTCATCGAGCCCGCGCCGACGACCAGCGCGCGCTTGCCGGCGATCTCGCCCGCGCCCGCCGCGACCTGCTCCAGGCCGAAGGTGACCAGCGACTGGCCGGCCTTGTCGATGCCGGTCTCGCTGTGCGCCCGCTTGCCGACCCGCAGCGCCTGCTGGAACAGCTCGTTCAGGTCGCGCCCGGCGGTGTGCTCCTCCTGGGCCTTGGCCAGGGCGTCGCGCAGCTGGCCGAGGATCTGGCCCTCGCCGACCACCATCGAGTCCAGGCCGCAGGCCACCGAGAAGAGGTGGTGGACGGCGCGGTCCTCGTAGTGGACGTACAGGTGGGAGGTCAGCTCCTCCAGGTCCACCCCGCTGTGGTGGGCGAGCAGCAGCGACAGTTCGGCGACGCCGGCGTGGAACTTGTCCACGTCCGCGTACAGCTCGATCCGGTTGCAGGTGTTCAGCAGCGCGGCCTCGGCGACGGTCGCGGTGGCGGCCGCGTCGTGCAGCAGCCGGGTCGGCACGTCGCCGGTCAGCGCGGCGCGCTCCAGCACCCCGACCGGGGCCGTGCGATGGCTCAGCCCTACGACGAGAAGGCTCATGCCCGCCCCCCACAGCTCTCGGTGTTCATGCGGGCATCACCGCGGAGAGATCCCCGTCGCCGCCCTTGGCGGCCTTTCCCTTGGCCTGCTCGGCCTGGTCCTTCGCCGTCGACTCGGCGGTGCCGCGGCCCTTGCCGTTGCCGCCGGCCGCACGCCGCAGCTTGGCGGCGGCGGCGCGGACCGGGCCGGGAGCGCGGTCGAGCACCGACTCGGCGCGGTCGTCCGGCTCCTCGCCGGCCTTGCGCTGCTCGTGGAAGGCCAGGATCTGCAGCTCGATGGAGAGGTCCACCTTGCGCACGTCCACGCCGTCCGGAACGGTCAGCACGGTCGGGGCGAAGTTCAGGATGCTGGTGACGCCCGCCTCGACCAGCCGGTCGCAGACCTGCTGGGCGGCACCGGGCGGGGTGGTGATCACACCGATGGAGACGTGCTGGCTCTCGACGATCGACTCCAGCTCGTCCATGTGGCGCACCGGCAGCCCGGCCGCGCTGCTGCCGACCACGTTGGGGTCGGCGTCGAGCAGGGCGGCCACCCGGAAGCCGCGGGAGGCGAAGCCGCCGTAGTTGGCGAGGGCGTGGCCGAGGTTCCCGATGCCCACGATGACGACCGGCCAGTCCTGGGTCAGGCCGAGCTCGCGGGAGATCTGGTAGACGAGGTACTCGACGTCGTAGCCGACGCCGCGGGTGCCGTAGGAACCGAGGTAGGAGAAGTCCTTGCGGAGCTTGGCCGAGTTCACGCCGGCCGCGGCGGCCAGCTCCTCGGAGGAGACGGTCGGCACCGAGCGCTCGGAGAGCGCGGTGAGGGCCCGCAGGTAGAGGGGCAGGCGGGCGACAGTCGCCTCCGGGATGCCCCGGGCACGCGAGGGTCGGCGCGCGGCGCCCTGGTCGGGCGTCTGCGAACTGCTCTGTGGTGATCGGCCGATTGCCACGGTGCTCCTGTGGGTGAAGCTGGGCTTTGGCAGCCAGGCTATGCGTTTGTGAACGTGTGCACAAAGATGGTGTCCGATTTGTCCCCGCACAGTGATGCGCATCACGCCATCGAGCCCATAGCACCGGCGTGCGTCAGCACGACCTCCGGGGCCTGCGCACCGGGCAGCCAGGGGCCGTACGGGGCCTCCCGGCGCAGCAGCGGGACGGCCGCGCCGGACGGGCCGGAGCGGGCCCCGCCCAGCCGCGGCCAGGGCACCCGGGCCGCCTCGCGCAGCGGGCCCGCCCAGTCGCCCGGCGGGCAGGAGGGGGCACCCAGGCAGTGCCGCAGCAGCTCGGCCGTCACCCGGGCGTCGCCGAGGGCGGTGTGTGCCGGGTACCAGCCCAGGCCCGCCGCCTCCACGCAGGCCGCCAGGCCGTGGCTGCGGGCCTCCGGCAGGTGGGCGCGGGCCAGCCGCATCGTGCACAGCAGCGGGACGGGCGGCAGCGGCACCCCGATCCGGGCGAACTCTCGGTCCAGGAAGGCGTGGTCGCAGCTGACGTGATGGCCGACCAGCACCCGGCCGGCCAGCAGCTCCAGCAGCTGCGGGGCGATCTCGCGGAAGCGCGGGGCGCCCTCGACGTCACTCTGGCGTATCCGGTGCACATGGGTCGGGCCGACCGGGCCCAGCGGGTCCAGCAGGGTGGCGAACTCGCCCTCCGGACACAGCCGCTCGTCGAGCAGCACGACCGCGACCTCGACCACACGGTGCCGCCACGGGCTGCGGCCGGTCGCCTCCACGTCCACCACGGCGAAGCCCCCGGCCCCGGACGGGGCTTCGGGCGTGCCGGGGGTCGGACCGGGAAGCATGGCGGCACTCCTCGTGTGCTCAGCCCCCCACGGGCGCAAACGCGTTCGATCGTAAGCCGACCAAGGCGCCCCGGCCGGGGCCGAAACGGAGTGTCTTTGGCAACGATTCGGCGAAGCGCCCCCGCCGAGTGGCGGGGGCGCGAGCGCCCGCGCGCCGGGCCGTCAGCCGCCCAGGGCCGCGCGCAGCCTGCGCTCGTCGACCCGCCAGAAGTCGTGCTGGCGCCCGTCGACCAGGGTGACCGGGATCTGCTCCCAGTAGCGGCGGTACAGCTCCTCGTCCTGGGTGATGTCCTTCTCCTCGAAGGACGCCCCCAGCTCGCCCGCCACCCGGACGATGACCTCGCGGGCCTCGTCGCACAGGTGGCAGCCGGGCTTGCCGACCAGGGTCACGGTACGGTCCGCGGGATCGGGGCTCTTACGTCGCAGCAGTGGGCTCACCGCCCCATTCTGCGCCCACGGGGCGCCCGCCCCCGCGCGCGGTGGAGCTGTTCACCTCACGGGCACGGCACCGTCACGGCCGCTCCGCGCCCGGCTGGCTATGCTCGGTGCCATGGCCGTGCTCCGAAGGCTCACCCAGGCAAGACGTTCCACCAGCGAGCGGAGCGCCCTGGCGGGCGAGGCCGCGGCCGAGGCGGCGGAGGCCGCGCTGCGGGCCGAGCCCGGAGCGGCGGACGCCCCCGCGGCGGACGCGCAGGCCGCCGGGGACACCGCGGCCACCGGGGACGCGCCGGCCGCCGCGGACGGCCAGGCCCCGGCCAAGCCCGGGAAGGCGCCCAAGGCCCCGGCCGGGAACCACACCCCGGACCAGGACGACCCCCGCGCCGCCGCCTTCTTCGACTGCGACAACACCATCCTGCGCGGCGCCGCGATCTTCTACCTCGGCGTCGGCCTCTTCCGCCGCGGCTTCCTCACCCGCCGCGACATCGCCCGCTTCGCCTGGCAGCAGGCCTGGTTCCGGCTGCACGGCGCCGAGGACCCGGACCACATCTCGGACGCCCGGACCACCGCCCTCGGCATCGTCGCCGGCAAGCGCACCGCCGACCTGGAGGAGATCTGCGAGGAGATCTTCGAACCGGTCGTCGCGGACAAGATCTGGCCGGGCACCCGGGCGCTGGTCCAGATGCACCTGGACGCCGGCCAGCGGGTCTGGCTGGTCACCGCCGCCCCGCTGGAGGTGGCCCGGATCATCGCCCGGCGGCTCGGCATGACCGGCGCGCTCGGCACCGTCGCCGAGGCCCGGGACGGCCTCTACACCGGCGGACTCGTCGGCGACATGCTGCACGGCCCGGCCAAGGCCGCCGCCGTCCGGGCGCTGGCCCGCCGCGAGCGCCTCGACCTCGACCGCTGCGCCGCGTACAGCGACTCGGCCAACGACATCCCGATGCTCTCGCTGGTCGGCCACCCGTACGTGGTGAACCCGGACGGCGCGCTGCGCCGCCACGCCCGGGCCCAGGGGTGGCGGGTGCGGGACTTCCGCACCGGCCGGAAGGCGGCCAAGGTGGGGCTGCCGGCGGCGGCCGCGGTCGGGGTGCTGGCGGGCGCGACGGCGGCCGCCGTGGCCCTGCACCGGCGACACCGGCGCGCCTGAGGCCACCGCCGCAATCCGCCGCAACCCGCCGCCGGAGCCGTCATACGGGCTCCCGCAGCGTCACCCGACGCGCTCGCCCGCGCGGGTGACCGGACGTCAACCAGGGCCCTGACCTGGCCGCTCGTACGGGCGAACTCCCTTCCGGCGCAACACGGTCAAGGGCCGATGCGCGAACCTGTCAGCCGGTGACCGGTTCTGATCGTTCGCCAGACCGGGAAAGTCAGGGGTTGCCGAGCCCCAAGGCTGGGAAACGGCCCCCCGGACCGCCGAATTGGTCACCCTGAGCGCCTGTTCGATCACGTTGAGCCGGATGAACGCCGACAGCTCCGGTCAGTGTCAGCCGAATATGCGCAACAAATGGATCCCAAACGACCACTTCGACCACACGGTGTAGCTGTCATTGCACAAAGCGTTATTCTCTCCTGGATGCACGTCCCCACACGTCCCGCTCGAACGGACGCTTCGGGGAGTGCTCTCCGCGCAGGCGGAGGTGATCCGTCCACAGTTCTGCCTCTGGGAGTCCCGTGTACCCACCCGTCCGGAACGACGCGCCTGCACCCTCCCGCCCGTCGTCCGTGCCCCTGCGCCCCCGCACCGGCCACCACGACCGGCCCACCGCCGAGCGGCAGATCTCCACCGGCCTGGACCTGCTGCGCAGCCTGCTCCGCAGCCAGCTCGCCGCCTCGCCCCAACTCGTGCCCGCCGGAGGGTCGTTCGGCCACCCGCACGGCCCCGGCCTGGCCCTGCGCACCACCGCCGCCGGCTCGGCCGGCACCGGCTCGCGCGGTCGCACCGGCGGTGCCGGCCTCGGGCGCGGCCGCTCCCGGACCGCGACCGGCCCCGGCTACGAGACCGAGCACAACCCGATCATGGAGCTGGTCGAGCGGGCCCAGGCCGGCGAGAGCGAGGCCTTCGGCCGGCTCTACGACCACTACGCGGACACCGTCTACCGGTACATCTACTACCGGGTCGGCAGCCGGGCCACGGCCGAGGACCTCACCAGCGAGACCTTCCTGCGCGCGCTGCGCCGGATCGGCACCTTCACCTGGCAGGGCCGGGACTTCGGCGCCTGGCTGGTCACCATCGCCCGCAACCTGGTCGCCGACCACTTCAAGTCCAGCCGCTTCCGGCTGGAGGTCACCACCGGCGAGATGCTCGACTCCAACGAGTGCGAGCGCAGCCCGGAGGAGTCGGTGCTGGAGTCGCTCTCCAACGCCGCCCTGCTGGACGCGGTGCGCCGGCTCAACCCGCAGCAGCAGGAGTGCGTCACCCTGCGCTTCCTGCAGGGGCTCTCGGTCGCGGAGACCGCCCGGATCATGGGCAAGAACGAGGGCGCCATCAAGACCCTCCAGTACCGCGCCGTACGGACGCTGGCGCGGCTGCTGCCGCCCGACGCCCGATGAGCCGACCGTGACCGCGGGGGACACAGCCGGAGGGCCGCCCGGCCGGCCGTCACCGTCCACGCCCGACCGACACGTCAGAGTGAACGGTCGGTCCGATGATCAGCCGTGCGTAACCGACCGCCCGCACCGATCGTTGGCCAGCGTGCAAGCCTCCACCAGGCGTACGGTCAAGCCGAATTGCGACCCGTCACCCGATGGAGTGGCTTTGGCCAGCCGGGGCAACCGTCCGGCGGGCCAGGGTGTCGACAACGACGAAGGGAGGTGTGGCCCGTGACGGCAAACGTGCTGGAGCACCGGCGGGCGAAGGCCTTCGCCGAGGCGCTGGAGGCCCACCGGACGGAGCAACGCGCTGCAACCGACGCGGAATCGGCCAACACCGCAGGCACCGGCCCCGGTTCGGCCGCGATGGCCGAACTGGTCGGCCTGACCGACGTGCTGGGAGCGCTGCCCGGACCGGTGCTGGACCGGGAGGTCCGGACGGTCCAACGCGCCCAGCTGATGGCCGCGTTCGAGCAGGCCTTCGCCGGCGGACCGGGCGCCGCGGTGCCCCGCCAGCGCCGCCACCGGGCGATCCGGTCGGCGCCGCGCGGCCGGTGGAGCCGCCGGTTCGCGATCGGCGGACTCGTCGCCGGGCTCGCCGTCGGCAGCCTGGCCGGTGCCGCCGCCGCGAGCACCGGAGCGGTTCCCGGGGACACGCTGTACGGGCTGAAGCGCGGCCTCGAAGGGCTGCGGCTCGACTTCGCCGGCTCCGACGCCGAGCGCGGTGAGCTGCTGCTCGACAACGCCGCCACCCGGCTCGGCGAGGCCAAGGTCCTGGTCGGCCGTACCGGCCCGGCCGGCGCACTGAGCCCGGCCACCGTCGAGCAGGTCCGCCGCGCCCTGGACGACATGCACGCCGACGCCCTCAAGGGCCGCGAGCTGCTGCGCTCGGTCTACCGCAGCAACGGCTCGCTCGACCCGATGCGCGCGCTGGCCGGCTTCGCCCACGACGAGGACGGCCGCTGGACCGAGCTGCAGGGCAAGCTGCCCTCCCAGCTCACCCAGCAGGCATCCCTGGTGAGCCAGCTCTTCGACGACATAAGCGAGGACGTCGCGCCCCTGCGCCTGGTCCAGCCCGCCGGCAAGAACGGTGGGTCGCCCGGCTCCGGAGCGGGCGGCGGGTCCGCCGACTCGACGGGTGGCTCCCCCGCCGGCGCCCCGGCCGACGGCTCCGGCGCCACGCAGGGCGGCGGCCAGGCCCCGGACAGCGGCGCCACCGGCGGCAACCGCCCCGGCACCACCGCCCCGGTCGGCCCCGGTGCCGGCGCGACCGGCAGCGGCGGCAAGGGCCCCGGCCTGCCGAGCACCCTGCCCACCAGCGCCCCGGACGCCGTCAACGGGCTGGTCGGCGACCTCACCAACGGGCTCACCGGCGCCAAGCCCTCGCCGAGCGCCGACGCGGCCCCGCCGCAGGTGCCGCAGCCGTCCGGCACCCCCGGTGTCCCGGACGGGGCCCGGCAGCAGGGCGTCGAGGTGCCCCCGCTGGTCCCGGGCCTGCTGCCCGGGCTGCGGATCCTCGGCGGCTGACGGCACACCGACGGCACGGAGCGGGCCCTGCGGAGTGCGATATCCGCCGGGCCCGTTCCGTGCTCCCGTACGGCGGTCCCTCCGGCCTCCCGTACGGGGAAGGGGGTCAGGGGAAGGGGTCAGAAGAACACCGAGCGCCGCTGCACCAGCAGCTGGTAGAGCGTGTGCTGGATGATCTCGCGCACCTCGTCGGCCAGGTCGAAGACCAGCATCGGGTCGTCCGCCGCCTCCGCCGGGTACCCGTCGGTGGCGATCGGCTCGCCGAAGCGGATCGTCCACTTGGTCGGCAGCGGCAGCACCCCGAGCGGGCCCAGCCAGGGGAAGGTCGGCGTGATCGGCACGTACGGCAGGCCCAGCAACCGGGCCAGGGTCTTCACGTTGCCGATCATCGGGTAGGTCTCCTCCGCCCCGACGATCGAGCACGGCACGATCGGCACCCGCGCCCGCAGCGCCGAGGCCACGAAGCCGCCGCGGCCGAACCGCTGCAGCTTGTAGCGCTCGGAGAAGGGCTTGCCGATGCCCTTGAAGCCCTCCGGCCAGACCCCGACCACCTCGCCGCGCTCCAGCAGCGCCTGCGCGTCCTCGTTGCAGGCCAGGGTGTGGCCGGCCTTGCGGGCCAGCTCGTTGACGCCGGGCAGCACGAAGACCAGGTCGGCGGCGAGCATCCGCAGGTGCCGCCGGTTCGGGTGGTGGTCGTGGATGACCACCTGGGTCATCAGCGCGTCCAGCGGGATCGTCCCCGAGTGGTTGGCGACGATCAGCGCGCCGCCCTCGGCCGGGATGTTCTCCACGCCCTGGACGTCGATCCGGAAGTACTTCTCGGCGAGCGGGCGCAGCAGGGAGAGCAGCACCTCCTCGGTGAGCTCGCGGTCGAAGCCGAACTCGTCCACCTCGTAGTCCCCAGTGACCCGGCGGCGCAGGAAGGCGAGCCCCTCGGCGGCGCGGCCCTCCCACCCCTTGCCGAACAGCCGGGCGGCCGCCGGGCCGAGCGGCCCCGACAGCGCCCCGCCGACGGCCCCGGCGAGCCGGTCGGCCAGGCCGGGGCCCTCGGGTCCGGTCCAGCTGGGGGCGGATTCGATCGGGATCACCTTGGCCTCGCCCGACGCGTTCTCGGCTGCGGCACTCATCGCGGGTTCAGCTCCTCGGTCGGCGGGGGCGGTTCGGTACGGCGCCCGGCGCGGCGGGGTCGGCCCCCTCCGGGCCGAGCAGCGCGGCCAGCCGGTCGGCGACGGCGGCCAGCCGCTCGGGCGGCAGCAGGCCCGGGCCCACGGCGGCGGCGAAGTCGGCGAAGGCCTCGGGCGTGGTGAACGCCGGGCGGTAGCCGAAGGTCTCGCGCAGCCGCGTGGTGTCCACCACCCGGCCGTGGGTGAGCAGCCGCAGCTGCTCCGGCGAGACGTCCACCAGCCGGGTCTGGCGGGCCAGGACGGCCATCCAGCTGACCGCGGGCAGCAGCAGCGGCAGGGTGGGCCGGCCCAGCCGGCGGGCGCACTGGGAGAGCAGCAGGACGCCCTCCCCCGCCACGTTGAAGGTGCCGGTGTTGACGGTGCCCGGCTCGGGCTCGCCGACGGCCCGGCAGAGCACGGCGACGGCGTCGTCCTCGTGGACGAACTGCAGCCTGGGGTCGTAGCCGAGGACGGTCGGCAGCACCGGCAGCGCGAAGTACTCGCTGAGCGGGGTGTCCGGGTTCGGGCCGACGATGTTGGCGAAGCGCAGCACCGTCACCGCGACGTCCGGGCGGCGCCGGGAGAAGCCGCGGACGTAGCCCTCGACCTCCGAGGCGTCCTTGGCGAAGCCGCCGCCGGGCGGGGTCTTCGGCTGGATCCGTTCGCTGAACACCGCCGGGTCGCGGGGGGCGGAGCCGTACACGCCGGTGGTGGACTTCACCACCAGCCGGCGCACCCCGGGCGCCTTCTGGCAGGCGCCGAGCAGCTGCATGGTGCCGATGACGTTGGACTCCTTCACCGCGGAGCGGTTGGTGGAGCCCAGGCCGGTGGCGCTGACGCTGAGGTGCACCACGGTGTCCACCTGGTGCTCGGCGAGCACCCGGGACAGCGCCGGTCGGCGCAGGTCGAGCTGGTGGAAGCGGTACGGGGCGGCCGGGCCGGGCGGCTCCTCGGCCGGCGTCCCGGGCGGCTGCACGTCCACGCCGACGACCAGGTCCACACCCGGACGGCGGCGGACCTCGGCGACGAAGCGGGCACCGAGATGGCGTGCCACGCCGGTGACGAGCACGACCACGCCCACGGTGCTGCACCCCATTTCCCTCGACCCGAGCGGCCTGCGTGCACCGTACCGCGCCGCCCCGCCGGGCCGTGAAACGACACCGCCCGCCCGGGCCGCGAGGGCCTGGGCGGGCGGTGGAAGCGCTGGGCGCGCTGGGCGCGGCCGGGGGCGCTTACTTCTTGTTGCGACGCTGAACGCGGGTCCGCTTCAGAAGCTTGCGGTGCTTCTTCTTGGCCATACGCTTGCGACGCTTCTTGATGACAGAGCCCACGGAACAACCCTCGCTCACTGAGACTCTCGTCCGTGAGAGACGGAGTCCATACGACTGACGTGAGGGCCTAGCCTACCGTCCGCGTGGCCGGGGCTGTAAATCGCACTCCCGGCAACCGGGAAACTCGCGGGAAATCCGGGGCGAACGGAGCCGGATCCGCGGCTGCGGATCCGGCCCCGCCGGCCCGGTGCTACGCGCTCTCAAGCCGCACGTACGACTCCTTGAGGTACTCGTGCACCGCCTGCTGGGGCACCCGGAAGGACCGTCCGACCCGGATGGCCGGCAGCTCGCCGCTGTGCACCAGGCGGTACACCGTCATCTTGGACACCCGCATGACCGCGGCGACCTCCGCCACGGTCAGGAAGACGACTTCCTGCAGGGGACGCTCCACGGAACTCATGACCATCACCCGACCCTTACCCGTGTGCAAGGCACCGGCTTCCCCTCCGGTGACTCCACCGGCACACGTGTATCCCCAGAGTAGTTATGCGTGGTACCAGTGGGAAGAGGGGAGGTGCAGTCCTCGTACGGTGAGAGATAGGACTGTTGCAGTACGTAGCCGATCGGCGGATCGGACCGCCCCGCGTACGCACGGCCCGGCCGGTGCCCCGCGGGCGCCCGGCCGGGGCGCCGGGTTCAGGCCAGGAGGCCGTGGTGGGGGAACACCGCACGGCGGCTGGCAAGAATGGCCTGATCGAGCCGGTCGGCCGGATCGTAACCCGCGTCGAAGTCGCGCCAGGCCGGGCGGGCGCCGTCGGTCATCCGCAGCGGGGCCGGGCGGCGGGTGCGGCGGTAGACCTCGGCGCGCCAGGACTCGGGGGTCTCGGTGGCCGGGTCGACGGGCCGTCCGGCGGCGGTGGCGACCAGGTGGGTCCAGGTGCGCGGGACGACGTCGACCACCGCGTAGCCGCCCCCTCCGGTGGCCACCCAGCGGCCGTCGGCGTGCCGGTGGGCGAGCTCGTGCAGTTCCTCCGCGATCAGCCGCTGGGCGTCCACGGTGACGGCGAGGTGGGCGAGCGGGTCCTCCAGATGGGTGTCCGCGCCGTGCTGGGTGACCAGGACCTGCGGCCGGAAGGCGTCGAGCAGCTCGGGCACCAGGGCGTGGAAGGCGCGCAGCCAGCCGGTGTCGCCGGTGCCGGCTGGCAGCGGCAGGTTGGCGGCGGAGCCGGGGGCGTCCGGGCCGCCGGTCTCCATCGGCCAGCCGGTCTGCGGGAAGAGCGTGGCGGGGTGCTCGTGCAGGGAGACGGTGAGCACCCGGGGGTCGTTCCAGAAGGCCTCCTGGACGCCGTCGCCGTGGTGGACGTCCACGTCGACGTAGGCGACCCGCTCGGCACCGAGTTCGAGCAGCCGGGCGATGGCCAGCGCGGGGTCGTTGTAGACGCAGAAGCCGGAGGCCTTGCCGGGCATCGCGTGGTGCAGCCCGCCGGCGAAGTTGACGGCGTGCGGGGTCTCGCCGCGCCAGACCGCCTCGGCGGCGGCCACCGACTGGCCGGCGATCAGCGCGGAGGCCGTGTGGACCGCGGGGAAGGCCCAGTTGTCGTCGGTGCCGAGGCCGTGCCGGGTGTCGGTCAGCTCGGGGTGGGCGGCGGCGTGCTTGACCGCCTCGACGTACTCCCGGGTGTGCACCAGCTGCAGGGTGGACTCGCCGGCGGGCGGTGCGGACCGGACGCTCACCCCGGGGCCGCCGTTCAGCCCGAGCGCCTCGACCAGGCGCATGGTGAGGGCCAGCCGGGTCGGGTCCATCGGGTGGCCGGGGCCGAAGTCGTAGGCGGTGACGGCCTCGTCCCAGAAGAGGTGCAGGCCGCAGGGGGTGTCACGCTCGGCTTCGGGCATGGCCTCCACCGTAGCGGGTGGCGGCGGGCGGGCCGCCGTCAGGGCGCGCCGGGGCGGCGGCGGGGCTCCGGTTGCGCGGCCGGGCTACGGCAGTTGTGGTGCCGCTGTGCGGCAGTCGTGGAGGTGCTTTGTTGAGGCGGTACAGACAAACGCTCCGCGCCTCCATATCCTCTCCGCCATGAAGCCATTCAGCGTGCAACGCCTTGGGGTAATTCTCGCTGCAATACTGGGACTTGGCCTGCTCTTCGCCGCCCAGCCGGCCTCCGCCGCGGTCAGCGGGACCGCCTTCGCCGTCGACAGGTCGACCGCGAAGGCCGGCGACCAGCTGACCCTGACGCTGTCGCTCACCAATACCGAGACCAGCGACATCTACTTCGCCTACGAGGCCGTCCAGCCGACCTGGCCGGCCAACTCGCAGGCCGGCGCCTTCACCGTCACCGGCTGCACCGGCGACACCGTCGACTGCGTGATCAACGGGAACAGCGCCAACTTCCACTTCGACGCGCCGATCGCACCGGGCGCCACCAAGACCGTCACGCTCACCGTGAAGATCTCCGACACCCCGCCGTGGAGCGCCACCACGCCGTACACGGTGAACTGGGCGCCGTACGTCTACTACGAGTTCGGCCAGGTCGGCGGCACCACCTCGGCCAAGGACCAGGGCTGGCCCTACGGCGTGACCGGGACGGAGACCACGATCCTCGGCTGATCCCGGCCGACCTCGTCCGGCGGGTGCGACCGCCGCCCCGTCGCCCCCGCTCCCGCCCTCACCCGGCGGGGGCGGGGGCCAACACCGGCGCCGGGGCGAAACGGTCGGCCAGCGGCAGCACGGCGAGCACCAGCAGCATCGGGGCGAGCAGGGCCCAGCGGTACGAACTCGCGTCGGCGATCGCCCCGACCAGCGGCGAACCGAGCAGGAACCCCACGTAGTTGAAGAGGTTGAGCCGGGCCACCGCGGCGTCCGAGTCGGCCGGGAAGAGCCGGCCGCCCGCCGCGAAGACCTGCGGGATGATCGCGCAGATGCCGAAGCCGAGCAGGGTGAAGGCGGCGATCCCCGCCCAGGGGGCGGGCGCGACCGCCGCCAGCCCGAACCCGAGCGCGGCCAGCGCCGCACCGCCCCGGACCACCGGGACGGCGCCGAAGCGCTGCACCGCACGGTCGCCCGCCGCGCGGCCGAGCAGCATCGCGACCATGTAGCCGAGATAGGAGAGCTTGGCGAGGTCCTCCCGGCTGCCCAGGCCGTCGGTGAGGTACTTGACGCTGTAGTTGGAGACCGAGGCGTCGGCGATGTACGCGAAGGCCATCGCCAGGCAGAGCGGCAGCAGCGGCCGCCAGGGGACGGACCGGGCGGCGGCCTCGGCGGCCTCCCGGACGGCGTCACCGAGTTCGGCCGGGCCGGCGAAGCGCGTGCCGGTGACCACCGCGAGCGGGGCGACCACCGCGGCGGCCGAGCCGAACAGCACCGGCAGCCCCAGGTCGTAGTGCGAACCGAGGCCCGCCAGGACGGCGCCGACGATGCCGCCCAGGCTGAACGCGGCATGGAAGCCGATCATGATCGAGCGGCCGTAGCGGTGCTGCAGGCCCACCCCGAGCATGTTCATACTGGCGTCCAGCGCCCCCACCAGCAGCCCGAACGCCCCCAGGGCGAGGGCGAGTTGCCACAGTGCGTCGCCGAGCCCGACGGCCGCCAGACTCAGGCAGACGGCCGGCTGGACCACTCTCAGCACTGCCCGCGCGCCGGTGCGCTTCACCAACTGCTCGGAGGTGATCGAGCCGACCCCGGCCAGGATCGGCACGGCCGCCAGGAAGACCGGCAGCAGCCCGTCGCTCAGCCCGTACCGGTGCTGGATCTCCGGGATGCAGGTGACCAGCAGCGCGAAGGTGGTGCCCTGCAGCAGGAAGCTGACGGCGAGCGCGGCCCGCCCGACCCTCAGGCCGGGCGGGACGTCGGACGGCGCGGCACTCATACGGACCTCCACACGGGCCTCCTGGCATCCTCGCTACCGGCCGGTAGGACGATGTTGGCGAGAGCGTAGGCGGTGCGCCGCGATTGCGGGAGGGGTCGCGCAGGGTCCGGGCGTACTACTTCCCGCCGGAGGCCAGCTCCCGGGAGCGGTCCCGGGCCGCCTCCAGCGCGGCCAGCAGCGCGGCCCGCACGCCGTGGTTCTCCAGCTCGCGGATGGCCGAGATCGTGGTGCCGGCCGGGGAGGTGACCGCCTCACGCAGCTTCACCGGGTGCTCGCCGGAGTCCCGCAGCATCACCGAGGCGCCGATCGCGGACTGCACGATCAGGTCGTGCGCCACCTGGCGGGGCAGGCCGAGCAGGATGCCGGCGTCGGTCATCGCCTCGACCAGGAAGTAGAAGTAGGCCGGGCCCGAGCCGGAGAGCGCGGTGGCCGCGTCCTGCTGGGACTCGGGCAGCCGCAGCGCCTTGCCTACCGAGCTGAAGATCTCCTCGGTGCGCGCCAGGTGCTCCTCGGTGGCGTGCGAGCCGCCGGAGATGACGCTCATCCCCTCGTCCACCAGGACCGGCGTGTTGGGCATCACCCGGACCACCGGGGTCCCGGCGGCGAGCCGCTCCTCGAACCAGGCGGTCGGAACGCCGGCCGCGGCCGAGATCACCAGCCGGTCCGCGCCGACGTGCGGGGCCAGCTCCTCCAGCAGGGTGCCCATGTCCTGCGGCTTGACCGCGAGGATCAGGGTGTCGGCGAGCTTGGCGGCCTCGGCGTTGGAGACGGCCACCACCCCGTACCGGGCGGCGAGTTCGGCCGCGCGCTCGGGGCGGCGGGCGGTCACCAGGACGTCCGCGGGGCTCTTGCCGGCCCGCAGCAGACCGGAGAGCAGGGCCTCGCCGATCTTGCCGGTGCCCAGGAAGGCGATCTTCTGTCCGTGTGCTGCGCTGCTGCCCATGGTCCGCTCCTTGCCTCGGTACTGCGGCCATCCTCGCACCGCGCGGCGGGGCCCGGCGGGACCGTCCGGTCCGTGGTCGCCCGGTTCGGGGCGGGGTGGGCGGCGGGGCCCTGGCGGGGTGCGCGGCCGGGCCGGGCGGGGTGCGCGGCCGGGCCGGGCGGGATGAGGGAAGGGCGGCGGGGGCCCACCGCCCGTGCGCCCCTAGGGAGAAAACCAGGGGGTTCCCCTATGGCCTCCGGGGCCGGGCGGGCGCACCGTTGAACCATGGCACACGACGAAATGTCCCGACGTGAGAACCGGCAACTCGCCGTCGCCTCGGCGACCGTGGGCCCGTGGCGGACGGCCGCGGGGGTCGGTGCGGTGGTGGGGGCGACATCCCTGGGGATCGAGGCGATCTCCGGGAACTGGTCGCTGAGCATGCTGGCCGGACCGGCCGGCTGGGCCCTGTTCTTCTTCTTCCTGGTCGGCACCGTCGGCGGGCAACTGCGCCGCGACACCGCCGACCGACGACTGCGCCGCTGGGCGAACGACCACCCGTGGCAGTCGGCGCTCCCGGCGGCCGGCGGGCTGCTCGTCCTGAACACCCTGGCGCAGCTGTTCCTCGGCGACGCCGGCCTGTTCGGCGCCTTCTTCATCTCGCTGCTACCGGCCGGCATCCTGCTGGCGATCGCCGGGGTGGTGGGCTCGGTCAAGCAGGCCCGGGGCAAGGACTGACGCCCGGCGCGGTTCCGGGCAGGCCGGGGTGAACCCGGGCGAAACGGGCTGAACCACCACCCGGTGCGCACGCGTTCACCACCCGGTGTGCCCCCGATCGACGCATCGTCACCCCCCGTCGTCATACTGGCGCGATGCCGATAGCCGAAGATCCGGAACCGCGCCCCACCAGGGGCGACGAGCCGGGCGGGTCCGACCCGTCCGGAACGGGTGCGAAGGACCCGTTCGCCGACCTCGTCCTGGACGAGGAGTTCGTCCGCAACGCCACCGTCGCCGAGCAGAGCGGGCGCACCCGCATGCTGGCCGCCCGGTGGAAGCACACCCCGCCGGTCGACCCGGGCGGCCGCCGCTCGGTCAACGACGGCCCGGCGCCCGCGCGCCGTTTCGGCCGCAAGCCGAAGCAGCCGGCGCTCGACCCCTGGGGCAACCCGCGCCCGCGCCGCCGACCGCAGTGGCGCACGCCGCTCTACGTCGTGCTGACCGTCGCCGTCCTGCTCGCGGCACTGAACATCGACGGGCTGCGCCGCTGGTACTCCGACCATTACGGGGGCAACTCGTCCTCGGCCGGACCGGTGCCGACCGTCGCCCCGGAGACAGCCAGGCCGACCTCGGCGCCGCCGACCGCCCCCGACGACACGCCGACCGTCGACCACCCGTGGAAGGGCTCCCCCGCCGAGGGCTGGCCGAACGGCGCGGAGGCCTTCGTGCTGCCCGACGCCAAGGCCATCGGCGTCTTCTCCGCCGACGAGGTCGCCGCCCAGCTCCAGTCGGTCAAGGCCTACCTGACGGCCGCCGACCTCGACCCCCAGGTGATCGCCGGCGCCCGCCCGGAGGCCGCCCTGGCGATGCTCGACCACGAGGAGCGGGCCTCCGCCGTCGCCGCCCTCGACCACCCCGGCAAGGACACCGACCCGACGGACTGGTTCACCCGCTTCGACCCGCGCGAGGCGGCCCTGGTCGGCGGCACCGTCAAGGTCCAGGGCCGGATGAGCATCGAGGGGGACGGTGACGGGGGCGTGCTGGTGCACACCGACTTCACCTTCGTCTACCCGCTGCAGCCGGGCCCCGACGCGGAGAAGCTGGCCTCGGCCCGCCGCCGCACGCAGGGCGCCACGCCGCCCGGCACCGCCCCGACCGGCACCGCCAAGCCCGTCGGCCTGGTCGTCCCGGCCGCCGACAACACGGGCAGCACCTGGACGGCCCGCACGATCGTCCGCAAGGTCGACGACTTCCGCTTCTACGACCCGAAGCGCTACAAGGTCGACGCGAAGAAGCTGGTCTTCGCCAAGACGCAGTCCGACGTGGGCAACAGCTCCTGCGACATCTACGACGGCTTCCTGCACCCGCAGTTCCAGCAGTTCGCCGATCACGACCCGGCACCGACCGGACCGACCAGCGACCCGTACGACCGGAGCAAGGACATCGCGCCGAACGAGCAGTGCGGGACGGCGAGCCGCAGCTGAACCCCGGCCGGGGCGCAGCCGGGCCGCGTCAGCGCTTGCGCTTGGCCCGGCTCGGCGGCGCGTCTGAGGGCCGGCCGCTACGGCCGGCCCGGCGCTTCTCGTACCGGGCCACGGCCCGCTGGTAGGAGGCGCGCTGCACCGCCTCGCCGGGCGCCTCGACCAGGCTGCGGGCGAAGTAGGCGGCCAGGGCGCCGGCGCTGCCGATGAGCCAGACCGCGCCGAGCGACTTGTCCTCGGCCATCCAGCCGGTCAGCTGGTCCTTGCCCTCGGTGAGCAGCTTCCAGGTGCGCCGAACGGACATCATCGAGCAGACCGCGATGGCGACGGTCATCAGCCCGTTGACGAAGGTCCCGTTGTCGGAGAGGGCGATGCCCTCGACGCCGAAGCGCAGCAGCAGCACCACCGCGGCCGTCGAGACCAGCGCACCGACGGACACGGCGACCCGGCGCAGCCAGTAGCCGCCGTCCCGGTTCAGCCAGCTGGTGCCGAACCAGCGGATCGGTTCCGGCTCGGGGCCGCCGACGGCCCTGGGGGCCGCGGCCGCCACGGGGGCTCCGGCGGCCTCGGGGGCGGGGGTGGGGGGCTGCTCGCTCACGCCGTCGATTATCACCCGACCGCCGCGGACGACGGAGGAGCCGTCCCGGCCTGCGGGACGGCTCCTCCTCGTACCGGCGGGTCCTGCCCGGTCTCAGCCGAGCTTGGTCACGTCGCGGACGGCGCCCTTGTCGGCCGAGGTGGCCATCGCGGCGTAGGCGCGCAGGGCCTGGCTGACCTGGCGCTCGCGGTTCTTCGGACGGTAGCCGCCCGCGGCCTCCAGGGCGCGGCGGCGCTCGGCCAGGACCTCCTCCGGGACCTCCAGGGAGATCGTCCGGCCGGGGATGTCGATGGCGATGGTGTCGCCGTCCTCGACCAGGGCGATGGTGCCGCCGGAGGCCGCCTCCGGGGAGGCGTGGCCGATGGACAGACCCGAGGTGCCGCCGGAGAAGCGGCCGTCGGTGACCAGCGCGCAGGCCTTGCCGAGGCCGCGGCCCTTGAGGAAGGAGGTCGGGTAGAGCATCTCCTGCATGCCCGGGCCGCCCTTGGGGCCCTCGTAGCGGATGACGACGACGTCGCCCTCCTTGACCCGCTTGGCCAGGATCGCCTCGACCGCGTCGTCCTGGGACTCGACCACGACGGCCGGGCCGCTGAACGTCCAGATCGACTCGTCCACGCCGGCGGTCTTCACGATGCAGCCGTCCTCGGCGAGGTTGCCGTACAGCACGGCCAGGCCGCCCTCGACGGAGTAGGCGTGCTCGACGCTGCGGATGCAGCCCTTGGCGGCGTCGGTGTCCAGCGACTCCCAGCGCTCGGACTGGGAGAAGGCCTCGGCGGAGCGGACGCAGCCGGGCGCGGCGTGCCACAGCTCGACGGCCTCGGCGGAGGGCGAGCCGCCGCGCACGTCCCAGGTCTTCAGCCACTCGGCGAGCGAGTCGGCGTGGACGGTGTGGACGTCCTCGTTGAGCAGCCCGCCGCGGTACAGCTCGCCGAGGATCGCGGGGATGCCGCCGGCCCGGTGGACGTCCTCCATGTAGTACGAGCCGTTCGGCGCGACCTTGGACAGGCAGGGCACCTTGCGGGAGATCGCGTCGATGGCCCGCTGGTCGAAGTCCAGCTCGGCCTCCTGGGCGGCGGCGAGCAGGTGCAGGATCGTGTTGGTCGAGCCGCCCATGGCGATGTCCAGGGCCATGGCGTTCTCGAAGGCGGCGCGGGTGGCGATCGCGCGGGGCAGGACGGAGGCGTCGTCACCGCCGTAGTAGCGGTTCGCGATCTCGACGACGTTGTGCCCGGCCCGCTCGTACAGCGCCCGGCGGGCGGTGTGGGTGGCGAGCACCGAGCCGTTGCCGGGCAGCGAGAGGCCGATGGCCTCGGTGAGGCAGTTCATCGAGTTGGCGGTGAACATGCCGGAGCACGAGCCGCACGTCGGGCAGGCGTTCTCCTCGATGATCGCGATGTCCTCGTCGGAGACGTTCTCGTTGACGGCCTGCGAGATCGCGTCGACCAGGTCGAGCTTGCGCACGGTGCCGTCGACCAGGGTGGCCTTGCCGGCCTCCATCGGGCCGCCGGAGACGAAGACGGTCGGGATGTTCAGGCGCAGCGCGGCCATCAGCATGCCCGGGGTGATCTTGTCGCAGTTGGAGATGCAGATCAGGGCGTCCGCGCAGTGCGCGTTGACCATGTACTCGACCGAGTCGGCGATCAGGTCGCGCGAGGGCAGCGAGTAGAGCATGCCGCCGTGGCCCATCGCGATGCCGTCGTCCACGGCGATGGTGTTGAACTCGCGCGGGATGCCGCCCGCCTGCTTGATCGCCTCGGAGACGATCCGGCCGACCGGCTGGAGGTGGGTGTGGCCGGGGACGAACTCGGTGAAGGAGTTGGCGACCGCGATGATCGGCTTGCCGAAGTCCTCGCGGGCTACGCCGGCCGCCCGGAGAAGCGCCCGGGCGCCTGCCATGTTGCGACCGTGGGTGACCGTACGGGACCTCAGCTCGGGCACTGTGCTCCACTCCTTCGGGCTCTCGCCGGCGCCCCGCCGGTGGGAGGGTGCGGGGGCCGCTGTGGCTACCGAGCCTACGCCCGCCGTCCGGGCGGCCGACGGGCCGTCCGCGATGCGGTCAGACGGCGAGTCGCGGGCGGGTGCACGGGTACGGGCGGGTGGGGGTGGGTGTACGGGTGCGGCCCGGCGCGGGTGCGGCCCGGCGCGGGTGCGGTCAGCTCGGGGTGACGGCCACGGTGAGGTCGAGGGCGAACGGCTCGACCACGACGCCGTCCGGGAACTCGGTGAACATGGCCTCCCGCTCGGCCGCCAGCACCGGCGCGCGTTCCTCGGGCGTCAGCGACGCCAGGTACGAGCGGGAGGTGAGGTCGGTCAGCACGTGGTCGACGGTGACCCGGCGCTCCCAGTGCAGCACCGTCCGCTCGACCGCGAGGCCGGCCGGCTCGAAGTGGCCGGTGAAGCTGCTGATCCCGCCGTAGCCGCGGTAGCGGGCGGGCAGTGCGGCGGCCATCCGCCGGTCCCGGGCGCGCACCCACGGCACGGTCTCGTCGTGGACGTTCCACCAGACGGCGACGGCGCCGCCCGGCCGCAGGACCCGGACCGCCTCCGGGACCGCCCGCTCCGGGTGCGTCCAGTGGAAGGCCTGCGCGTAGGTGATCAGGTCGGCCGAACCGTCGTGGAAGGGCAGGTCGTCCCCGCCGCCGCGGACCAGCGGCAGCGTGGGCGAGGAGGCCAGGAACTGCGCCGCCATGCCGGAGCTGGGCTCGACGGCGACGACCTCCGCGCCCCGGGCGGCCAGCAGTCGGGTGGCGATGCCGGTGCCCGCACCGACGTCCAGGACCCGCGCTCCCTTGAGGCCCCGGCCCCACAGCCGCTCCAGCGCGTCGAACAGCTCCGCGGGGTAGCCAGGGCGGGCCCGGTCGTACTCGGCGGCCACCGCCCCGAAGCTCCTGGCGGCCTCACGGTAGTCCTGCTCCTCCGTCATCTCTCCCCCTCCTTGCGGAAGTTCGCACCCGCAGCGGGGCGCACGGGGCTCAGCGTACGTGCGACGGGGTGGCCAGGTGCAAGCGGGTGAAGGCCAGTGCCTCGGCCAGATCGGCCTCCCGTTCGGCGGGCGACGCGGAGCGGCGGGTGTTGACCTCCAGCACCACGTGGCCGTCGAAACCGGTGCGGGCGAGGTGCTCCAGCAGCTCGGCGCAGGGCTGCTTGCCGCGGCCGGGGATCAGGTGCTCGTCCTTGCCGGATCCGCTGCCGTCGGCCAGGTGCACGTGGGCGAGCCGGTCGCCCATCCGCTCGACCATGGCGAAGGTGTCGATCCGGGAGGTCGCGACGTGCGACAGGTCGATCGTGAAGTGCCGGTACTCCTCGTCGGTGACGTCCCAGCCGGGCGCGTACGCCAGCACCTCGCGGTCGCGGTAGCGCCACGGGTACATGTTCTCGACGGCGAAGCGGACGTCGGTCTCGCCCGCCATCCGGTTGATGCCCTGGACGAAGTCCCGGGCGTACTGCCGCTGCCAACGGAACGGCGGGTGGACGACGACGGCACTCGCGCCGAGCTTCTCGGCCGCCGCCCGGGCCCGGACCAGCTTGGTCCACGGGTCGGTGGTCCACACCCGCTGGGTGATCAGCAGGCAGGGCGCGTGCACGGCCAGGATCGGCATCCGGTGGGCGTCGGAGAGCCGGCGCAGGGCCTCGATGTCCTGGCTGACCGGGTCGTTCCAGACCATCACCTCGACCCCGTCGTAGCCGAGCTTGGCGGCCAGCTCGAACGCCACGGCGGTGCTCGCCGGGTACACCGAGGCGGTGGACAGGACCACCTTGGTGTCGGGGATGTGCAGGGCCGGGTGCCTGGGCAGCACCAGCCGGTCGGTGGTGCGCAGCAGCGGCGGGCGGGCGGCCTCCCGGCGGGCGGCCTTGACCGAGCGCACCGACTGGACGGCCGCCTTGGCGGCGCCGGCGGCCCGGGCGGTGCGGGTCTCCTTCGGTGCGGCCTTGGCGGCGGCCCTGCGGGGGGCGGCCGTCGCGGTCGGGGTTGCGGTCGGACTTGCGGTCACGGACCGGCTCGGCTTCCCCGTCGGCCGCTCCGTCGCCTTCGGCTCGGCCTGGTTCGGCTCGGCCTGGTTCGGCTCGGCCTTCCTCGGCTCGGCTTTCCTCGGCGCGGTCCTGTGCGGCGTGGAGTTCTTCGGCACGGTCCTGCCGGACGCGGTCCCCTCGGCGGTGTCGTCCTTCTTCGCGGCGGACGTCTTCGTGGCGGACTTCTTCGCGGCGGACGTCTTCGCGGTGGCCTTCTTCGCGGTGCGCTGGGCCGCCTTGGCGGCCTTGGCGGCCTGCGCGGCGGTGGCGCCCTTGACCGCCTTGCCGAGCCGGCGGCGCGGGCCGTCCGGCCGCGACTGCCCGTCCCCGGGAGCGCGATCCTCCGGCGTTCCGTCCTCGCCCGCTGGTTGCACCACGGGAGACAGCGTAAGCGGAGCGCGCCCCGAACGGGACGCCGTCCTAGGGAGTGAGCTCCGGTCGGCGCCGGTCGGTGGGGCTGTCCATGGCGTCCAGACGGCGCAGGATGATGCCCTCGCGCAGCGCCCACGGACAGACGTCCAGCTCTTCGAGGCCGAACAGGTCCATCGCGGCGTCGGCGACCAGCGCACCGGCCAGCAGCTGCTTGGCGCGGCCCTCGGAGACACCGGGGATCTGCGCGCGCTCGGCGACGGTCATCGTGGCCAGCCTCGGCAGCCAGGCGGCCAGCCCGCTGCGGGTGAGCCGGCGGTCGGCGTACGGTCCGGCGTCGGCGGGGGCCGCGCCGGTCATCCGGGCCAGCTGCTTGAAGGTCTTGGAGGTGGCGACCGCGTGCTGCGGCGGCCCGAGCCGGGAGATCTCGCCGACGACGGTGGCCATCTCGGCCCGGATGTGGCGTCTGAGCTCGCGCAGCCCGTCCGGGTCGGCGACGTCCCCGGGCAGCCAGCGTCCGGTCAGCCGCCCGGCCCCCAGCGGCAGCGAGCAGGCGACGTCCGGCTGCTCGTCCAGACCGCAGGCGATCTCCAGCGAGCCGCCGCCGATGTCCAGGTTGAGCAGTCGGCCCGAGGACCAGCCGAACCAGCGGCGGACCGCCAGGAACGTGAGCCGGGCCTCGTCCTGCCCGGACAGCACCCGCAGCTCGACGCCGGTCTCGGCGGTCACCCGGCGCAGCACCTCCTCGCCGTTGGCGGCCTCGCGCACGGCGGAGGTGGCGAACGGCAGGATGTCGACGACACCCTTGTCCTCGGCGACCCGCAACGAGGACGCGACGTGGCCCACCAGCCGCTCGACGCCGGCCTCGCTTATCGCGCCGTCCGCGTCCAGCAGCTCGGCCAGGCGCAGTTCGGCCTTGTGGGAGTACGCGGGCACCGGGGCAGCACCCGGATGGGCGTCCACCACGAGGAAGTGGACCGTGTTGGAACCTACGTCGAGAACACCGAGTCGCATAAGTCTCCACGCTACGCGATCCGTGCCGGGGCGAGGGGGGTTGCGGTGGTGTTCGCGCTGGTCCGGCAGGCGCGGGGGCCTCGGGCGGGGCGGCCGTACCCGGTGATCCGAGGCGCCCGAGGGCCCTGTGGCGACGTCAGGTGCCCGGGCACCCCGTCACAGCAAGCCGTCCCACAGCTGCTCCACGATGACGGCCCACCAGTTCTCGGGATCGGCGAAGACCGTGCCGTCCACCTCCACCAGGGCTCGCTGCAGGCGGTCCACCGCCTCGCCCGCGGCCACCGGGTCCAGCCCGCGCAGGGCGGGCCACCAGCCGGCGAACGCCTCCAGGCAGCGGACGAAGGCGCGCAGGTCCGCGTTGCAGTGGCGGACGGTCGCGTAGTCCGGGTCCACCGCCCGGACGGCGCCGTCCGCCGTGTCGAGCGCCACCACGGCCCAGCCGTCCGTCCCCAGCACCAGCTGCCCGACGAGCGCCGACCGCTCGCGCTCCGCCACCCGGGCTCCCCGGCCGAGCGCGGCCAGGTGCGCGGCCAGCGGCGGCAGGACGGTGCCGGGGCGGGTACCGTCCGCGATCGCCTCCGTCCCGGGGTGGTGCAGCGCGAAGAACCCCGGCACGGCCGTCGGCACACCCACGGCCTGCAGCAACGCGGCCGCCTCGCCGGGGAGTTCGGCCCGCATCACGTCCGCCGCACCGAAGCGCTGCACGCCCGCCGGGCCGAACCGGTGCGCGAGCCGCGCGGCGAGCGCCGCGTCGGGCCCGGCCGGCTCGGTCAGTTCGACCGGCTCGGTCGGTTCGACCGGCTCGGTCGGCTCGGTCGGCTCGGTCGGACCGCTGCATGCCGGACCGTTCCGCACCGGACTGCCGTTCCGCACCGGGCGGGGGAAGGGCACCCGGTTGCGGGCCGGCCCGTCCGGGGGCGCGGGCAGCGCCCGTACGGCGGCGGCGCGGTGGTCGAACCGCGGGCCGTACGACAACACGAAGTCCATGCGGACGTGCGGGAGTTCGGCGGCCAGCGCGTGGGCGCAGTAGCCACCGGGCAGGGCGCTGGGCCGCAGGTCGCCCCGGACGGCGAGCACGTCCTCGGCCGCCACCCCCTGCTCGCGCAGCCACCACCAGCCGCGCAGCGCCGGATGCGGCAGGCCCGCCGCCGAGCGCAGCGCCAGCGACCGCTCCTCGCCCGCGCCGTCCCGGTACGTCAGCTCGACGCGGGCGCCCCGGCCGGTCACCGGCGGCCGGGTCGGGTCGTACCCGCCCGCGCCGACGTAATCCCGGTACAGCCCGACCACTTCGTCCACCGGCACCGAGGGCCACACCGTGAACCGACCGCTCTCCCGGTCCACCACGGCACAGGCTGCCCCGACCTCCTCGGGCGCCCGCCGCTCACCGGTCCGCGGATCCACCGCCACCCGTGCGGGCTCCGCCCACACCACCCAGCCGAGCTCGAACTCGTGCGCGCACACCCGCCTGAGCGCCCCGGACCCCTGCGGCAGATCCCCGTTGATCCACCGGTGCCCCGCCTCCACCGCCTGCGCCCGCGAAACCACCCGGCCACCCCCGTCCCCGACACCCAACCCGACCGCGCCCCGACCCTACGCCCCCACCCAGCCCCTACTCCCCCGTCCATCCCGGGCGCGAATATGACGACCGGTCTACATATCTACCCGAATCCAGCGGCCCCCGGGGCCTCAACAGCGCGCACAGAAAGTCGGCCCACCCAACTTCCTGCGCAAGCCGCCCGCTCTCGGCGGCACGAATATGAAGACCGGTCTACTGATTTGCTGCGGACCCCCGCCTCACACGCACAGAAAGTCGGCCCGGCCGACTTCTCACGCAACCTCGCCCACCCCGAGCCCAGAGTTATGACGCTCGGTCTACATAATCCCCGGGGCGCGGCCCCACCTGCACAGAAAGTCGGCCCGGCCGACTTCTCACGCACCCCCGTCCACCCCGAGCCCAGAATTATGATGCCCGGTCTACATAATTCCCGGGGCGCGGCCCCACCTGCACGGAAAGTCGGCCTGGCCGACTTCTCGCGCAACCCACCCACCGCCCGCCCAAAACTATGACGACCGGTCTACATATCCGGGCAGGGCCCGACGCCGCAGCACACCAGAAGTCGGCCCGGCCGACTTCTCGCGCAAGCCGCTCCCGATCCCGGACGCAGGGAATATGAAGACCGGTCTACATAACTGACCGCCGGCCTGCCCAAGATTGTCGAGCGCAGGAAGTCGGTCTGGCCGACTTCCTGCGCGAAACCCTGCTCGCTGAACCCGACAGCGGGCCTGGCCGCCGGATGGAATGCGGCCGCGGGGACGGGCACTGTGATGTCGGCGCGGCGGGGGCGGGCGGCGCTGTTCAGCTCCGGCGGGGTGGGCGCCATTCGTACGTCATGGGGGCCGTCTCCACGACGTCGCTGGGCCAGGTCTGCCGGACCCGCTCCAGTCGGTCGTGGTGCTCGTCCGTCCAGTTCTCCGGCGGACGGATCCAGAGCATCGCGCTGAGCCGGTCGGGATCGTCGATCGTCACGGCCAGGGAGCGGTCCTCCTGCATGTGGAGGGCCAGGCTGAGCCCGCGGTCCCCGCCGATGGTCGCGTCCGTTCCCGGGGCGAGGCGGCCGAGGTCCTGCTGCCAGGAGTCGAGGTCTCGCTGCGAGAGGTAGAGCTCCAGGCGGGCGTCGACGAAGTCGGTGTGCGCCAGGACCTCGGCCCGGAGCAGGTCGTGGCCGGTCGGCAGGCCCGGCTGCAGGCGGCCGGTGACGCGCACGATGCAGTGGTCGCCGTCCGCGTCCGCCAGGTGGATCAGGTCCACCGTGTCCTGTTCGGTCACCGTCGGCCTCGCTCTCTCGTGCTGGTCCGGCGCGTATCCTCCCGCATCGCCGTTCGCACGGTCCGCCCGCCCCACGACATCGCCCGGATCACGTCCGGCAGCCGGCGGTGAGGTCGAGGGGGCGGCCTTCCGGGCCGAGGGCGATCGCCCAGAGGCCTTGGGTGGCGGGGTGGAGGGGGGTGGGGGCCTGGCGGGCGAGTTGGTGGTCGAGGTAGGTGACCGTGTCCCGGTGGTTGACGGCGTTCCAGGCGTGCGGGCGGCCGTAGGCGTCGAGGGTGAGGAGGACGGCCTGGGAGCCGTGGCCGGCGCGACGGAGGTCGTCGGCGAGGCGGTCGAAGGCCTGGCCGCTGTCGCCCAGATCCCGGAAGGGGGCGCCGAGTTCGCGTTCGGCGCGGTCCCGGCCGCCGCGTTCGCCGGCGTCGCCCTCGGTGGGGATGCGCGGGGCGGCGCAGGTGGGCCGGCCGGTGTAGCACTCGACCGCGGAGAGGGCGATCTCCAGGCTGTTGTTGGCCCGGCCGGGTTCGCGGTGGCCTCCGTCGTTGACGGCCTCCGCCCAGCCGTCGACGGCCGGATCGGGGTGGCGGACGGGCAGTCCGTCCCCGTCGCGGGGCGCACGGCGTTCGAGCTCGGCCTGGTGTTCCGGGTCGACGGGGCCGAGCCCGCCGGGCAGCCCGTACGGGCGGCTGTCGGCGATGCTGCGCAGCCGGGTGGCCGGGTCTTCGGGGTGGGCTCCGTGTCGTGCGCGCAGGGCGAGTTGGAGGGCCATCGCGTGGGCGGTCGCGACCGGGACCGCGCCCCAGGCGAGGGTGGGGTCGGCGACGGTGGCGGCGGTGTCCCGGCGTCGGGCGTCCCCGTGGTGCGGCTCGGGTCGGCCGGGTACCGGGGTGGTGCCGACGAGCGGCGGCGCGGTCGGGGCCGGCGGTTCGGCGTGGGCCGGCGGGGGACCGAGGACGGGCGGCGGCGCGGCGCCGACCGGAGGCCGCGGTGCGGGAGCGCCCGGCCTGGGTTCGGCGGAGCCTGCCCCGGCCGCCCCTGCCCCACCAGCCCCTGCCCCACCGGCTCCCGACCCGCTGCCGCCTGCCCCGACACCGCTGCCGAACGGCGCCGCCGCGTTCGCGGGCCCACCCCCGCCCGCGAGCGGTCCGGGCCCGACGGCACCGATGGCACCGACGGCGCCGATGATTCCGGTCATACCGGCCGTACCGGCGGTACCTGCCAGGGGGTACCCGGCACCGTACGCCGCTGTCCCGAAGTGCCCGGCGACCCCGACCGGCCGGATCGCGGACGGAACGTCCACCGCCGGCCCGGGCGCGGCACCGGGCGCGGCACTCGGCACAACACCGGGCACGACGCCGGGCGACGAACCGGGCGCGGGCGGTGCGCTCACCGAGTCGGTCCGTACGGTCACCGGCCCGCCGCCGTGCGCCGGAGCGGAGCCGCCGGCCGCGGGGGCCTGGAGCGGGTAGTCCCCGTCCGACCCGCCCGCCGGGCCGCCGCCCTGGCGGACCGGCGCGGCGACGGACCGCCCGGACGCCCCGTCGTCCCGCGCGGGCGGCGTCCAGTCGCCGCCTCCGGCCGCCGCCCGGTGCTGCCCCTGCCACCCCCCGGTCGCGTACGAGGCCCCCGACGCCACCGCGCCGGCAGGCGCGCCCGTGGCGACGACGGTGTCCACCCGACCCGCGCTCGCCCCGGCCGGCGGCCCCGCGACCGCCCCCGGGTCCGCCACGACGGTCGAGGCCACGGTCACTGCGCCGGGCACCGCGCCGGGCACCTTCGGATCGGCCGTCCCGTCCACGCCCGGGCCGTCGAGCGGCTTCCCGTCCCGGCCGGCCGGGGTGTCCGGCGCCGCCGCCGGCCCGGCGAGCGGCACCCCGTGGATCTCCTTGCCGTGCTCGTCGGTGAGCACCGGCTGCCCGTGCTCGTCCAGCCGGACGGCCAGGTCGGCCACCCCGACGACCGGCTTGCCGTCCGGCCCGGTGACGACCAGCAGCCCGGAGGCGTCGTCCACCGGCGTGCCGTCGGCGCGGAGGATGACCGGCCGACCGTCCTGGCCGAGGACCGGCTGCCCGTGCTCGTCGAGCCTGACGGTGAGCCCGGGCACGCCGACCAGCGGCTTGCCGTCCCTCCCCGCGAGCAGGACCAGCCCGGAGCCGTCCGCGCCGAGCACGCCCGGTTCACCGAGGGCCACGGGCAGTCCGGCGGCACGCGGGTCGAAGGCGCCGGTGCGGTACGAGGCGGCGGTGACCCCGGTGCCCCGCGCGGTGCCGAGCCGGAGCAGGGCGACGGCGGCCGGCTCCTTGAGGGCTGCGGAGAGGGCGTCCTTCATGGCGCGGCCGAGTTCGCCGAGCAGCCCGCCGATCTTCAGCGCGGCAACCTCGACGGCGATCGCCGCCACACCCGCCGCGACCTGTTCGGTGGCGGCGTTCTTCACGTCGGCCGCGAGACCGCCGACGGCCTTCCTCAGCCCGCCGACCACCCCGTCCGCCCCTGCGCCTGTCCCCGCGCCCGCGCCTGTCCCCGTGCCCGCCGCGGTCCCCGTCCCCGGACCGGCGTCGGCCGCCGCGGCGACCCTGCCCGCCGCCTCCTTGGCCGCGGCGGCCCGCTGCTCGGCCTGCGCGAGGTCGGCGGCGAGCTGCTGCAGGGTTGCGATGATCTCGGCCTTGCAGGTGTCCACGGCCCTGGCGGCCGTGTCGAAGGCGGCGGCGACCAGCGCGACCGCGGCGTGCGCGTCGTCCAGGTGTCCCTTGCCGCCGCCGCTGAAGGTCTGCCAGTACGCGCCGAAGGACTCGACCGCGTGGCCGGAGTTGTCGGCGGTGACGCGCCGGACGGACTCACCGCAGCGGCGGGTGAGGCGGTCGGCCTCCTTGCCGAACTCCCGCCAGACCCCGGCCGCCTTGCGCAGGCCCTCCTCGTCGGCCTGCGGCCACAGGTGGCCGGTCCTGGCCAGCACCGGCACCAGTTCTTCGGGCAGTTTCCGGGACACGCGCTTCCCCCTCCGAGCCGGGTCCGTCAGACCGACATGTCCGTGGGGACGGCGGGGGCCGCCCCCGGGGTTGCCCCCGTCGTCGAGTAGACCGCGGAGACCGCCGACGCTCCGGGCCCGACCCCCGTCCCGCCCTCGACCGCGGCGCCGAACCCGCCGGCCGCCGAGGTGTCCGTGTCCGTCGTCCGCTCGGCCATCGTGTGCAGCCCGGTCCCGACCTTGCCCACCTGCCCGGCCAACCCTCGCAGCCCGCCGACGAGTTCGCCGTGCGCCGGGCCGTACGCGGCGGCGAAGCCGCTGCCGGGCGCGTCCGTTCCCCAGGGGGTGCCGAGCGCGGCGAGGTCCCGTTCCAGGGCGGCCACGGCCTTCGTCAGCTCACCCCCGAGCTTCTCGAACTCCCGCCCCTCGCCGTGCAGTTCCCACGGCTTGAGGACGAACCCGCCACCCGCACGGTCGGACGCCCCGGTGCTGCCGCCTGCCATCCCCGTACCTCCCCGTAGCGGACCGGCCGCCATCCTAGGCACGCCCGGGCCTCCGCCCGCAGCGCCCGCCGGACCTCTTCACCCCGCCTTCACCCGCACCGAGCCCGGCGCCCACCACCACGAGCCCACCGCCCACCGCCCACCCCCGCGACGGCCCCGCACCCGGCCCCCACCCAGCCCCCCACCCACCGCGACCCACCCCCGCCCGAAACCGCCGCCACGCCCTCAGCCCCGCCACCACCCCCGCGGAAGCTCTACCCTTGCCGGGTGGCACCAGCAGAAACGTCCAAGAAGAAGGCCAAGGCGAAGCCCGAGGCCTCCCCCGCCCCCGTCGACCTCGCGATGCCGACCCTGCGCCGCGAGATCCCGCGCGACGAGGTCCCGCTCGACTTCCCGCGCGCCTGGGTCGAGTTCGCCGACCCCGCCGACGAGGAGCAGGTCTTCCGCTGCGACCTCACCTGGCTGACCTCCCGCTGGTCCTGCGTCTTCGGCCAGGGCTGCCACGGCATCCGCGAGGGCCGCGGCGAGTCGGACGGCTGCTGCACGCTGGGCGCGCACTACTCGGACGAGGACGACGAGCAGCGCGTCCTGGGCCACGCGGCGCGGCTGACCCCCGAGCTGTGGGAGAACTTCGCCGAGGGCACGGACGCCAAGGGCCGGCTCGTCTCCGACGGTGGCATCACGATGCTGGACGAGGACGGCGACCGCCAGACCCGCCGGGTCAACGGCGCCTGCATCTTCGTGAACAGCCCGGACTTCGCGGGCGGCGCCGGCTGCGCCCTGCACGCGCTCGCCCTCAAGGAGGGCCGCGAGCCGCTGGAGACCAAGCCGGACGTCTGCTGGCAGCTGCCGATCCGCCGCACCTACGACTGGATCGACCGCCCGGACGACACCCGCTACCTGCAGGTCTCGATCGGCGAGTACGACCGCCGCGGCTGGGGTCCGGGCGGCCACGACCTGCACTGGTGGTGCACCGGCGCCCCGGCGGCCCACCAGGGCGCGGAGCCGGTGTACGTGAGTTACCGCCCCGAGCTCACCGAGCTGATGGGCCGGGCCGGGTACGACGTGCTGGCCCGCCTGTGCGAGGAGCGGATCGCCACCAAGGGGGACCGCAAGGTCGCCCCGCACCCGGCCGACCCCACCACGAAGGCCGCTGCCACGAAGGCCGCCACCACCGAGGCCGCCACCACCGAGGCCGCGACCACCAAGGCCACCGGCAACAAGGCAGGGAAGGCCGGGAAGACCGGAAAGGCCGGGAAGTAGGACCGACCTACTTGTCGATGTCGCCGACCACGAAGAACATCGACCCCAGGATCGCCACCATGTCCGCGACCAGCGTCCCCGGCAGCAGCTCGCCCAGCGCCTGGATGTTGTTGAAGGACGCCGAGCGCAGCTTGAGCCGCCACGGCGTCTTGTCGCCGCGCGAGACCAGGTAGTAGCCGTTGATCCCGAGCGGGTTCTCGGTCCACGCGTAGGTGCTGCCCTCGGGTGCCTTGAGCACCTTGGGCAGCCGCTGGTTGACCGGCCCGGCGGGCAGGGTGGCGAGCTTGTCGAGGCAGGCGTCGGCGAGGTCGAGCGAGTTGAGGGTCTGCTCCAGCAGGCACTCGAAGCGGGCCAGGCAGTCGCCCTCCTCGCGGGTGACCACGGTGAGCACCTGCCGCAGTTCCTCGGAGCCGTACGCGAGGTAGGGCTCGTCGCGGCGCAGGTCGAGGTCGAGGCCGCTGGCGCGGGCGATCGGGCCGCTGACGCCGTACGCCTGGGCCTGCGCCCGGGTGAGGACGCCGACGCCGGCGGTGCGGGCGCGGAAGATCTCGTTGCCGAGGACGAGCTCCTCGAAGACGGGCATCTGCGAGCGGACGGTCGCGACGGCGGTGCGGACCCGGCCGAGCCAGCCGGCCGGGAGGTCCTCCTTGAGGCCGCCGACCCGGTTGAACATGTAGTGCATCCGGCCGCCGGAGGCCTCCTCCAGCACGTGCTGGAGGTCCTCGCGGCCGGTGAAGGCGTGGAAGATCGGGGTGATCCCGCCCAGCTCCAGCGGGTAGGAGCCGAGGAACATCAGGTGGTTGAGCACCCGGTTGAGCTCGGCGAGCAGGGTGCGGATCCACACCGCCCGCTCGGGGACCTCCATGCCGAGCATCCGCTCGACGCCGAGGACGACGCCGAGTTCGTTGGAGAACGCGGAGAGCCAGTCGTGCCGGTTGGCCAGCATGATGATCTGCCGGTAGTCGCGGGCCTCGAAGAGCTTCTCCGCGCCCCGGTGCATGTAGCCGATCACCGGCTCGGCGGTGACGATGCGCTCGCCGTCCAGCAGCAGGCGCAGCCGCAGCACGCCGTGCGTGGCCGGGTGCTGCGGGCCGATGTTGAGCACCATGTCGGTGGTGCCCGCCTCGCCGGTGAAGTTCTCGGCTCCCGCCCCGATGCCGACCGTGGTCTCCCTCATGTCCCCAGAGTCTGCCATCCCGGCGGGGGCTCCCGGATCAGTGCCCCTCGAAGATCTCAAGGGGCGACATGCCGACGGCCTGGAGCAGCCATCCGAACCCGCCCAGCCCGTTCGGGTCGGTCAGCTCGGCCGCTTCCCCCGCCCGGCTCAGCGCCCGCAGGTAGCCCGCGGGGTCGGTGGAGGCGAGGGCGAGCGGCGGGCGGCCGCCGCTCACGCCGAGCGCGCGCAGGGCCTCGCGCTGCGTCGTCCACAGGCTGTGGAGGGCGGGCGCGGCGACGGCGTCCAGGGCCACGTGCGCGGTGACGTCGCAGGAGCCGTCCGGCACCGGGGCGACCTCCCTGCCGTCCCGGAAGCCGGTGAAGGTGCCGAAGGGCGGCCGCCGCCCCGCCGTGTGCCCGTAGTCGACCGCGACGGCCAGGCCGCGCTCCAGCCCGGCGACGGCCCGCGCCCAGGCGGCGTCCCGGGATCCGCCGAACTCGACCACCTCCCCGGGCTCCGCGACCGGCCACCAGCGCTCGGCCCAGGCCGAGTCCGCCTCCGACACCTCGGCGCCCGGTCGCACCGCGCCGGTCGCGGTGTCCACCTCGACGTAGCGCAGCACCCCGTCCTCGTCCACCTCGCCGGCGTCCAGCGGCACGTTGTCCAGCCACTCGTTGGCGAACAGCAGCCCGGTCACGCCCTGCGGCAGCTCGTCCGTCCACAGGGCTGTGGACGGAAGTCCGTCCGGGCGCCGCGCGATCTCCACGCCGTACGGGCGCAGCCGCGCCAGCACCCCGGCGGGCAGCTCGGCCAGCACGCCGGTCAGCAGTTCCCCCCGCCCGGCCCCCACGTCCACGAAGGCCAGCTCCTCCGGACGACCGAGGGCCGCGTCAACCTCAAGGAGCAGCCGGGCCACCGCACGGGCGAACCCGGGCGAGGCGTGCACCGAGGTGCGGAAGTGCCCGGCGGGGCCCTCCGGCCTGCGGTAGAAGCCCCGCTCGGGGTCGTACAGGGCCTGTTCCATGGCGGGCGCCCACCGCATCCAAGTCATGGGGCGGGACGCTACCCGGCGGTTCGTGGACCCTCCCAATCGGAGCGGGTGCTTCTCCGACCTACGGAGTAGGACGGATCGCCCTACCGGCGGACCTGGACACACTGAGCGACTGCCTACGCTGGACACGTGCATCGACTCAACGCCTGGCTCCGCCGTCACCCCATGGTGGTCGACTCCGCCTGGGCGGCGATGGTGCTCTTCATCGGCCTGGTGCCGAACGACAACATCCCCGACGACGGCTGGCGCTTCGGCGCGGACGTCCTGGTCGCGCTGGTGCTGCCCGCGCTGATGGTCTTCCGGCGCCGCTACCCGGACGTCACGGTGGCCGCGGCCGCCGGCCTGGGCGTCAGCCAGGTGCTCGCCGACGTCGAGCCGGGCGGGTCCTCGATCGCCTACCTGGTCTTCGCCTACACCGGCGCCGCCTTCGGCCAGAAGTGGACGTCCCGGCTGGCACTGACCGCCGGGCTGGCCGCCGGGCCGCTGGTGTTCTGGCAGATGCACCCGGTGAAGACGGTCCGCGAGAGCGCCGGCCACTACGTCAGCCGCTCGTACGGCCTCGGCGAGGCGGCACTGATCATGCTGCTGATGAGCACGCCGTTCATCCTGTGCTGGGCGTGGGGCCGGCTGACGAGGGTGCGCCGCGCCTACCTGACCGAGCTGGAGGACCGCGCCGCCCGGCTGGAGCGCGAGCGGGACGCCCAGGCCAAGGTGGCGGTGGCCGCCGAGCGGGCCCGGATCGCCCGCGAGCTGCACGACGTGGTCGCGCACAACGTCTCGGTCATGATCGTCCAGGCCGACGGCGCCGCGTACGTCCTCGACAACTCCCCGCAGCAGGCGAAGGAGGCGCTCGGCACGATCGCCTCGACCGGCCGTCAGGCGCTGGTCGAGATGCGCCGCCTGCTGGGCGTGCTGCGCACCTCCGACACCACCGCCGAGGAGTACGTGCCGCAGCCCGGCGTGGAGGAGCTGCCGGAGCTGCTGGAGCAGGTCCGCACCGCCGGGCTGCAGGTGGACTACGCGACCTCCGGGCACCCGCGCGAGCTGCCGCGCGGGGTCGAGCTGACGGTCTACCGGATCGTCCAGGAGGCGCTCACCAACGTCCGCAAGCACGGCGGCCCCGACGTGCACGCCCGGGTCGCGGTCGACTTCGGCGAGCGCGAGCTGGCCGTGCTGGTGGAGGACGACGGCCGCGGCAGCACCGACGAACAGCTGGCCTCCGGCGGCACGGACGGCCTCGGCCACGGCCTGATCGGCATGCGCGAGCGGGTCGGCATGGTCAGCGGCCGGCTCGACGTGGGCCCCCGCCCCGGCGGTGGTTTCCGGATCCGCGCCGTCCTGCCGCTGAAGGCCGCACACTGATCCTCCGCCCCACTTTCTAGGAGCCACCTTGACCATCCGCGTGATGCTCGTCGACGACCAGGAACTGCTGCGCACCGGGTTCCGGATGATCCTGCAGTCGCAGGGCGACATCGAGATCGCCGCCGAGGCGGGTGACGGCGCGCAGGCCGTGGAGCTGCTGCGGCACACCAAGGTGGACGTGATCCTGATGGACGTCCGGATGCCGCGTCTGGACGGCGTGCAGGCGACCCGCCGGATCTGCCTGGCCGAGGACGGCAGCCCGCTGCCGGGCGCCCCGCACGTGCTCATCCTCACCACCTTCGACCTGGACGAGTACGCCTTCGCCGCGCTCAAGGCCGGCGCCAGCGGCTTCCTGCTCAAGGACGTCCCGCCGACCGAGCTGGTGGCCGCGATCCGCGCGGTGCACGGCGGGGACGCGGTGGTGGCCCCGACCACCACCCGCCGGATGATCGACCGCTTCGCCGAGGTGCTGCCCACCCCGCAGAGCGCGCCCGGCTCGAACGTCCTCGGCCCGCTGACCGAGCGCGAGCGCGAGGTGTTCCTGCTGGTCGCCCAGGGCCTGTCGAACGGTGAGATCGCGGCCCGGCTGGTGCTCTCCGAGGCGACCGTGAAGACCCACGTCGGCCGGATCCTGGCCAAGCTCGGCCTGCGCGACCGGGTCCAGGCCGTGGTGCTGGCGTACGAGGCCGGGCTGATCCGGGCCGGGGCCACCGACTGAGCCACCGACTGAGCCAGCGGCTGAGTCTCCCTGGCTCCTCGGCGCCGACCGTAGACTGGGGCGGTACGTCCGGTACCCGACGAGTGGACCGGAACGGTCATTCAGGACAAGGGTGGATGCGTGGATCCGTCCGACTTCGCCGGTTCCGGCGAGTTCGCCCCGATCGCCGACGGCCTCGGCGACCCCGCTTTCGGAGATCCCGGTGATCCCGGCAACCGCCCGGCCCGGCTCGCCGTCGGCGTGGTCGGCACCGGCCGGGTCGGCCCCGCGCTGGGCGCCGCACTGCAGCTCGCCGGGCACACCGTGGTCGCCGCGTCGGGGGTGTCCGCCACCTCGCGCCGCCGCGCCGAGGCGCTGCTGCCGGGCGTGCGGATCGTCACCCCGCCGCAGGTGCTGGCCGCCGCCGACCTGGTCCTGCTGACCGTCCCGGACGACGCGCTGGCCGACCTGGTGGCCGGGCTGGCCGCCACCGGCGCCGTGCGCCCCGGCCAGCTGGTCGTGCACACCTCCGGCGCGCACGGCGTGGCCGTCCTGGAGCCCGCCACCCGGGCCGGGGCGCTGCCGCTGGCCCTGCACCCGGCGATGACCTTCACCGGCACCTCGGTCGACCTGGACCGGCTGGCCGGCTGCCCCTTCGGCGTGACCGCCCCCGAGGAGCTGCGGCCGGTCGCCGAGGCGCTGGTGGTGGAGATGGGCGGCGAGCCCGAGTGGGTGCCCGAGGAGGTCCGCCCGCTCTACCACACGGCCCTCGCGCACGGCGCGAACCACCTGGTCACCCTGGTCGCCCAGGCGATCGAGCTGCTGCGCACGGCCGGCGTGGCCGAGCCGGGCCGGATGCTCGGCCCGCTGCTGGGCGCCGCCCTGGACAACAGCCTGCGCTCCGGCGACGCGGCCCTCACCGGCCCGGTCGCCCGGGGCGACGCGGGCACCGTGCGGCGCCACCTGGCGCAGCTCAGTACGGTGTCCCCCGACATCCCGGCGGCCTACCGAGCGATGGCCCGCGCCACCGCACAGCGGGCGCTCGCCAACGGAACGATCGACGAAACGTCGGCGGCGGCGCTGCTGGACGTACTGAACGAGGAGACGCGCTAATGGCACGCGGCAAGCAGCCGAACAAGCCCCAGCGGACGCCGAAGGTCCACCGGGCCGTCGTCACCCGCACCGTGGACGACTTCGAGGCCGCGTTCTGGCCGGACGAGCAGCCGGTGGACAACGCCGTGGTGATGACCATGGGCGCGCTGCACGAGGGCCACGCCGCGCTGATCCGGGCCGCCCGCAAGCAGGTCGGCCGGGACGGCCGGGTCGCGGTGACGGTCTTCGTCAACCCGCTGCAGTTCGGTGCGGGCGAGGACCTGGACCGCTACCCGCGCACCCTCGACGCCGACGTGAAGCTGGCCGAGGAGAACGGCGCCGACGTCGTCTTCGCGCCGTCCGTCGAGGAGGTCTACCCGAACGGCGAGCCGCAGGTGCGCCTGGTGGCCGGCCCGATGGGCGAGCGCTTCGAGGGCGCCACCCGCCCCGGGCACTTCGACGGCGTGCTGACCGTGGTCGCCAAGCTGCTGCACATCACCGACCCGGACTTCGCCCTCTTCGGCGAGAAGGACGCCCAGCAGCTGGCGCTCATCCAGCGGATGGTCGCCGACCTGGACTTCGACGTCGAGATCGTCGGCGTGCCGACCGTCCGCGAGGAGGACGGCCTGGCGCTGTCCTCGCGCAACCGCTACCTCTCGGAGGAGGAGCGCACCCGCGCGCTGGCCCTGTCCCGGGCCCTGTTCGCCGGCCGGGACGTCGCCGCGCAGGGCCCGAAGGCCGTGCGCGAGGCCGCCTCGGCCGTCCTGGACGGCGCCGAGGGCGTCGCCCTCGACTACCTCGCCCTGATCGACTCGCACGACTTCTCGGAGGCGGCGGACGACTTCCAGGGCGAGGCGGTGCTGGCCGTCGCCGCGAAGGTGGGCGAGACCCGCCTGATCGACAACGTCCGCATCATCGTCCGGTAGTCCCGGCAGTTCCGACCCCCCTCAGGCATGCACTCACAGGAGGCGTGACCCGCAATGCTCCGCACCATGCTCAAGTCCAAGATCCACCGGGCCACCGTGACCCAGGCCGACCTGCACTACGTCGGCTCCGTCACGGTGGACGAGGACCTGCTCGACGCCGCCGACCTGCTCCCCGGCGAGCTGGTCCACATCGTCGACATCGACAACGGCGCCCGGCTGGAGACGTACACCATCGCCGGCCCGCGCGGCTCCGGCGTGATCGGCATCAACGGCGCCGCCGCCCGTCTGGTCCACCCCGGCGACCTGGTCATACTCATCGCCTACGGGCAGATGGACACGGCCGAGGCCAAGGGCTACGAGCCGAAGATCGTCTTCGTGGACGAGCAGAACCGGATCACCGGCCTGGGCGGGGACCCCGCGGAAGCCCCGGAGGGCAGCGGACTGCTCCGCGGGGACGCGGCGTACCGTGACGAGGACGGCGCGGCCACCGCGGCCACGCGCCGAAGGAGCCGCTGAGTCATGTCCGTCACCCACCGCCTCACCGCCCCGGCCCCGGGCTGGACCGCCACCACCGACGTGGTCGTGGTCGGGTCCGGCATCGCCGGCCTCACCGTCGCCCTCAACGTCCGCAAGGCCGGCCTGCGGGCCATGGTGGTCACCAAGGCGGTCCTGGACGAGGGCTCGACCCGCTGGGCCCAGGGCGGCATAGCCGCGGCCCTGGGCGAGGGCGACACCCCCGAGCAGCACCTGGACGACACCCTGGTCGCCGGTGCCGGCGTCTGCGACGAGGCGGCCGTCCGCACCCTGGTCACCGAGGGCCCGGACGCCGTCCGCCGGCTGATCGCGGTCGGTGCGGCCTTCGACCGCGGCGAGGACGGCGAGATCCTGCTCACGCGCGAGGGCGGCCACCACCGCCACCGGATCGTGCACGCGGGCGGGGACGCCACCGGCGCGGAGGTCTCCCGCGCGCTGGTCGCCGCCGTCCGCAGCGACCCCGACCTCGAACTGATCGAGCACGCCCTCGTCCTCGACCTGCTGACCGACGCCGCGGGCCACACCGCCGGGCTGACCCTGCACGTGATGGGCGAGGGCCAGCGCGACGGCGTCGGCGCCGTCCGGGCCCGCGCGGTGGTGCTCGCCACCGGAGGCCTGGGCCAGGTCTTCTCCGCCACCACCAACCCGGCCGTCTCCACCGGCGACGGCGTGGCCCTGGCCCTGCGAGCCGGCGCCGCCGCCGCCGACCTGGAGTTCGTCCAGTTCCACCCGACCGTGCTCTGGCTCGGCGCGGACGCCGCGGGCCAGCAGCCGCTGGTCTCCGAGGCCGTGCGCGGCGAGGGCGCCCACCTGGTGGACGCCGACGGCGTGCGCTTCATGGTCGGGCAGCACGAGCTGGCCGAACTCGCCCCGCGCGACATCGTCGCCAAGGCGATCACCCGGCGCATGCAGGAGAAGGGCGCCGACCACATGTACCTGGACGGGCGGCACTTCGGGGCCGAGATGTGGGAGCACCGCTTCCCCACCATCCTGGCCTCCTGCCGCTCCCACGGCATCGACCCGGTCACCGAGCCGATCCCGATCGCCCCGGCCTCGCACCACGCCGCGGGCGGCGTCCGCACCGACCGGCACGGCCGCACCTCCGTCCCCGGCCTGTACGCCTGCGGCGAGGTCGCCTGCACCGGCGTGCACGGCGCCAACCGGCTGGCCTCCAACTCCCTGCTGGAGGGCCTGGTCTTCGCCGAGCGGATCGCCGCCGACCTGGCCGAGCGCCACGTGGCCGGCGAACTGCCCGAGCGCACCGTGGACGTCGCCGCCGCGCAGGCCGCCGTGGCCGTGCCGCTGCCGGCCTCCGAGTCGCGCGCCGAGATCCAGCGGCTGATGTCGCGCGGCGCGGGCGTGCTGCGCTCGGCCGCCTCGCTGGCCGACGCCGCGGCCGGGCTGGCCCTGCTCGCCGAGCAGGCCCGGTCCCACATGGCCGAGGAGAAGCCGGCCGACCCCCGGGTGGAGACCTGGGAGGCCGCCAACCTCCTGCTGGTCGCCACCGCCCTGGTCGCGGCCGCCGCGCAGCGCGAGGAGACCCGCGGCGGCCACTGGCGCGAGGACTTCCCCGAGCGTGACGACGCCCACTGGCGACGCCACCTGATCACCACCCTCGCCGCCTCCGGCGACCCCGTCAGCACCCCCGAGGAGCAGTAGAACCATGACCCACGCGCACGAGGAACTCCCCCTGGCCGATCAGGGCGGCGGCTGCGGCGACGGCTGCGCCTGCGGGGACGGCGAGGGCTACGAGACCGGCCTGGACCCGCAGCTGGCCGAGCTGCTGGAGGAGGCCGGGCTGGACCCGATCGAGGTCGAGGACATCGCCACCCTGGCGCTGGCCGAGGACCTGGCCGGCGGCGAGGACGTCACCTCGGTGGCCACCGTGCCCGCCGACGCGGTCGCCACCGCCGACTTCACCGCCCGCGAGGCCGGCGTGGTGGCCGGCCTGCGGATCGCCGAGGCGGTCGTCTCGCTGATCTGCGAGGAGGAGTTCGAGGTCGAGCGGCACGTCCAGGACGGCGACCGGGTGGAGGCCGGCCAGGTGCTGCTGTCGGTGCGCTCGCGCACCCGCGACCTGCTGACCGCCGAGCGCAGCGCGCTCAACCTGCTCTGCCACCTGTCCGGCATCGCCACCGCGACCCGGGCCTGGGCGGACGCCCTGGAGGGCACCGGCGCGGTCGTCCGGGACACCCGCAAGACCACCCCGGGCCTGCGCGCGCTGGAGAAGTTCGCGGTGCGCTGCGGCGGCGGCGCCAACCACCGGATGGCGCTCTCGGACGCGGCCCTGGTGAAGGACAACCACGTGGTCGCCGCGGGCGGCGTGGCCGAGGCCTTCCGGGCCGTCCGGGCCGCGTACCCGGAGCTGCCGGTCGAGGTCGAGGTGGACGAGCTGGCGCAGATCCAGCCCGTCCTGGAGGCCGGCGCGGACCTGATCCTGCTGGACAACTTCACCGTCGAGCAGCTGAAGGAGGCCGTCGCGCTGGTGGCCGGCCGGGCGAAGCTGGAGGCCTCCGGCGGACTGACCCTGGTCAGCGCGCGCGAGGTCGCCCAGACTGGTGTCGACTACCTGGCCGTGGGCGCGCTGACCCACTCCTCGCCGATCCTGGACATCGGCCTGGACCTGCGCGCCTGACCGTCAGGAGCAGAGCAGACCCGTCCCGACTCGCAGAAAGCGTCCCCGTGCTCCTCACCATCGACGTCGGCAACACCCAGACCACGCTCGGCCTGTTCGACGGCGAGGAAGTGGTGGAACACTGGCGGATCTCCACCGATCCGCGCCGCACGGCCGATGAACTGGCGGTGCTGCTGCAGGGGTTGATGGGCAACCACACCGCGGTCCGGGAGGCCTCGGTGGAGGGCCTGGCGATCTGCTCCTCCGTCCCCGCCGTGCTCCACGAGCTCCGCGAGGTGACCCGCCGCTACTACGGCGACGTCCCCGCGGTGATCGTGGAGCCCGGCGTGAAGACGGGCGTCCACGTCCTGATGGACAACCCCAAGGAGGTCGGCGCCGACCGGATCGTCAACGCGCTGGCCGCCAACCACCTGTACGGCGGCCCGTGCATCGTGGTCGACTTCGGCACCGCGACCACCTTCGACGCCGTCAACGCCCGCGGCGACTACGTCGGCGGCGCGATCGCCCCCGGCATCGAGATCTCCGTCGAGGCGCTCGGCGTCCGCGGCGCCCAGCTGCGCAAGATCGAGCTGGCCCGGCCGCGCAACGTGATCGGTAAGAACACCGTCGAGGGCATGCAGTCGGGCATCCTCTACGGCTTCGCCGGGCAGGTCGACGGCCTGGTCGAACGGATGGCCCGCGAACTCGCCAAGGACCCGGACGACGTCCAGGTGATCGCCACCGGCGGCCTCGCCACCCTCGTCCTCGGCGAGGCCACCACCATCGACGTCCACGAGCCCTGGCTGACCCTCATCGGCCTGCGCCTGGTGTACGAGCGCAACCGGCCGAGCTGAGCGGCGCTCAGCGGGCCGTCCCGGGCCGCCGCGAAGTCCCGGAGGTCCTCGTCCCGACGCCGACCGCGCGGCGCCCCCTTTCCCAGCGGGCCGATCGTGCGGACTTCGGCGCGACGTTACCGACAAATCGGATATTCCTCACGTAGTGTCAGTCCATGCCTACGCCACACGGATCGCGCGGCGGCATGGCCTTCAGCGCCGACGAAGTCCGCGTGCTGCGCCGCGCCCTCGCCCAAGCCCTGCACCCCGCCGTTCCCTTCCACCTCCAGGTGCCCGACCGGCCGGCACTCGCCGGGCCGGGCGCCGAACTCTGGGCGGAGGACGTCCAGGACGCGCTGCGCCTGACCGAGGCGATCGACGAGGCCGTCCAGGAGGGCGGCCGGCTGCGCGCCTTCCTGCTCGCCGACCTCGGCCGCTACCGCTCCGCCCTGCCCGGCAGCGCGCCCGGGTACCTGGAGCGGCTGGAGGAGGCGGTGTCCGACGGCTACCTGCCCGGGCCCGAGGACCTCACCGCGCTGCGCGGGCTGACCCGTCAGCCCTGCGGCCACGGCGAGCGCTCGCGCCGCTCGCGGCTGGCCGGGCGCTGCCACGCGCTGGCCGAGGCCGCCGTCCGCGAACGCCTCGCCCTCGCCACCGGCCAGCCTCGCCACCTGGTGGCCGTACCGAGCCCCGCCGCACCCCCGAGCAGTCACCCCACCCCTGTAGGAGGACGGACCACCATGAGCAGCACCGACTCCCGCCCGGAGCAGCCCGCCGAGCCCGCCGCCGCGAAGACCCCGCCCCGCCCCCACCGGATGCCCACCCCGGCCGAGCTCTTCGGCCGCCGCCCCAAGCCCCCGGCCAGGCCCGCCCCGCCCGCCGAGGAGGCCCCCGAGGAGATCGAGCTCGCCACCGGCACCGGCTGAGCCGCACCGGCCCGTGAGGGGAGACCGCCACCGCGGTCTCCCCTCACGCGCAATCCGGTCGCGGAGCACGGTGTACGGCTGGCTACCCTTGTGGGGTGAGCGATCAGAGCCTTGTTCCCGCGACCGACGACCTTCCCGAGCAGATGCGCGTCCGGCGCGAGAAGCTGGACCGGCTCCGGGCGGCCGGCGTCGACCCGTACCCGGTCGGATTCCCCCGCACCAGCACCATCGCGGACCTCCGTGCCAAGCACCCGGACCTGGAGCCGGACACCGCCACCGGCGAGCGCTCCGGCATCACCGGCCGGGTGATCCTCTCCCGCACCGGCGGCAAGCTGTGCTTCGCCACCCTGCGCGACGGCACCGGCGACCTCCAGGTGATGTTCTCCCTGGACAAGCTGGGCGCGGAGCGGCTGGCGGCCTGGAAGTCCGACATCGACCTCGGCGACCAGGTCGGCGTCGAGGGCGAGGTGATCACCTCCAAGCGCGGCGAGCTGTCCGTGATGGTGGACCGCTGGGAGCTCACCGCCAAGTGCCTGCGCCCGCTGCCGGACAAGCACAAGGGCCTGACCGACCCGGAGGCCCGGGTCCGCCAGCGCTACGTGGACCTGATCGTCAACCCCGAGGCCCGCGAGATCCTGCACCTGCGCAGCCGCGTGGTCCGCTCGATCCGCCGCACCTACGAGGACCGCGGCTACATCGAGGTCGAGACCCCGATGCTGCAGCCGGTGCACGGCGGCGCCAACGCGCGTCCGTTCAAGACGCACATCAACGCGTACGACATCGACCTCTACATGCGCATCGCCCCCGAGCTGTACCTCAAGCGGCTGGTGGTCGGCGGCGCCGAGAAGGTCTTCGAGATCAACCGCAACTTCCGCAACGAGGGCGCGGACTCCACCCACAACCCGGAGTTCACCTCGCTGGAGTCGTACGAGGCCTACGGCGACTACGACACCCAGGCCGAGCTGATCCGCGCGACGATCGTCAACGCGGCCCGGGACGCGCTGGGCACCACGGTGATCAAGGGCGTGGACGCGCACGGCGTCGAGCACGAGATCGACCTGGCCGAGCCGTGGGAGGAGGTCAGCGTCTACCCGGGCATCTCCGCGCACCTGGGCGTCGAGGTCACCCCGCAGACGACCGTCGAGGAGCTGCGCAAGCTGGCGGCCGAGCACGGCATCCCGTTCGAGAAGGACTGGGGCCACGGTCAGATCGTGCTGGAGATGGTCGAGCGCCTGCTGGAGGAGAACGCCGTCCGGCCGACCTTCATCAAGGACTACCCGACCGAGGTCTCCCCGCTGACCCGCGAGCACCGCTCGATCCCGGGCGTGGCCGAGAAGTGGGACCTGGTGATCTTCGGCACCGAGATCGGCACCGCCTACTCGGAGCTGGTCGACCCGGTCGAGCAGCGCGCCCGCCTGACCGCCCAGTCCCTGCTGGCGGCCGGCGGCGACGTCGAGGCGATGCAGGTGGACGAGGACTTCCTGCGCGCGCTGGAGTACGCGATGCCCCCGACCGGCGGCCTCGGCCTCGGCGTGGACCGCCTGATCATGCTGCTGACCGGCAAGAACATCCGGGAGACCGTGCTCTTCCCGCTGGTCAAGCCGGAGCCGAAGGCTTCCGCCGCGACGGCGGAGAAGACCGAGGAGGAGTGACCTGATGGACTACGTCAGCGCGATCGTGCCGCCGCTGGTCATGGCGATCGGCTTCGGGTTCCTGGTGCGGGCCATCATCCGCAGCCAGGGCGGGAGCCGGAAGGCCAAGGAGGACTTCGACTGATCCCCCCGGGGGTCCGGGCCGTCCCCGGGCCCCCGACGACCTGCGGGCGGACCCGCGACGGACGCCGTCAGCCGCCCCGAACGACCGGCGCGCCGCCATTCCCGAATCCCGGGGGTGGCGGCGCGCCGGTTTGGCGCACTTCACAAGATTTGCCCCATTCACTCCCTATCCTGGCCGCACTATGGTCCGGCAACTCGGCGAACTTGAGAACGCCATCATGACCCGGGTGTGGCAGTGGAACCGACCGGTGACGGTTCGCGAGGTTCTCCTGGATCTGCAGTCGGAACGCGAAATCGCGTACACCACGGTGATGACCGTCCTGGACAAGCTCCACAGAAAGGGCTGGCTGCGCCGCGAGCGGGCCGGCCGGGCCTATCGATATGAACCGGTCTCCTCGCGTGAGGCGTACACGGCGGCCCTGATGAACGACGCCTGGGCCACCAGTGACAATCCGGCGGCCGCCCTGGTGCACTTCTTCGGCCTGATGTCGCCCGAGCAACGCGAGGCACTGCGGGACGCGTTGCGGGTCGCCGCTCTGTTCCCGCCCGATCCGCCGGGGGCGGATTCCGCACCGGCGGACGGCCCGGATACCGCCGAGGCGGATACCGGCGGACCGGATACCGGTGGGACCGCACCCGGGGCGACGCGATAACGTCCCGCCATGGAGGTCACCATCCGCCGCGCACGGACCACGGACGTGCGGGCAGTACGCAGGCTCATCGACGCCTACTCGCGCGACGGCATTCTGCTGGACAAGCCCACTGTCACACTGTTCGAATCCGTCCAGGAGTTCTGGGTCGCGGAACGCGACGACAACGGCGCGGTGGTGGCCTGCGGCGCCCTGCACGTGATGTGGGAGGACCTGGCCGAGGTCAGGACGCTCGCGGTCGATCCGGTCTGCCGGGGCTTCGGCATCGGGCACCTGCTGCTGGAGAAGCTCGTGCAGACGGCCCGCTGGCTCGGCGTCCGTCGGATTTTCTGCTTGACGTTCGAGGTCCCGTTCTTCGCGAAACACGGTTTCGTCGAGATCGGCGAGGTCCAGGAAACCGATGATGGTACGACAGACCCGGCGGCGATCGCTACGGATGTCTATGAAGAACTCCTCCGCTCGTACGATGAAGGCGTCGCCGAGTTCCTCGACCTGGAGCGCGTGAAGCCCAACACACTGGGCAACTCGCGCATGCTGCTGCACCTCTGACCGGCTCCGCCCGGGTCAAGGGTTTGTGTTTTCCGGAGAAAAGCGCTTTCCTTTCCTTAGGCAATGGGTCGTTTAGCGGAAAGGGAAGCCCGTGGCACAGAGGGTGCAGGTCATTCTTGAAGACGATCTCGACGGTGGTTCGGCGGACGAGACGGTGACGTTCGCGCTCGACGGCGTTGCCTACGAGATCGACCTGAAGAGCGCCAACGCGGACAAGCTCCGCGGCCTGCTGGCGCCGTACGTGGAGAAGGGCCGCAAGCAGAGCGGCCGGCTCGCCGGCGCCCGCCGCCCGGGCCGCGGCGCCGCCCAGCGCCCCTCCGGCAGCGCTCCGGACACCGCGAAGGTCCGCGCGTGGGCCAAGGAGCAGGGCATGGACGTCAACGACCGCGGCCGCGTGCCGAGCACGGTCCGCGAGGCCTACGACAAGGCCAACGCGTCCTGACCCCGGCGCCGCCGGCACGCCGGAGCGGATGCGGGGCCCCGGCTGCCGCGCACGGCACCGACGACACACGCGCGGGGCGCGGAGGAGTCTCCTCCGCGCCCCGCGGCGCGTACCCGGACGACCGCGGCGCGTGCCCGGACGGCCACGGCGCCACCGGCACCGGGAGGCGTCCGGGGTGCGGGCTCGGGCGGCGGAACAATCACGAGCTGTGCAACGCTGTAGGGGCGAAGCGGTAACGCGGACACCACCGGGATGGCGTACCGACCATCCGGGCCGCCGTTGAACCACCGTCACCGCGGCCCGACTTCTCGCCAGGCGAACACCGCCACCGCGGAAACTGCGCGAGAACCGCCCCGATACCGGGTATGAATGCAGGTGGACGGGTTCTCGGACCCGTCCAGGGGCAGTATGCGCGACCGGTCGGAGAGGGTCCGGGCGCGCCCCGGCGGCGCTTGTTCGCCGATGGCGTAGCGGATTCCGGTGCATCCGGCCCACCAGTGGGAACACCGTTTCCCAGCATCAGGTTGGGATTGGTGTCGGCTGGTCGCGCAGCATCTCTCTCCTCTACCGGGGAGTGAATCCGTGGGCCGCGCCGCTGAGCGGGACTAGCATGCGGAAGGACAGGGCGGGGACGGACCCCGAACTGCCCGACCGCTCTGAGGAGCGATAAACGATGTTCGAGAGGTTCACCGACCGCGCGCGGCGGGTTGTCGTCCTGGCTCAGGAAGAAGCCCGGATGCTCAACCACAACTACATCGGCACCGAGCACATCCTCCTGGGTCTGATCCACGAGGGCGAGGGCGTCGCCGCCAAGGCCCTGGAGAGCCTCGGGATTTCTCTTGAGGCCGTTCGCCAGCAGGTCGAGGAGATCATCGGCCAGGGCCAGCAGGCCCCGTCCGGTCACATTCCCTTCACGCCCCGGGCGAAGAAGGTCCTGGAGCTGTCGCTGCGGGAGGCCCTGCAGCTCGGCCACAACTACATCGGCACCGAGCACATCCTGCTCGGCCTGATCCGCGAGGGCGAGGGCGTCGCCGCCCAGGTCCTGGTCAAGCTGGGTGCCGACCTCAACCGGGTGCGCCAGCAGGTCATCCAGCTGCTCTCCGGCTACCAGACCAGCGGCGGCAAGGAGTCGGCCACGGCCGGCGGGCCCGCCGAGGGCACCCCGTCGACCTCGCTGGTCCTGGACCAGTTCGGCCGCAACCTCACCCAGGCCGCCCGCGAGGCCAAGCTCGACCCGGTCATCGGGCGCGAGAAGGAGATCGAGCGGGTCATGCAGGTGCTGTCCCGCCGCACCAAGAACAACCCGGTGCTGATCGGTGAGCCCGGCGTCGGCAAGACCGCCGTGGTCGAGGGCCTGGCGCAGGCGATCGTCAAGGGCGAGGTCCCGGAGACGCTCAAGGACAAGCAGCTCTACACGCTGGACCTGGGCGCCCTGGTGGCCGGCTCGCGCTACCGCGGTGACTTCGAGGAGCGCCTGAAGAAGGTGCTCAAGGAGATCCGCACCCGCGGCGACATCATCCTGTTCATCGACGAGCTGCACACCCTGGTCGGCGCGGGCGCCGCCGAGGGCGCCATCGACGCCGCCAGCATCCTCAAGCCGATGCTGGCCCGCGGCGAGCTGCAGACCATCGGTGCCACCACCCTGGACGAGTACCGCAAGCACCTGGAGAAGGACGCCGCGCTGGAGCGCCGCTTCCAGCCGATCCAGGTCGCGGAGCCGTCGCTGCCGCACACCATCGAGATCCTGAAGGGTCTGCGCGACCGCTACGAGGCCCACCACCGGGTCTCCATCACGGACGCCGCCCTGGTCGCCGCCGCCACCCTGGCCGACCGGTACATCTCGGACCGCTTCCTGCCGGACAAGGCGATCGACCTGATCGACGAGGCCGGCTCCCGGATGCGCATCCGCCGGATGACCGCGCCGCCGGACCTGCGCGAGTTCGACGAGAAGATCGCCGACGTGCGCCGCGAGAAGGAGAGCGCGATCGACGCGCAGGACTTCGAGAAGGCCGCGTCCCTGCGCGACGACGAGAAGCAGCTCCTGCAGGCCAAGGCCAAGCGCGAGAAGGAGTGGAAGGCCGGCGACATGGACGTCGTCGCGGAGGTCAACGAGGAGCTCATCGCCGAGGTCCTGGCCACCGCCACCGGCATCCCGGTCTTCAAGCTGACCGAGGAGGAGACCTCGCGCCTGCTGCGCATGGAGGACGAGCTGCACAAGCGCGTCATCGGTCAGAAGGACGCCATCAAGGCGCTCTCCCAGGCCATCCGGCGCACCCGTGCGGGCCTCAAGGACCCGAAGCGCCCCGGCGGTTCGTTCATCTTCGCCGGCCCGTCCGGTGTCGGTAAGACCGAGCTGTCCAAGACGCTCGCCGAGTTCCTCTTCGGCGACGAGGACGCGCTGATCGCGCTCGACATGTCCGAGTTCTCCGAGAAGCACACCGTCTCCCGGCTGTTCGGCTCCCCGCCCGGCTACGTGGGCTACGAGGAGGGCGGCCAGCTGACGGAGAAGGTCCGCCGCAAGCCGTTCTCGGTCGTCCTGTTCGACGAGGTCGAGAAGGCCCACCCGGACATCTTCAACTCGCTGCTGCAGATCCTGGAGGACGGTCGCCTGACCGACTCCCAGGGCCGCGTGGTCGACTTCAAGAACACCGTCATCATCATGACGACCAACCTCGGCACCCGGGACATCTCCAAGGGCTTCAACCTGGGCTTCGCGGCCACGGGTGACACCCAGACCGGGTACGAGCGGATGAAGGCGAAGGTCGGCGAGGAGCTCAAGCAGCACTTCCGCCCCGAGTTCCTGAACCGTGTCGACGACATCGTGGTGTTCCACCAGCTGTCCGAGGACGACATCATCCAGATCGTCGACCTCATGATCGCCAAGGTGGACGAGCGGCTCAAGGACAAGGACATGGGCTTGGAGCTCAGCGTCGAGGCCAAGAAGCTGCTGGCCAAGCGCGGCTACGACCCGATCCTGGGTGCCCGTCCGCTGCGCCGCACCATCCAGCGCGAGATCGAGGACCACCTCTCCGAGAAGATCCTCTTCGGTGAGCTGCGGGCCGGTCACATCGTCGTCGTCGACGTCGACGGCGAGGGCAAGGAAGCCAAGTTCACCTTCCGCGGCGAGGAGAAGTCGGCCGTCGCGGACACCCCGGCTGCGGTCGCCTCGTCCGGTCCGGACCTGACGAAGTAGCCAACTTTTAACAGACAACTTCACAGCCACCGAGCCCCCGGCGTTCACGCCGGGGGCTCAGTGCGTTCCGCCCCGTCGGAGCGCCTGCCGCCGCGGACTCGGACGGGTGGCTTCCGGGCTGGTTGGTACGCGTGCGGTCGATTTCTCAGGCAGCTTTAACGAACATACGGTTGACAGATGGTCAGCTGATGGGAAGTCGCGGAGCATAGCGCCGTGACCATGTCACGGTCAAGGTCTATCTTTTTTATGCACGCTTGTATCAAATGACGTCCACCTGTCTTTCATTTTGGTTTGCCGGGCTTTGGCCATGAGCTGGCCCCGGTCGGGGAGGACGTCACAACGTTGAAGAACACCAGGAGAACCGCTGCAGCCGCGACGGCCGCAGCGGTCATAGTCACGCTCGGCGCGGGCCTGTTCCCGAGCACCGCCGTCGCGGCCGGCTCGGCCCCCGTGCCGAAGGACCCGGCTGAGGCCGTCCAGAACACCGAGCACAACATCCCGGGCCCGCTGACCGCGAAGGTGGAGGCCGAGCAGAAGGCCGCCACCGAGAAGCTGCTCAACGGCACCGCCCAGGTCGAGCAGCACAACGGCAGCACCAGCGTGAAGCTCGGCAAGGACAAGTACGTGGAGCTCGCCCGCGAGCGCACGGACAAGATCTTCACCATCCTGGTCGACTTCGGCGACCAGGTGGACAACACCACCAAGACGCCGGACGGCAAGGTCAAGTACGGCGGCGAGGCCGGTCCGAAGCACAACGAGATCGCGCAGCCGGACCCGGCCACCAACAACTCGACCGCGTGGCAGGCCGACTACAACCAGCAGCACTACCAGGACCTGTACTTCTCCAAGGACAAGCCCTCGCTGAAGACCTTCTACGAGAAGCAGTCCTCGGGCCGCTACTCGGTCGACGGCGTGGTCTCGGACTGGGTCCGCGTCCCGTGGAACGAGGCCCGGTACGGCTCCGACTACTGCGGCTCCAACGTCTGCGCCAGCGCGCAGGACCTGATCCGCGACGCCGTGGACATCTGGTACAAGGACCAGCTGGCCAAGGGTCAGACCGACGCCCAGGTCAAGGCGACGCTGGCCCAGTACGACCAGTGGGACCGCTACGGGTCGCACCACGACGGGAACTTCAACCAGCCCGACGGGTACATCGATCACTTCCAGATCGTGCACGCCGGTGAGGACAAGTCGGCCGGCGGCGGCAAGCAGGGCACCAAGGCCCTGTGGGCGCACCGCTCCTACGTCTACGGCAACCTGACGGGCCAGGCCGGCCCCGAGGGCAACAAGCTCGGCGGCGTGCAGGTCGGCAACTCCGGTCTCTGGATCGGCGACTACACGATGCAGCCGGAGAACGGCGGCCTCGGCGTCTTCGCGCACGAGTACGGCCACGACCTCGGTCTGCCGGACCTCTACGACACCGCCGGCAAGGGCATCGACAACTCGGTCGGCTTCTGGTCGCTGATGTCCTCCGGTTCCTGGCTGGGCGAGGGCAAGAACAGCATCGGCGACATGCCGAACGACCTCGACGCCTGGAGCAAGTACCAGCTCGGCTGGCTGAAGGTCGACCGCGCCAAGGCCGGCACCGAGTCGACGCACCACATCGGCCCGGTGGAGTACAACACCGACCTGCCGCAGGCGCTCCTCGTCGACCTGCCGAAGAAGAGCATCACCACCGACATCAACAAGCCGTTCGCGGGCGGCAACGAGTGGTGGAGCGGCAGCGCCGACAACCTGAACGTCACGCTCACCCGTGACGTCGACCTGACCGGCAAGACCAAGGCCAGCATCAACGCCAAGGCCTGGTACGAGCTGGAGCCGGACTTCGACTACGCCTTCGGCGAGGTCTCCACCGACGGTGGCAAGACCTGGACCGTCGTGGACGGCACCTGGAACGGCACCGCTCTCCCCCGCGAGAACGACCGTCCGGCCGTGAACGGCCTGGCCGCCACCTGGGGCGACCTGTCCTTCAACCTGGACGCCTACGCGGGCAAGCAGATCAAGTTCCGCTACCACAACACCACCGACGGCGGCCTGCACTACCGCGGCCTGGCGCTGGACAACATCGCGGTGGTCGCCGACGGCGCCACCCTGTTCAGCGACGACGTGGAGAACGGTGACAACGGCTGGGCCGCCACCGGCTTCACCCGCTTCGGCGGCTCGTACACCAAGGACTACGCGCAGTACTACATCGCGGAGAACAAGCAGTACGTGTCGTTCGACCAGACGCTGAAGACCGGCCCGTACAACTTCGGCTTCGCCGACAAGCCGGGCTGGGTCGAGCACTACGCGTACCAGCCCGGTCTGCTGATCTGGTACTGGGACACCTCCCAGACCGACAACAACGTCAGCGCCCACCCGGGTCACGGCCTGGTCCTGCCGGTCGACTCGCACCCGACCCCGATCAAGTGGAGCGACGGCACGCTGATGCGTCCGCGCATGCAGGGCTTCGACTCCACCTTCGGCTCGCGCCGCGTCCCCGCGCTGACCCTGCACAAGGCCAGCGTCGAGACCGTCGTCCCGAAGTCGAAGGGCGTCGACGAGTTCTCCGACCTGAAGTCCTGGTGGTCCAAGGACAACCCGTACTCCGGTGTCGACGTGCCGAAGACCGGCACCAGCATCGAGGTCGAGAACGAGTCCTCGAACTACCTGGAGACCTGGATCCGGGTCCGCCCGGTCGACAACTGATCGAGCCCGTAGCGATCAGCCTGTGACCAGGCAGCTCTGACGGAACCACGTCCGGCCCGTCCCCGCACCGCGGGGGCGGGCCGGACGCTTTGTCGGGTCTCCCTCCGGGCCGGCAGCCCGTCAGGGCCGGCGCCTGGTCAGGGCCGGCCGGCGCGGGTCCGCAGCCGGTCCAGGAAGGCCGCGGCCGCCACCTCGACGTCGGCGCCGGTCCAGTCGAGGGCGGGCGAGGCGACCGTGACCTCGGTCATCGCCAGGCCCGGCAGCTCGCGTTCGCGCCAGGCTCCGAACAGCCCGATCCCGGTCTCCTCGGCCTGCTCCAGCGAGACCTCCTCCAACTCCTCGGCCGGGTACGGCAGCCAGAGCCGGAACTGGTGGGTGTGCGGCGGGGCCGGGTGCACCCGGGCGCCGGGGACGGCGGCGAAGGCCCGGGCCAGCGCCTCGGCGACCGTCCGGGCGTGCGCCACGTACCCCTCCAGCAGCGGCAGTTCGCGCTCCAGACCGGCCAGCGCGGCCAGCGCGAACGGCCACTGCTGGAAGAGCTGCCCGCCGTAGCGGTGGCGCCAGGCCCCGGCGGTGCGCACGAAGCCGGCCGAACCGGCCAGCGCGGCACCGCTGATCCCGCCGAGCGTCTTGTAGAAGGAGACGTAGACCGAGTCGGCCAGGGCGGCGACCTCCGGCAGCGGGCGGCCGAGCGCGACCGCGGACTCCCAGATCCGCGCACCGTCCAGGTGCAGCGCCGCGCCGTGCTCCTCCCGCACCACCGCGGCCAGCGCCCGCAGCCGCTCCCAGTCGGGCAGCACGAACCCGGCGTCGCGCAGCGGCAGTTCCAGGCTCAGCGCGGCGTACGGCTCGTCCAGGGCGCGCACCTCCTCGGCGGTGGGCTGGCGCGGCGCGACGGTCGGCCAGAGGCTGCGCAGACCGGTGAGGACGCCCAGCGCGTGCCGCTCGTGCCGGTCGGTGTGGGCCAGCGGGTGGGTGGCGACGGTGCGCAGCCCGGCGGCCTCGGCGTGGATCCGCAGGGCGACCTGCTGGGCCATCGTGCCGGTCGGGAAGAAGGCCGCGTCCTCGGTGCCGAGCAGCCCGGCGACCCGCAGCTCCAGGGCCCGGACCACGCCGTCGCCGTACTGGTCCGGCCGGTCGTCCAGATCGGGGGCGGCTCCCTTCCCGTCCGGAGGCGGATCGGCCAGGTCCGCGAGGCGTTCGCGGATGGTCCGCGGCCGGACGCCGGACAGGATGCGCTCGCAGCCGCGCAGGGCGGCGAAGCGGCGGTCCGCCGGGCTCGGGCGGTCACCGGCGTCGGGGTCTTCGCTCCTGTTGCCATACATGGGTCGATGGTCCCGCAGCGGGCCCGACCGGTCATCGGTGCGGACGCAAGCGGTTCGGACGGAGGCGGTTCGCGCCCGTCAAACCCCGGCCGCGGGTGGTACTGGTCACAGGCCCTCGCCCCGGTACGACCGGCGGTAGTAGCGGGGCCGGACGGGCCGGTGAGCCGTCCGGGAGCGGTCGTGGGCGACCGGATCCCGTGATCGTCGCCCCGCCGGTCCGGGGATACGGCGCCGCACCGACTAGCCGCGGTAGTACGTCACACCGTTTGGGAGTGCGCCCGGTGCCGGTTAGACCTGTGTGGTCCCCCGCTCAGCACGCGCCCCGGACGGGCCCCGTCGTGCTGCCCCGTCTCGACCCGTGAGGTACGGCCACCGATGTCCACCGTCCCGCCCGTGGGGCCGACCCTGCGCCGGCTCGCCGCCCGTACGGCGGCCCAGGCGGCGGCCTGGCAGCCCCGGCTCGACAACGCCGTCCGGGCCCATGTCGCGCCGCTGCGCACGCTCGCCACGCCCCGGCACACCACCCTGCCGGGCAGCCGTCAGCGGGCCGAGCACGACCACGCGCTGGCCTCGGTCGGAGCGGCCGCGGCGCTGCTGGCCGGCGTGCTGCTGGTCGCCGCGCCCGGCAGCGCCTCGGCCCAGACCGTACGGCCCACCACGCCGGGCAGCTCGGCCTTCACCGCGCCGCAGGCGGAGGTGCCCGCACCGGGACTGGTCCAGGTGGCCGGCCCCAGCGCGTACAAGCTGCCCGGGGACGGTCCCTCGGCCCAGCAGTCCGTGGCGGTGGCGGCCAACCTGCTGCCCGCCGATCCGCCCGCCCCGGCCGCGGCCGCGCAGCCCGAGCCGGTCGCCGCGCCGGCGCCCGAACCGGAGCCCGCCCCGGCCCCGGCGCCCGCCCCCGCCCCCGAGTGGTCGGCGCCGGTGCCGAACGCGCCGACCAGCAATCCGTACGGGGTGGCCAACCGCGAGTACGCGGCCGGGTACCACACCGGGGTGGACTTCGCGGTCTCCTCGGGCACGCCGCTGCTGGCGGTCGGCAACGCGACCGTGGTGTCGGCCGGTTGGGACGGCGCGTACGGCAAGGAGGTCGTGCTGCGGCTCGCGGACGGGCACTTCGCGCAGTACGCGCACATGTCCTCGCTCGCGGTCTCGGCCGGCCAGCACGTGTCGGCCGGCCAGCGGATCGGGCTCTCTGGGAGCACCGGCAACTCGACCGGACCGCACCTGCACTTCGAGATCCGCACCAGCAACCGCTACGGCGCGGTGGTCAACCCGGTCGCGTACCTCTCGGGGCACGGCGTCACGAACTTCTGACCGTCCCTCACGGACCGACGGGGGCGGACGCGGGCGGTGCCGGCGGGGCCGGAGCAGGTGCGGGCGGCGCCGGCGGAGCCGGGGCAGGCGCTGCCGGCGGTGCCGGCGGGGCCGGGGCGGGCGCGGGCGGTGCGGGGTGGCTGATCCGGCCGCCGATCTCCAGCGCGATCTCCCGGGCCGCCCGGATCGCCTCGTCCAGCGTGGCCGCCGTGTCCAGCGGCTCGCCCCAGACGTTCTCGGCGTGGCCGCAGTCCGCGGTGTCCTGCTTGAGCAGGAACAGCGACGAGTGGACGGTGAACAGCGCCATCGCCGCCCGCAGCCGGTCCGGGAAGTCCGCGTTCGGCCCGTGCACCAGCTGCATCATGGTGATCATGCGGTCGCGGAAGGCCAGCCCGGCCGGCGACTCGCGCAGCGCGGGCTGGTTCTCGTGGAAGAAGCGCAGCAGCGGGGCCCGCTCGGCCATCCCGTCCGCGAAGCGGCGGATCAGCTCGTCGCGCATCTCCGGGCTCCAGGACTGCTTGCGGCCCCACTCGATGGTCTCGTCGATCGGCGCGGCCATCCGCTCGACGATGCCCAGGACGATGTCGTCCTTGGTCTTGAAGTGGTAGTAGAGCGCGGCCTTGGTGACACCCAGGCGGTCGGCGATCTCGCGCAGTGAGGTCTGCTCGTACCCCTGCTCGGAGAAGAGCTCCAGCGACACCTCGATGATGCGAGCCCGGGTGTCGCTGCGGGGGCTGTGCGGAGTGCCCATGGCCTGCCTCATGACTGCGTCGGTGACTTCTGCGGATCCCCGGGGTGGCGTCCGCCCCGGGCACATTCTCCCTGCCCAGGTGGCCGGTTCGGAAACTGGCTTGACGACCGGCTAGGGAACAACTTACCGTGCCGACGTTACAAGAAACTAGCCGGGCGTCAAGTAAGTAGCCGCCGAGCGGCGCGGATGCGCGTCCCAAGCACCCTCCGGGAGACCCCACCTCATGTCACAGTCCAAGACCGCCGCTCCGGTGCCGGAGGACAAGACGGCCGAGGAGGAGCAGCCGCGGTCACCCCGCGAGATCCGCCTCGTCATGGTCGGCCTGGTCGTCACCATGCTGCTGGCCATGCTCGACAACCTGATCGTCGGCACCGCGATGCCGACGATCGTCGGCGACCTCGGCGGCGCCGAGCACCTGTCCTGGGTGGTCACCGCGTACACCCTGGCCACCGCCGCCTCGACCCCGATCTGGGGCAAGCTCGGCGACATGTACGGCCGCAAGGGCACCTTCCTCACCTCGATCGTGATCTTCCTGGTGGGCTCGGCACTGTCCGGCCTGTCGCAGAACATGAACGAGCTGATCGGCTTCCGCGCCGTGCAGGGCCTGGGCGCCGGCGGCCTGATGGTCGGCGTCATGTCGATCATGGGCGCGCTGGTTCCGCCGCGCGACCGCGGCAAGTACCAGGGCATGTTCGCCGCGGTGATGGCCCTCGCCACCATCGGCGGCCCGCTGGTCGGCGGCTTCATCACCGACCACCTGAGCTGGCACTGGACCTTCTACATCAACCTGCCGCTCGGTGTGGTCGCGCTGGCCGTGGTCATCGTGACCCTGAAGCTGCCGAAGGTCCGCAGCACCGCCAAGATCGACTACCTGGGCGCCATCCTGCTCACCGTCGGCATCACCTCGCTCGTGCTGATCACCACCTGGGGCGGCCAGCAGTACGCCTGGGGCTCCAAGCAGATCCTCGGCCTGGCCGCGCTCGCCGCCGCCTCGCTGATCGCCTTCTGCTACGTGGAGCAGCGGGTCGAGGAGCCGATGCTCCCGCTGACCCTGTTCAAGAACCTGAACTTCACCCTGGTCTCGATCATCGGCTTCATCGTCGGCTTCGTGATGTTCGGCTCGACCGTCTTCCTGCCCCTCTACCAGCAGATCGTCCAGGGCGCGTCGGCGACCAACTCCGGCCTGCTGCTGATGCCGATGATGTTCGGCATGCTGGTCGTCTCGCTGGTGGTCGGCCAGGCCGTCACCAAGACCGGCAAGTACCGGATCTACCCGATCATCGGCACGATCGTGATGACCGCCGGCATGGTCCTGCTCTCCACCATGGGCGTCGGGACCAGCAGCTTCACCTCGGCCTGCTGGATGGTCGTGCTCGGCGCCGGCATGGGCTTCCTGATGCAGATCACCATGCTCGTCGCGCAGAACAGCGTCGAGCTCAAGGACATGGGCGTGGCCAGCTCCACCGCCACCCTGTTCCGCACCATCGGCGGTTCCTTCGGTGTCGCGCTGTTCGGCGCCCTGTTCAACAACCGGGTGACCGACACCATGAAGGAGAAGCTCGGCGAGCAGGCCGCCGGCGGCGGCGTGAAGGACCCGGGCCAGATGAGCCCGGCCGCCCTGCGCAAGCTCCCCGAGAACATCCAGGACGCCTACCACCACGCGGTGTCCAACGGCATGCACACCGTCTTCCTGTGGGGCGCCGGGGTGGCCGTGATCGCGATCGCCGCCGCGCTGTTCCTGCGCGAGGTGCCGCTGCGCGGCACCGGCAAGGGCGAGAAGCCGGCCGAGGCCTCGCTGGAGGCGGCGGCCGTCTGACGGTCCCCGCTCCGCACCGCACGACCCGGCACGACCGCGGCGCCCCCGGGAGGTCCTCCTCCCGGGGGCGCCGTCGTTCCGTCCTACTGCGGCAGGCGGTAGACACCCTGCTCGACCGGCTCGACCAGGCCGTCCGCGACCAGGCCGTCCAGGGCCCGGGCCCGCTGCACCGCGTCCGGCCAGACCGCGTCCAGCCGGGCCTGCTCGACCTCGCCGTGCGCCTCCCGCAGCACCGCGAGCAGCTTGCCGCGCACCTGGCGGTCCGTCCCCTCGTAGGACTGCCCGCGCCGGGCCGGACCCTCGTACGGCGGGCGGCCGGCCCGCTGCCAGGCGCAGCCGGCGAACAGCGGGCACTCCCCGCACTCCGGGCCGCGCGCGGTGCAGACCAGGGCGCCCAGCTCCATGACACCGACCGCCCAGGTGGCGGCGGTCCCGGCATCGGTGGGCAGCAGCGCGGTGGCGGTACGGCGCTCGGCGGCGGTGGTGGCCTGGGCCGGGTACTCGACGCCGGTCACCGCACGGGCGAAGACCCGCCGGACGTTGGTGTCCAGCACCACGTGCCGCTGGCGGAAGGCGAAGGAGGCGACCGCGGCGGCGGTGTACTCCCCCACCCCGGGCAGCGAGAGCAGCGTGGCGTGGTCGTCCGGGACCTCGCCGCCGTGCTCCTCGGTGATCGCCACCGCGGCCGCGTGCAACCGCAGCGCGCGGCGCGGGTAGCCCAGCCGGCCCCACATCCGGACCGCCTCGCCGGCCGCCTCGGCGGCGAGGTCGGCGGGGGTCGGCCAGCGGGTCATCCACGCCTCCCAGGCGGGCAGCACGCGCTTGACCGGGGTCTGCTGGAGCATGAACTCGCTCACCATGACCGCCCAGGGCGTCGCGTCCGGGGCCCGCCAGGGCAGGTCGCGCTTGGTCGCCTCGTACCAGTCCAGGACGGTCGAGTGGAACAGCGGCAGGGGCATCGGGAGCCGGGCGTCGTCGGTCCCGGCGGCGGCGGTGGCGGTGATGGCAGTCATGGCCCTTCGATCCTCCCACGCCCTCCGACCCGGCCGAAGTGGAGCAGAGGGGTCCGGACCACCGGAGGACCATCGAAGGACCATCGGAGGACCATCGGAGGACCCTCCGGCGGCATCACGGAGACCACGCCGGTGATCACCGCGGAGGTCACGCCGGCGAACGTTTCGGAGAACGTCCCGGAGAAGTTCCGGAGAGGGTCCCGGAGAAGTTCCGGACAATCAGCCCTTCGGGGCTCCCTCGAACGGATCAAATGGCGGATCATGTGAAGGAAGGGACGACTGTGCGGTGTTGGTGAGTCAATCGCCACACACAGTCTCGTAGAGTTTGGTCGTGCCCTCTCTGCGTCAACCCGTGGGACCGCTGCCGGCCTCGATCTACTGGCGTCGGCGCGTCGTCGTGCTCGCCGCCGTCGCGGCGGTCATCGCCCTGATCGCCTGGCTGATGACCGATCAGGGCGGAGGCGGTGACGGCGGCTCACAGAGCAAGGCCGCACAGGCCGTTCCGTCCCAGAGCCAGACCCCTGCCCAGGCCATCACGCCCGGCGCCTCACCGAGCGGCCCCGCCGCGCGCCCGGGCGGCGGCTCGGGCGGTTCCGGCGGCGGCCCGGTGGCCGGCGGCGGCGGCACCGAGGTCAATCTCAGCGGCGGCTCGACCGGCGGCGCCAACCCGGCTCCCGCCGGCGGCTCGGGTGGCTCCGGCGGTGCCGGTGGCACCGGTGGCGGCGCGGCGGGCGGCGCCGGCGGCGCCGGTGGCTCCGGCGGTGGCGTCCCGGCGTTCAACACGCCCGAGGTCATGGCGCTTCCGGTCTGCGCCTCCTCGCAGGTCGCCCTGGAGCTGGCCGGCACCCAGAACTCGTTCCAGCCCAAGGACAAGCCGCGGCTCGCCCTGACGGTCAAGAACTCCACCGGCGCCAACTGCCGGGTGGACCTGGGCCGGATCGCCTCCGCGATCACCGTGAGCGCCAGCAACGGCGAGCGGGTCTGGTCCTCCGGCGACTGCCCGGCCGACAAGGGCAGCATCTGGGTGCAGCTGGCGGCGAACGGCAGCCAGACCGAGACCTTCACCTGGGACCGCAGCCGCAGCAAGCCGCAGTGCGCGACCGCCGACCCGACGCCGCCGTCGAACGGCACCTACGTGGTGCTCGCCGAGCTCACCGGGCTCTCCGGGGACAAGGTCTCGGCGCGGACCTCGATCCGGCTGGACAACTGAGGGTCGGTCGACTCCGTTCGGGAGCCCCCGGTCGCCGCGGCGACCGGGGGCTCCGGCGTTCCGGGGCCACGGGGTTACGGAGCTACGCGGGTCCCGGGGTTACGGGTTCCGGGGTTACGGAGCTCCCGGAACGGTGACCCGGGGCCCGGACGCAGGACGGCCCCCGGGGAAGCGTTCCCCGGGGGCCGTCCGCACGTCGTCGGATCAGACGTAGCGTTCCAGGATGGACGATTCGGCAAGGCGGGACAGGCCCTCGCGGACCGAGCGGGCCCGGGTCTCGCCGACGCCCTCGACCGTCTGGAGGTCGTCGATGCTCGCGGCGAGCAGCTTCTGCAGGCCGCCGAAGTGCTCGACCAGGCGCTCTATCACCGTGTTGGGCAGGCGCGGGATCTTCGCCAGCAGACGGTAGCCGCGCGGCGAGACGGCGGAGTCCAGGGACTCCGGCGTGCCCGAGTAGCCGAGCGCCTTGGCGACGGTCTGCAGGTCCAGCAGCTCGGCGTGGGTGAGCGCCTCCAGGTCGGCCAGCACCTCGTTGACCGTCCGGCCCTTCTTGGCGGCCCGCTCCGGGAAGTAGTCCCGGGCGACCAGTTCGCGCTCCGGCTCCACGCCCGCGATCAGCTCGTCCAACTGCAGCGAGAGCAGACGGCCGTCGATGCCGAGTTCCAGCACGTAACCGGCGATCTCGGTGGCGATCAGCCGCACCATCTCCAGGCGCTGGGCGACGGCCGTGACGTCCCGGACCGTCACCAGGTCCTCGATCTCCAGCGCGGAGAGCGTGCCGGCCACCTCGTCCAGGCGCAACTTGTAGCGCTCCAGGGTGGCCAGCGCCTGGTTGGCGCGGGACAGCACGGTGGTGGAGTCCTCCAGCACCCGGCGGGTGCCGTTGACGTACATCGCGATCAGCCGCATCGAGTGCGAGACCGCGACCACCGGGTAGCCGGTCTGCCGGTTGACCCGCTCGGCGGTGCGGTGGCGGGTGCCGGTCTCGTCGGTGGGGATGGTCGAGTCCGGCATCAGGTGCACACCGGCGCGGACGATCTTGGTGATGTCCTTGTCGAGCACCACCGCGCCGTCCAGCTTGCACAGCTCGCGCAGCCGGGTGGCGGTGAACTCGACGTCCAGGACGAAGCCACCGGTGCACAGGGACTCGACGGTCTTGTCGATGCCCAGCACGATCAGGCCGCCGGTGTTGGCCCGCAGGACCCGCTCCAGGCCGTCACGCAACGCCGTGCCGGGCGCGATGGCGGTGAGGGAGGCCCGCAGCAGGGCCTCCTCACGGGAGGCCTTGTCCGCCCCCCGGTCGCTGGCTGCCACGTGACTCCTCCGGTCGACCCCGTGCCGCGCGCCTCGCGCCGTGCGCCGGTCCGCGGTCTGTTGCTCTGTCGCTCAGTACCGCTCGGTACTGCCTTCTGGCCAATGAGACTGGGGAAAGTCTAACTGCGTGCGGCTGCGGCAGGGCTTGGGTCAGCGCAGTTCGTCGGAGTCGAGCGGCTCCCAGCCGTCCATCAGCTCCTCCGGGTAGGCCGCGACCCGGGCCGAGCGCGGGGCCGGCGGCGCCGACGGTGCCTCAGCACGGCCCTCGGCACGCCCCTCGGTACGCCCCTCGCCGCGCGGCTTGGCGGCGGCCCGGCGGCGGCCCGGGATGGCCCGCAGCGCCTCGCCGATGTCGGACACCTCGACCACCTTCATGCCCGGCGGCACCTTGCCCGGGTCCGGCGGGACCAGGGCGTGGGTGAAGCCCAGCCGGTGCGCCTCGGCGAGCCGGCGCTGCACGCCCGTCACCCGCCGCACCTCGCCCGCCAGGCCGACCTCGCCGATCGCCACCAGGTTGCTGGGCAGCGGGGTGTCGGTGGAGGAGCTGGCCACCGCGAGCGCCACCGCGAGGTCGGCGGACGGCTCGCTCAGCTTCACCCCGCCCACCGTCGCGGTGTAGATGTCCTGCTTGCCGAGCTTCACCCCGCCGTGCCGCTCGACCACGGCCAGGATCATCGCGATCCGGGGCGACTCCAGGCCCGAGGTGGTCCGGCGCGGCGAGGGGATCTGCGAATCCACCATCAGCGCCTGCACCTCCGCGACCAGCGGGCGCTTGCCCTCCAGGGTGACGGTGAGGCAGGTGCCCGGGACGGGCTTGTCACGCCTGGTCAGGAAGAGGCCGGACGGGTCGGCCAGGCCGACGATGCCCTCGTCGTGCAGCTCGAAGCAGCCCACCTCGTCGGTGGCGCCGTAGCGGTTCTTGACCCCGCGGATGAGGCGGAGCCGGGCGTGCCGGTCGCCCTCGAAGCTGAGCACGACGTCCACCAGGTGCTCCAGCAGGCGCGGGCCGGCGATCTGGCCGTCCTTGGTCACGTGGCCGACCAGCAGGGTGGCCATGCCGCGCTCCTTGGACGCCCGGATCAGCGCGCCCGCCACCTCGCGGACCTGGGCCGGGCCGCCGGGGGCGCCGTCCAGCTCGGCGGAGGCGATGGTCTGCACCGAGTCCAGGATCAGCAGGCCGGGGTTGACCGCCTCGATGTGCCCCAGCACCGCGCCGAGGTCCTGCTCGGCGGCGAGGTAGAGGTGCTCGGAGAGGGCGTTGATCCGGTCGGCGCGCAGCCGGACCTGGCCGGCCGACTCCTCGCCGGTGACGTAGAGCGTGCGGTGCCGGTCGGTGGCCGCCTTGGCCGCGACGTCCAGCAGCAGGGTGGACTTGCCGACGCCGGGCTCACCGGCCAGCAGCACCACCGCGCCGGGCACCAGCCCGCCGCCGAGCACCCGGTCCAGCTCCGGGACGCCCGTCGAGCGGGCCGTCGCGACCTGGCCGTCCACCTGGGCGATCGGGCGGGCCGGGGCGCTGACCGGACCGGCGGCCGTCGTCCGGATCGGCACCGCGCCGTACTCCTCGACCGTCCCCCAGGCGTTGCACTCCGGGCAGCGGCCGACCCACTTGGGCAGCTGGTTGCCGCACTCGGTGCAGCGGTACGCGGGGCGCGGCTTGGCGGTGGTCTTGGAACGCGGAGGCATGCGGCCCACGGTAGCGCCTGGGTACGACAGCGGCGGTCCGCCACCGGGCTCGCCGCGCGTCCACACAGATGGGCGATGTTGTTACCCGAAAGAAGTACATACGCGGCGAATGGCGGGGTCGGGCGGTCCGGCTTCCCTACCGTCGGAGGGGTGACAACGCGAACTGTTGGGCCGGCCGGGCCGCAGGCCTCCGCCGTGCTCGCGGCGTACGACCGGCAGGTGGACGGCCTGTTCACCTACTGCCTCTCGGTGCTGTGCGAGCACGACGCCGCCGCCGACGCCCTGCGCGAGGTCCGTGAGCTGGCGCATCGGCACGGCGCCCGGCTGGCCGAGCCCGGGCTGGTACGGGCCTGGCTGTTCTCACTGGCCCGGTACTGCTGCCTGCGGCGACTCGCGGACGGGGCCGGGGCCGGGGTGGTGGATGGTGGTGGGGCTCCGGGCGGTGGTGGGGCTCCGGGCGGTGGTGGGGCCTCGGGCGGCGGTGGGGGCGCGGCCTGGGCCGGGGTTGCGGCCGGGCACGGGGCCGGGTTCGGACGGGCGGCCGGGCGGGCGCCGGGGGCCGAGCCGAGCGAGATCGAGACGGCCCGGCGGCGGCGCGAGCTGGCCTCGCTCGCCTGGCCGGAGGCGGCCGGCACCGACCCCGAGCAGCGCGAGGCACTGGAGCTTTCCGTCCGGCACCGGCTGACGCCACTGGAGGTGGCGGCGGTGCTGGGCCTGCCGTTCGAGCGGACCCGTGTGCTGCTGGTCGGCGCGGAGGCCGAGGTCGCCCGGACCAGGGCGGCGCTGCTGGTGCTCGGCGTGGGCAGCTGCCCGGAGCTGGACCGGCTCGGCGGGGCCGGGGCGGAGTCCTGGCGGGACTGGGTGCTCGGCCCGGCGCTACGGCGGGAGCTGGTGCAGCACGTGGTGGACTGCCCGACCTGCCGGGGGACGGCGGAGCGGGTGGCCGACGAGGCGGCGAAGGGGGCGGCGGGGCTGTCCGGGCTGCCGCTGCTGGCTGCTCCGGCGGGCGCAGTGGGCGGCGTGGGCGGCGTGGGCGGCGTGAGCGCTGTGGGTGTCGTTGGTGGGGCGGGCGTCGCCGGTGTCGCGGGTGCCGCGGGTGCCGCGGGCGTCGCCGGTGTCGCCGGTGTCGCGGGTGGCTTCGGCCGTGTGGTGGCCGAGCCCGGGCTGCGGTTCGACCAGAGCGGCTTTCCCCGGCACCGGGCCCCGGACGCGGGGCGCGGACTGGCGGTCCGTCGGCGGGTGGTGACCACGGGTGTGCTCGCGGCCGTGCTGGCTGCGCCGGTGGTCGCGCTCTGGGCCGGGCACCGGGGTGGCGGGTCGGGGGCGGCGGCCTCGGTGTCCGCGGTACAGGTGAACGAAGCAGGCCCGGCGGCCGGACAGCGGTCACCACAGCCGTGGCCGGGGGGCGGGGGCCAGGTCGGCCAGGGCGGACCGGGGGTGCCGGGGCTGGAGTTGGCCGGGACGGGCGGGGGCAACGCTGCAGAAACGTTGCTTCCCGGTTTTCCTCGACTGACCTTCCAGGGCGCCGTGGTCCCCGTCCCGGCCCACGGCGCCACCCCGCTCGGCAGCCCGACCCTGGTCGCCGCCCCGGCCCCCGTCCTCGAACGGACCTCCGGACCGGGTGCGCCCGACCCGGCCCCGGCCGGACTGCTCACCGTCGAGGCCGGCGAGTACGGCAGCCGTACGGTCCTCACCCTCACCAACTCAGGCACCACGGAGATCCGCTGGCACGCGGTGACGGACGCCGGCTGGCTCCGGCTCAGCCGCGACTCCGGCACGCTCGCGCCCGGCCAGCGGATCACCGTGATCGTCACCGTGGACGAGGACCTCGCACCGACCACGCACTGGACCGCCCGGATCGCACTGCCGCCCTCGCAGGCGGTGGTCACCCTGGAGGGCGGCCCACAGAACCGCGGCGGCTCGGCCTCCTCCCCTCCCGCCCCATCCCCGACGACGTCCGCCCCGCCGACGGACTCCCCCTCGCCGACCACCACGGGCGCACCCTCCCCGTCGGGCTCGCCGTCGACGACACCGCCGGCCGGCACGCCGTCCGGCTCCCCGTCCCCCTCGGGCACCCCGACGGCTCCCGCGACGAACAGCCCCTCGCCGCGCCCGACCGGGGCGGGAACACCGACGGCGTCGACGACGGCATCAACGGCGGCGCATTAGAGGCGGCGTCGTTTCGGCAGTGCCACCCGAGGTAGGCGTGAGGGTTGCGCGAGAAGTCGGTCTGACCGACTTCTCGCGCAACCCCCGGGCCCGATGCCGCCCCGGGGCAAATATGTAGACCGGTCGGCATAATCCAGCCCGCGCCGAACCATCGCATTGCACAGAAAGTCGACCAGGCCGACTTTTCGCGCGCTGCCCCGGGATCCGGCGGGAGAATATGTAGACCGAGCATCATAATCTTGCCCCCCATGAACACGGGGGGACGCGCAGGAAGTCGAGCAGGCCGACTTCTCGTGCGCCGCCCAGCCCTGGCGCCTGGCGTGCGCGGGATATGTAGACCGGTCGGCATAATTCACCCCTGGCCAACATGTGGGAGTACGCGAGAAGTCGACCAGGCCGACTTCTCACTCGGGTCGCTCGGGCCGCCACCCGGGCCAGCTATGTAGACCGGTCGTCATAATCCGATAGCGGCGATCACCACGGTGTACAGGAAGTCGGCCGGTCCGACTTCTCACGCATCGCGCGGGCCTGGCAGGCATGCGCCCCGCGAAGTATGTAGACCGGTCTTCATAATCCTTCCCTGCGCGGCGCGCGGGCAGGCGGCTTGGGCAGGCGGCTTGGGCCTGCGTCGGCGGGCGATCGCCGGGGGGCCTGCATCGGGGGCCGGCGTCGGAGGGCCGGCGTCGGGGGGGGGCCTGCGTCGGGGGACGCCCGTCAGGTGCGGTGGATCGGGGGGACCTGGTAGGTGCCGTCCAGGACCGGGGGTTCGGGCTGGTAGAGGCGGATGATGGGGCGGAACTCGCCGGGCGGGACGGGGAGCCAGTTGGCGGCGGCGGTCGGGTCCTCGGGTTGGTCGTGCTGGAGGGCCAGGGTGAGCGAGCCGTCGGCGCCGTAGACCAGGCCCGGGGTGCGGTCGCCGATCGAGTAGCGGTCGATCGGGTTCTCCACCAGGTAGTAGTCCGGGACGGAGTACATCGTGACGGACCAGAAGGCCTCGGCCGGGGGCAGCCGGTCGAAGCGCAGCGTGTAGGTGTTGGCGCCGCTGAGGGGGCGGCCGTCGGAGTCGTCGTAGGTCATCGCGTACGAGGCCTCGTAGGCGTGGTTGCCCCAGAGGCCGGCCCGGGCGGCGGCGGCGCGGCTGAGGTAGGCGGCGCGGCGGTCGGGGATCCGCCACTCGGGGTCGTCCAGGGTGCCGGGCCCGAGGTGGTCGGTGTTGTAGTCGAAGAGGTGGAGCGCCGAGCGCCACTCCCCGGGTGGGTGGTCCTCCGGCGGGCGGGTGGCGTCCTCGACCCGTTCGCGGCCGGCGGCCAGGCCCTTGGCCAGGGAGAGCGTCCACTCGGGGACGGCGGCCCGGTACGGCGAGGCGCCGTCGTCCAGCAGGCCGAGCGGGGCGAAGCGCCGCTGGTACTCGATGTCCCCGGTGGCCGGCGGGAAGGCCTGCATCCACACCCGCAGGCGTTCGAAGAAGGCCAGCCGCTCGGGGACGTCCGGGTCGGGCTCGGGCAGTCCGGCGACGAGGCCACCGGGCTCCAGCGGTTCCAGGACGAGGGCCGACTGCAGGGCCCTGACCCGGGGCAGGTCCTCCGGGCCGGTGCAGGCGAAGCGGCCGACCACGGTGCCGACGGTGGTCGGCAGCTCGATCACCCGGTTCGGGTCGGACGGGGTGCCGTGCCAGCCGGGCGGGACGATCAGCCAGGTCTGCGCGCCGGTACCGGTGGCCCGGCGGCCGAGGTAGGCGACGTTGTCCGTCCAGGCGTCGATGACCTGCAGCACGTAGTAGGAGCCCGCGGTGTCCGGGACGTGCAGGACCTGCGGGCCCTCGGAGAGGTCGAGCTGGGCGATCGAGTAGATCGTGTCGTTGTTGACCGAGACGAAGTCGTCGGCCGGGCCGGCCAGCCGGGTGGCGTGGCTGAAGTCGTTGAACGGCGCCGCCGGCAGGGTGCCCAGGCCGCCCCTGGTGAAGCGCTCGACCATGGTGAGGCCGGCGACCAGCGGGTAGCCGTAGACGTACGCGTCGGCGGCCAGGGCCTCCAGCTCGGGCTGATTCATCGGGGGTCCTTCGTACGGTCGGTCGGCACGGGTCGGAGTCGGCAGGGGTCGAGGTCAGGCGGGTCGGGGTCAGCGGGGTCGGGGTCAGCGCGGGTCGAGCGGCGGGAGCCGCCAGCGGCCGTCGAGGACGACCGGGTCCGGCCCGTAGAGCCGGAGCACGACGGTGAACGGGCCGTCCGGGGCGGGCAGCCAGTTGGCGGAGTGGTCGGCGGCGGCGGGTCGCTTGTGCTGGACGTAGAGGGTCAGTCCGCCGTCCGGGTCGCGGACCAGGCCGGGGGTGCGGTCGCCGATCGCGTAGCGGTCCAGGGTGTTGTCGACCAGCCGGTGGTCCGGCAGCGCGTACAGAGTGGCGGACCAGCCGGAGCGGGCCGGCGGCAGCGCGTCCGGCGCGAAGCGGATGACGTGGTCGTGGTCGGCGGCGTCCGGTGGGCGGCGGCCCGCACTGTCCGCTTCCCAACGGCCGTACCAGGCTTCCTCGGTGGGGAGCCCGTGGAGTTCGGTCGCGGCGCCGACGGCCTGCCGGAGGAAGTCCGCGCCGATCCGGTCCCGGGTGCCGAACAGCCCGGTGCGGTCGCGGAGTCCGGCGATGGCGTGCGTCAGCTGAGCCCGGCCGTCGGCGATGCCGCGTTCGATCTCGGTGCGCAGTTCCAGCGGGAGGGTGGCGGGCTCGAACTCGCCGCGGCCGTCGACGCCGAGGTCCACGAGGCGGCCGCGCAGGTCGGTCTCGGCGGGCGGCAGCGGGACGGGGCCGGCCGCCGGGAAGAAGCCGAGCAGGAAGTCGAGGAAGGCGAGGAACTCAAGGCCGTCCGGGACCTCCTCGCGCCAGACCGGCCAGACCGGATCCGGTGCGGGCGGCGGCGCGGGCGTTCCGGCGTACTCGTGCAGCGGGCGCAGGCGGTACTGCTCCTGGACGGCGGCGAGTTCGGCGACCTCGGCGGGGGTGTTCCCGGTCAGCCGGGTGCGGCCGAGGATGCCGACCAGTCGGGTGGCGGTGCGGATCACGCTGCGGATGCCGGGTGGGGGCTCGCCCCGCCAGTCGGGGCCGGCTACCAGGTGGTCGCCGGCCTCCGGGCCGGTGGTCCGGGAACCGATGAAGCCGGCGTACACGGTGTCCAGTTCCTGCACCGGGAGGACGCGGTAGCGGTCCTCGGCGGGGACGGTGAGCACCCAGGGTTCGGTGCGCAGGTCGAGCCAGGCCCGGGAGTACGGCGTGTCCCCGGCCTCGTCGCCGAGGACGGTGGAGGTGGCGGTGGCGGTGGAGGTGGCGGTGACGGTGTCGGTGGAGGTGGCGACAGCGACGGCGACGGCGACGGCGACGGCGGTGCCCGTGGTACCGGCGGCGGCGAGGGTGACACCGGGGGCCTCGGCCGGCGTGTCGGCGGGGGTGGGCGGCTGCGGACGGTGGCGGAAGACCCCGAAGCCGCCGACGTACGAGGGGTCCGCGTCGTCCAGGGCCTGGGCGTACAGGGCACGGTAGGTGCGCAGGATCGGTTGGGCGCGGATCCAGGCTTCGGCGGCGGTCGCGCGGACGGTGGCCGGGTCCACGAGTGCCGGGTTGACCATGCTGTCGCTCTCCCAGTGCCGAATCAGTCCACTGTCGAATCAGTCCGAATCTCCACAGACCGCTACAGATCGGATGCTAAGTGGGCCGGGAGGGGGCGGCACTTCGGATCGGACGCCCGTCGGCACCGCCACGGTGCGCCCCGCACCGGGCCCGCACCGGACCCGCACCGGGCCCGCACCGCAGGATCTGCCCTGCGCTAATCCGGGCGTACGGGTGGAACGACTGGGAGAGGGTGGGCGGTATGAAGATCCTCCTGCTCGGCGGCTCGTCCTTCCTCGGCCGGGCCTACGCCGCCGAGGCCCTGTCCCGAGGCCACCTGGTGACCACCTTCAACCGCGGCCGCAGCGCCACCGACCTGCCCGGAATCGAGGCCGTCCGGGGCGACCGCGACAACGCCGAGGACATCGCCCGGCTGGTCGACGGCCGCCACTGGGACGCCGTCGTCGACACCTCCGCCCAGCAGCCCTCCCAGGTCGCGCTCACCGCGGACCTGCTGCGCGACCGAGCCGGGCACTACACCGTCGTCTCCTCCGTGCACGCCTTCGCCGACTGGCCCGACCAGGTGATCGACGAGGACTCCCCGCTGCACCCCTGCCCCGCCGACACCCCGCCCGACCAGCCGTTCAGCCCGGCCCTGAAGGCCGGCTGCGAGCGTGCGGTGCTGGAGGTCTTCGGCGCCGAGCGCTCGCTGGTCCTCAACAGCGGGCTGCTCATCGGGCCGTACGAGATCGGCGGCCGGCTGCCCTGGTGGCTGGAGCGGATGGCGCGCGGCGGCCGGGTGCTCGCCCCGGGGGACCCGCAGCGGACCATGCAGGTGATCGACGTCCGGGACTTCGCCGTCTTCGGGCTGGACCTGCTGACGGCCCGGACGGCGGGGCGGTTCCTCACCACGGCGCCGCCCGGACGGCTGAGCTTCGGCGAGTGGCTGGAGACCTGCCGGGCGGTCGCGGGCGCCGTGGACACCGAGTTGGTCTGGGTCCCGGACGCGAAGCTGCTCGCCGATGGGCCGGACCGGGTCGAGCCGTGGAGCGAACTCCCGCTCTGGGCCCCGGACCTGCCCGAGCTGACCGGCATCTGGCTCGCCGACACGAACCGGGCGGAGGCCGCCGGGCTGCGCTGCCGGCCGTTCGCCGAGACGGCCCGGGACACCTGGGAGTGGCTGCGGGAACGCGGGCCCGCCGAGGACACCGACGCCGACGGGCGCAAGGGCCGGCCGGGCGCAGCCGTGCGGCAGGGCATCGAACCCGCCAAGGAGCGCAGGCTGTTGGCCGCGCTGGGGTAGGCCGACGGTCGGCCCGGGGCCGGTGCGTGGGAAGTCGGCCCGGCCGACTTACCAACCCCCACCCGCGCCCCCCCGCCGGAGCCACCCGCAACCCCCCCCCGACGGCCACCCCCTCGACCACCCCCGGGGCGTTCACGAGAGCAACTCCGCAACGAGCTGCGAGCCCGGAGCGGGGCTTCCCACGCACCGACGGCGCCCTCAGTGCGTCCGGCGCGTGACCAGCTCGGCGAGCGCCAGCAGTTCGTCCGCCGCGGACGGCTCCGGTACGGCGGCGGCCAGCTGCGCCATCGCCGCGGCCATCCGCTCGCAGGACTGCCCCTGCGCCCACCCGCGCCCACCGGCCCCCTCGACGGCCGCCGCACACTGCGCCAACTCTTCCTGGCTCAGCGGCCGTTCGAGCGCGTACAGCTCGGCCAGCCGCGCACCGTCGACGGTCCCGGAACCCAGCGCGGCGACCACCGGCAGCGACTTCTTCCGGGCGACCAGGTCCGCGCCGACCGGCTTGCCGGTCACCGCAGGGTCCCCCCAGATGCCGATCAGGTCGTCGATCAGCTGGAACGCCAGGCCGATCTCCCGGCCGAAGCCGTCCATCGCCTGCGCCGCCTCCTCGGACGCGCCGCCGTACAGGGCGCCGATCGCGCAGGCGGCGCCGAGCAGGGCACCGGTCTTGGCCTCCGCCATCGCCAGGCACTCGGGCAGCGAGACGTCGTTTCGCTGTTCGAAGGCGCAGTCGATCTGCTGGCCCTCGCAGAGCTCGACCACGCAGTCGGCGAGCCGGCGGATCGAGCCGTGGGCGGCGGGGTGGGTGTCCTCGGCGAGCAGCCGCAGGGCGAGGGAGTGCATGGCGTCGCCGGCCAGGATGGCCTCGGTGGTGCCGAACACCCGCCAGGCGGTGGGCCGGTGGCGCCGGGTGTCGTCCCGGTCGATGACGTCGTCGTGGAGCAGGGTGAAGTTGTGCACCAGCTCCACCGCGGCGGCCGCGGCGGCGGCCTCGCCGGGCGTACCGCCCAGGGCCTGGGTGGCGGCGAGGACCATGGCCGGGCGGATCGCCTTGCCGGCGGAGGCGGTGGCGGGCGTGCCGTCCGCCTCCCACCAGCCGAAGTGGTAGCCGGCGACCTTGCGCATCGTGCCGGGCAGCGAGTCGACGGCGGCCCGCATGACCGGGTCGACCAGCGCGCGGGCGCGGGCCAGGATGTCGGCCGCCTCCTGTCCCTCTTTGTGGTCCCGCTCCAGCGTGGGACTCGTCATGGGTCTCCCCCTTCTTGGCGCCTGTCGTGGAATGGCCCGGCGCGGACGGGCCGGGGTCGCACTGCGGGTGTCGGCGGCGGCCGACTCGGTGGCCGCGCACGGCGCGGGCGGCACGGGCGGCACGGGCCCGGGCGTCCCCGGGCGCACCCGGACGTATGCGGGACGTCCCCGGACGCACGCGGACGTACGCGGGACGCACCCGGAGCTACGCGGGCCGCGGCCGGGCGCGGCCGAACTGCGCCGGGACGCGCGAGGGCACGCCGCCGGCCGGGGTGCAGCGGGCACCCCCGGCCGGACGGCGCGGATCTCCGATCGGCCCCGCCGGAGCCGTCAGTGCTGCGCGATGTCCACGTTCTCCAGGACGCCGACCGCGTCCGGCACCAGGATCGCGGCGGAGTAGTAGGCGGTCACCAGGTAGGAAATGATGGCCTTGTCGTCGATTCCCATGAACCGCACCGAAAGGCTCGGCTGGTATTCGTCCGGAATTCCGGTCTGGTGCAGCCCGATGACACCCTGGTTGTCCTCGCCGATTCGCATCGCGATGATCGAGCTGGTGCTCCCGCCGACGATCGGGATCTTGTTGCACGGGAAGACCGGCACGCCGCGCCAGGACATGACGTGCCGGCCCTCGACCTCGACCGTGCCCGGGTTGATGCCGCGCTTGTTGAGCTCCCGGCCGAAGGCCGCGATGGCCCGGGGGTGGGCCAGGAACATCTTGGTGCTGCGCCGGCGGCTGAGCAGCTCGTCCATGTCGTCCGGGGTGGGCGGGCCGGAGTGGGTCTGGATCCGCTGGTCGTACGCGGCGTTCTCCAGCAGGCCGAACTCGGGGTTGTTGACGAGCTCGTGCTCCTGGCGCTCGCGCAGGGCCTCGATGGTCAGCCGGAGCTGGTGCTCGGTCTGGTTCATCGGCTGGTTGTAGAGGTCGGCGACGCGGCTGTGCACCTTGAGGATGGTCTGCGCGACGCTCAGCTCGTACTCGCGGGGCTTGAGCTCGTAGTCCACGAAGGCGCCGGGCAGTTCGTACTCGCCCTGGTGGCCGGCGGAGAGGTCGATCGCGGCCTCGCCGTGCTTGTTCTGCGCCTGCTGGAAGCCGTTCAGGTACTCGATGACCTGCAGCTGCAGCGCCTCGGAGCGGTCGTGCAGCTCCTGGAAGGAGGGCCAGGACAGCGCCATCACGGTGCCGGAGGTCGCGGCGCGAACGGTGTACGGCCAGGTGCCGCCGCCCTGCTGGACCGCTTCGTCACCGAGGTGGTCGCCGTCGGCGAGAGTGCCGACCACCGTCTCCTCGCCGTACTTGCCGGTGCCCATCCGGTCGAGCTTGCCGTGCGCGATCACGAACACCTCGGTGATCGGCGTGCCGGCCTCGACCAGGACGTCCCCCGGCTCGACCTCCCGCTGCACGAAGCGCGCGGCCAGTTCCTCCAGCACCGCGTCGTCCTGGAAGCCGCGCAGCACCGGCATCTCGCCGAGCGTCGGCGGGACGATCCGCACCTCGGCGCCGGTCTTGACGAAGCCCACCCGGCCCCGGCCGACCGAGTAGCGCAGGCGGCGGTTGACCCGGTAGGTGCCGCCGGACACCTGCACCCAGGGCAGCTTCCTGAGCAGCCAGCGCGGGCTGATGCCCTGCATCTGCGGCGCGGACTTGGTGGTCGTCGCGAGGTTCCTCGCGCCCGCCGTGCTCAGACTCTGCTGCTGCCGGATCTCCGTCTGCGCGCCCGGCGCAGGAATACCGGCATTGGTTTCGGTCGACATGAGGGGAGCCCTTCGCATACCCGATACCCGATGAAGTGTCGCCTTGCACATTCGTGTTGCAGCTTCATGGTGGGCCCATTCGAGGGCAGCTCGCAATCACTCGTTCGAGTGGTTCGGAATAGCCAAACAAATAGTACGAATAGATCACCTGATCGATATTTGTTCGACTATTTATTCGAACATACCGGGATCCGGCACCTCATCTTCCCCCATCCACCCCCTCACCCGCGCCACCCCTTGACACTCGGAGCAGCGGCGTGGCTGCCTTTCCCCGCACCCCCGCACCCCCACTCCCCCACACCCCCTACTCCCACTCCCCCTACCCCCGCTACAACGGCCCGTTCCAGTCGAGCGTCGGCTCCAGCACCCCTTCCAGGGTGAGCAGCCAGCGCTTCACCTCGATCCCGACCCGGCCGCCGCCGAAACCGCCGATCCCGTCCGCCGCCACCACCCGGTGACAGGGCACCAGCAGGGGGACGGGGTTGGCGGCCATCATCTGCCCGACCGTCCGGGCGGCCAGACCGGGCTCGGTGACGTCCTCGAACACCCCGCTGCGGGTCGCCAGTTCGCCGTACGTCACCGTCCGGCCGTAGGGCACCTCGCGCCAGAGCGTCTGCAGGACGGCGCGGTGCGGGCCGGAACTCAGGCTCCAGTCGATCGGCAGGCCCAACTCGTGGGTGCGGCCCGCCAGGTAGGCGCCGATCCGCTCAGTGACGGCGGCGATCTTCGATTCGTCGGTGCACGGCGGCGCCTCGCCGTCGTGCCCGCCGTAGCCGGCTGCCGCCACGCCCAGCGGGGTCACCGCGACGTGCATCGGTCCGCTGGGCAGTGGCGTCGGCACGGTCAGCCAGGACATCGACCAGGACTGCGGCACGCTCGGGCCCCCACCCTCCGCCGGACCGGCCGCCGGCCACCCCGGCACCCGGGGGGCGTCCCCGCCCCGCGCGTCATCGTACGGCGGCCGGGCGCCCCCGCCCCGCGCGTCATCGGCTGGGCGGCCGGCCGGTCGGCGGTGGTCGGCTCCTGTCAGAGCCGTCCCTTCAGCTGGGTGGCGAGCGCCTGGGCCCAGTGCGCCAGCTCGGCGCGGTCGGGGGTGCGGCCCTCGCACAGCAGGGCGAGCTGCGCCTCGTTGATCCGGTTCGGCCCCGGGATCTCCAGCAGGTAGGCCATTTCGGCCAGTACGACGGCGAGCCGTTCGGCGTCCGTGTGGTCCAGGGTGACCGCGGACTCGTGGTGGCTGATGGTGAGCGATCCGGGCATTGGTCGACCTCCTCCGTCACCCCCCGCACCCTCCACGGTACGACCGGGTCGGCCGCCCCGCCCGCCGCGGAGGCGTGCGTGCGCGGGTGGGGCAGCCTGTTGCACTCCGGGGCCGGCCGGGCGTGGTGCGCGGTGGGCCGCACCTGGGGCCGGGGGTGCGCCCCGGAGCCGTCCGAGGGGTTGGTCAGTACTCCGAGCCCTCCTCCCAGCGGCGGTTCCGTACGGCCGGTATGCCCAACACTACGGCTCCGGCCGTCAGTTGCCAGACTGATCCGAACACGAGTTGCGTGTCCACGCCAAATCGGCTCCCCAGCGGGCCCGCCAGCGCCAGGCCGAGCAGGCCGAGCGGGCCGAGCGGGCCGAGCGGGCCGAGCGGGCCGAGCGCGAAGGACCCGAGCACGCCGAACGAGGTCACCCGGCCGCCCGGTGCGGATGCTTCTCCGACTACTCCTCCGACCGCTCCTCCGGCGACTGCTCCTCCGACTGCTCCTCCGGCGGCACCGCGCGCCGCCCGCGGTCGAGCAACTCGTCCAGGGAGTCCGCCAGTTGCGGCAGGCCCGGCCGGTCCTCCGGGGCGAGGCGGAGGCAGCCGTCGATGGCGACGGCGAGGGGGCGCGGGAGGCGGCGGCCACGGGTCACCGGGGGGACGGGGCCGTGCGGCGACGGTCCGGGGAAGGGCTCGGTGCCGGTGGCGGCCTCGTAGAGGGTGACGCCGATGCCCCAGACGTCGGTGGCCGCCGTGAGCAGACCGCCGGAGGCCTGCTCGGGGGCGAGGTAGCCGTCCGTGCCGATGCCGGGCGTGCCCGGCCCCGGGGGCCGGGCGATGCTGAGGTCGAGCACCTTGGCGTGGCGGCAGTCGATCACGATGTTGGAGGGCTTGAGGTCGAGGTGCAGCAGGCCCTGCCGGTGCAGGTAGCGGATCGCCGAGCAGAGGTGCAGCCCGAGCACCGCCAGGTCGGTGGCGGCCGGCCGGCGCGGTCGGGTGTCCAGCAGGTGGGCGAGGGTCTCGCCGGTGAGGGTTTCGAGTACCGCGTACGGCTGCGGGCGCTCGCCCGTGCCGTAGCCGCGCACCAGGTGCGGGTGGGTGAACTCGGCCAGCCAGCGGCCCTCGCGGAGCAGGCGCTCGCGCAGCCGGCGTTCGCGGCGGCGGTCGGGCCGGAGCACCTTGACCACGCAGCGGCAGTCCCGCTCCTCGCTCCAGCAGTCGTACACGTCGAGCCAGCCGGTGCGGCACAGGTGCGCCAGGACCTGGTAGCCGGGGGCGATGGGCGCACCCGGGGGAAGCGGCTGACGGGTGCTCATCGGGGCACCTCCTGGAGCGGTGGGTGGTGCAGCCGGTCGAGCCGGGCGTAGCCGTCGTCGGCGGCCAGCAGCTCGCGGTGGGTGCCGCAGGCGGCGACGCAGCCGCCGCGGAGCAGCACGATCCGGTCCGCCTTCCGTACGGTCAGCAGGTCGTGCGAGATGATGATCGTCGTCCGGCCGCTCATCAGCCGCCCGAGCGGCTCCAGGATCCGCCGCCCCGACTCCACGTCCAACCCGGTCGTCGGCTCGTCCAGCAGTAGGACGGGCGCGTCCCGGACCATCGCGCGGGCGATGGCGATCCGCTGCCGCTGCCCGCCGGAGAGCAGGCCGCCCTGCCGGCCCACCAGCGTGTCGTAGCCGTCCGGCAGCCGGCTGACGAACTCGTGGGCGTCCGCCGCCTTCGCGGCCGCGACGACCTGGGCGTCGGTCGCGCCCGGCCGCCCGTAGGCGATGTTCTCCCGGACGGTGCCGTGGATCACCAGGGTCTCCTGCAGCAGGACCCCGATGTGCTCCCGCAGGTCGGCCAGGGCGAATTCGCGCAGGTCGATGCCGTCGAGCCGGACGGCCCCGCGCTCCGGGTCGTAGAAGCGCAACAGCAGCTTGGCGATCGTCGACTTGCCGGCCCCGCTCTCCCCCACCAGGGCCACCGTCTCGCCCGGTTCGGCGTGGAAGGACGCGTCGAACAGCGCCACCCTGGTCGTGCCCGGGTAGCGGAACCACACCCGGTCGAAGGCCACCGCGCCACGGATCCGGCGGGGGCGCAGCGGCGTCGGCGGGTCGGCCACCTGCGGCCGCTGGTCGAGCAGTTCGATGATCCGCTCGGCGGCGGCCGAGGCCGAGTAGAAACCGTTGCTGAGCCGCGAGATCCCCCGGATCGGGCCGTACAGCCGGCTCAACAGAGCAACGAAGACGAGGAGTTCGCCGAGCGTCAGGCGGCCGCTCGCGAGCTCCCAGGCGCCCAGCCCGAGCACGGTCAGCGCGCCGAACAGTTCCAGCAGCTCGACGATCGGTGCGAACAGCGCCCGCAGCCGGGTCGCGGCCATGGTCGCCCGGAACCGTGCCTGGCTCTCCCGGCGGAACCGTTCCTGCTCCCAGTCCTGCCGGTTGTACGCCTGCACCAGGGCGATGTTCTCCAGGGTCTCCTCGGCGAGCGCGCTCACCGAGCCGCTGCGCCGCCGCCGCTCCCGCGAGGCGGCCTTCACCCGCACCGAGAAGCGCCGCGCGGTGAACCAGAACACCGGCCCGACGACGAGGGCCGCGGCGGCGAGGTCCCACCGCAGGTAGAACAGCACGCCGAGGAAGACGGCGAGCTCGGCGACGTACGCGACCGCGTCGAGGATGCCCGAGAGGAGGAAGGTCTCGACCGCCTCGACGTCCCCGGTCAGCCGCGACAGGACGTCGCCGAGCCGCCGCCGCTCGAAGAAACCCAGCGAGAGGCCCTGCAGGTGTCGGAACACGTCCGTGCGCAGGGCGAGCAGGAAGCGCTCGCTGACCCAGGTGGAGGTCGTCTCGTCGGCGAAGCGCAGGCCCCCTGCCACCAGCGTCAGCCCGGCGTAGCCGAGCGCGACCGGCAGGAACAGCCCGAGCCTGCGCGGCACCAGCACCTCGTCGACGACGACCTTGAACAGCCAGATCGCGGCCGCGTCGACCACCGGCCCGAGCAGGACGAACCCCAGCAACAGGGCCAGCCAGCGCCGACCCCCGCGGGTGTAGGGCCAGAACCGTCCGAAGGTCCGCCGCAGCGGCACGACCGGGGCCTGGTCGACGACCGGGGCCGCCCGGCCGTCGCCGTCACCCGTGGCGACGGTGCCGGCGGTGCCGACGGCTGTCAGCCGCCGCAGTGACCACACGGGACGAGTCCAGCCCGAGGGAAGTGGCCGGGCCGTTGCCGGCCCGGCCCTGACAGGACGGCGGAGCCGTCAGTGCCGCGAGTTGCTTCCATGACGACGGCGGCGACGACGGTCGTTGGTCTTCGAGGTCCTGGTCTCCTTGCCGGTACCGGTCCGCTTCCGCGGATGCCGCATCGCCGGCACCAGGTTGGCCAGCATGCTCATCACTGCCACCTCTCTGTAGGTCGTTCGATCCCCACCCAGGGATACGCGCCGGCGGGCGGGAGCACTCACCGGCCGTCGATGCGATTCGGCGGCCTTCGCGAACCGGACGTGACGGGACGGCTGGCGGCCGTTACACACCCGATGGGCCGCCGTGACACGACCGGCCGAGGACCGCGACACGGCCCTCCTACCGTCACTGTCGACGCCCCGGCCGAACGGGCCGACCGAACCAGCGGGGCCGGACCTGCCGGTCCCCGGCACCGGCACCCGGCCCACCGGCCGGAGGGCGTCCGCGACGAGGACGTGCGCGTCCGGCGCCGACCGCGAACGTCCTCGGCCACGAGCGCGACCGACGTACCCCACCGATGCAGATGGAGAACACCGCATGAGCAGGAGCCGTACCGACCGCACGCCCGCCCGCCGTGTCCTGGCGGCCTGCGCCCTGACCGGCGCCGCGCTGCTGGCCGCCGTCACCGGCGGCCAGGCCTGGGCCGACGGCGCGCCGAAGACCGCCACGCCCACCCCGGGCGTCGTCGCCTCGCCGGCTGCGGCCGCCGTGCCGACCGCCACCCCGGCACCGGCCGACCCGAAGGCTCCGGCCCCCGTCGCCACCCCCTCCCCGGCCCGCGGCGCGGAGTCCCCGAAGGCCGTGCCCGCTCCGCAGGCCCCCAACGGCACCCAGCCGCAGGTCCGCGAGGTGCCGAAGGGCGCCGCGCAGGCCGGCGACGGCTCCGGTGCCACCGACGGCTCCGGCCTGATGCTCGCCGGCGGCGGCGCCGTCGCGGCCATCGGTGCCGGGGCGCTGGGCTTCGCCGTCCTGCGCCGCCGCTCCGGTGCGCGCGGCTGACACCGGTCCCGAGTCCGCCGGGCACCCCGGCGCCGTCCCCCCGCATCCGGCCGGTCGGGGGGACGGCGCCGGGGCCGCCCCCGCGGCGGGGACCGGCAGCCGCGACCTCGCCGGAGCCGGGCAGGCGGCCCGCGGCGGAGCCGGGCGCGGCCGCGCACGCGGACACGGAGACCGACACGAAGACCCGCGCGAAGACCGGCACGCGGAGCAGCACGCAGAGCAGCGTGCAAACTCGCGCGCAGACCGGCGCGAAGACCCGCGCGACGTACGGCACAGGCGCGCACGCGGGCGGCGCCGCGCCGCCCGACCCGCTCCGAGCGCCCTGCGCCGTACGGCCTTCGGCACGGCGGGACTGCTCTGCCTGGTGCTGGGCGCGTCGCTGGCCCTGTCCGGCCGGGAGACCCCGGTGGTGCGGATCGAGGCCTCCGGCCACGGCAGCACCGACACCGCACCGACGGCGCCCGCCACCGGGACCGCCGCGACGCCCGCCGCCACCGCCCCGAAGCCCCTCGCGCCCTCGCCCCCGACCCGCCTGCTGATCCCCACCGCCGGGGTGGACGCGCCGGTGGCCGACCTCGGTCTGAACGCCGACGGTACGGTCCAGGTGCCGCCGGCCGACCGCGGCGACGAGGTCGGCTGGTACCGCAACGGCCCCACCCCGGGCGAGACCGGGCCCGCCGTCCTGATCGGGCACTACGACACCGTGCACGGCCCGGCGGTCTTCCGGCAGCTGCCGAAGCTGCGGCCCGGCGACCCGATCCACGTCCGGCGGGCGGACGGCAGCACCGTGGACTTCAAGGTGCGGACGCTGCTCCAGGCCGCCAAGGACAGCTTCCCCACCGAGCAGGTCTACGGCGACACGCCCGCCCCCGCGCTGCGGGTGATCACCTGCGGCGGGCGGATCGGTTCGGACGGCCACTGGACGGACAACATCATCGTGCTGGCGGACCCGGCCTGACCCGCGCCGGGGCCCGGCCACCCCGGCCACCCCGCCGGGGCCCGGCCACCCCGCTGGGGCCTTCCGCCCCGTCCGGAACCGCCGGCCGCCGTCCGGGCGACCTACCAGCAGGACGGCCACGGGGGCGACGAACGGCACCGCGCCGCAGACCAGGAGGACGAGCACCGACCGTGGCAGCAACACCCCCACCCCGCCGCCGGCCCGGCGCCGTCCCCGTGGCGGCCCTGGCCGGCCTGGCCGTCCTCCTCGCCCTCGCCGCCCTGGCGTTCGGCCGGGCCACCCCCGGTGACCTGCAGGACCACGGCCCGGCCCGGACCGTCACGCGGCCGCCCGTCCCCCGGCCGCTCTGGCCGAACCTCGCCGCCTCACCGGCGCCGGCTCCGTCCCCCACCGGGACCGGCGGCACCGCCCAGGCGCCGCAGCCCGTACCGGACCTGACCGTCCCCGGGCGCGACATCACCGCGGTCGACGTCCGCACCGTCCTCGCCAAGGACCCGTCGCTGAGCCGGGAGGAGCGCCAGGCGCTCGACTCCTGCACCGGGTGCGAGGTCCGCGCCCCCGAGTTCCGCGACCTCACCGGCGACGGCCGGCTCTCGATGATCACCACCGTCGTCACGCCCGGGCCGGTGGTGCTGCACGTCTACACCCTCGCCCTCGCCGAGGACCGCCTCCTGCCCGTCCTGCGGGTGCAGGTCCAGTCGGCCTTCAGGGCCGAGACCATCGGCTCCGACCTGTGGCTGTACGAGTCGACCAGCCTCTACGTCCGCACCAGCAGCAACTACCACTGGGACGGGCTCCGGCTCGTCCTGCAGGAGCGGAAGGACGTGGGGCTCGGCGTGCTGCCGCCCACCGGCGCCGACCCCGCCCCGCCCACCGCCACCCCCAAGTCCGCCGCGTCCCCGGCCGTCGGCCCCCGTCCGACCGGATCGCCGGAACCGGCCCCCGGCGCGGCCGTCCCGTCCCCGCGCGCACCCCGGACGACCGCCCAGCCCACCGCCCAGCCCTCCGCCCCCGCCGTGTCCCCGGAGCCGAAGCGATGATCCCCGCCGCCACCACGCCCGCGCACCCGCACATCCTCCTGGTCGAGGACGACGAGGTGATCCGGGAGGCCACCCGGATGGCCCTGGAGCGCTACGGCTTCCCGGTCACCACGGCCGCCGACGGCCTGGAGGGGCTGGAGGCCTTCCACGCCGTCCGGCCCGACCTGCTCCTGCTGGACGTCATGCTGCCGCTGCTCGACGGGGTCGGCCTCTGCCGCCGGATCCGCGAGGAGAGCCAGCTGCCGATCCTGATGATGTCGGCGCGCACCGACCCGGTGGACGTGGTCTCCGGCCTGGAGGCCGGCGCGGACGACTACGTCGTCAAGCCCTTCGAGAGCGCCGTCCTGGTCGCCCGGATCCGGACGGTGCTGCGCCGCATCCGCGTCGTCCCGGCGACCGACGCGCCACCCGCCCCGGCTGCGCCGTCCGCGGACGCACCGCCGGCCCCGCCCGCCGCCCACCCACCGCTGCCGCCGGACGCCGCGGTGCCCGCGCCCTCCACCGCCGTCCGCACCTTCGACGGGCTGCTGGTGGACACCGACAGCATGGAGGTACGGGTGGACGGCCGCCTCGTCCCGCTCACCCCCACCGAACTGCGGCTGCTGCTGGAGTTCACCGCCGCGCCCGGCATCGTGCTGGAGCGCTCCACCCTGCTCGAACGGGTCTGGGACTACGAGTGGGGCGCCGACACCCGGGTCGTGGACGTCCACGTGCAGCGGCTGCGCGCCAAGATCGGCTCCGGCCGGATCGAGACCGTCCGCGGTTTCGGCTACAAGCTGCGGCGCCCCGCATGACCCTGCGCCGCCAGATCGCCACCGCCGTCGCCGCCATCTCCGTCCTGGTCGCCGTGGCCGTCGGCCTGCTGGTCCACCAGGCGATGATCCGTCAGCACGTCGACCAGGCCCGCGCCGCCGCGCTCACCGCCCTCGACTCGGCCCTGACCGGCTACGCCGACAACCGCGAGGTGGCCGGCCGGGCCGCCGCGACCGACGACCCCGCCCTCCCCGACCGGCTGCGCACCCTGGCCCGCAGCGGCCGGCAGGGCACGCTGCTCGCGGCCGACGGGACGGGCGAATCGATGTGGGCGGCCGGCCCGGTCCCGGACGGAGTGGTCTCCGTACGGGTGGACTTCACCCAGGACCGGCAGGCCATCGCCGACCTGGACCGGATCATCCTGCTCACCGTCGTCGCCGCGGTCTTCACCACCGTGCTGGCCGGCGTCCTCGTCGCGGACCGGATCAGCCGCCGCCTGCGCACGGCCGCCACCGCCGCCCGGGGCATCGCCGCCGGCGGGACGGACACCCGGATCGGCGAACTCGTCGACGGCAAGGACGAGGTCGCCGACCTCGCCGCCGCCGTCGACCTGATGTCCCGCACCCTGCACCGCCGTCTGGCCGACGAGCAGCGCTTCACCGCGGACGTCGCCCACGAGCTGCGCACCCCGCTCACCGGCCTGGTCACCGCCGCCGAACTGCTGCCGCCCGGCCGCCCCACCCAGCTCGTCCAGAACCGGGTCCAGGCCCTGCGCGTCCTGGTCGAGGACCTCCTGGAGGTCTCCCGCCTGGACGCCGACGCCGAGTCCCCCGACCTCGCCGCCGTCCCCCTGGAACGCGCCGTGCGCCGAACCGTCTCCCTCACCGGACTGGACGTCACCGTCGAGGTCACCGCCGACCGGCAGGTCCGCACCGACCTGCGCCGGCTGGACCGCATCCTCGGCAACCTGCTCCTCAACGCCCACCGCCACGGCGCCGCCCCCGTCCACCTCCGCGTCGACGGCCCCCGCATCACCGTCCGCGACCACGGCCCCGGCTACCCCGACGACCTGCTCCGGCACGGCCCCCAGCGCTTCCGCACCAACGTCCCCGAACGCGGCCGCGGCCACGGCCTCGGCCTCACCATCGCCACCGGCCACGCCCGCGTCATCGGCGCCACCCTCACCTTCACCAACCACCCCACCGGCGGCGCCCTCGCCACCCTGACCCTCCCACCGGACTGACACCCCCTCCCCCGAACGCCGAAGGGCCGGCCCGACAACACGTCGGACCGGCCCTTCCCACACGGAGCCCCCTGTCGGGTTCGAACCGACGACCCCCGCTTTACAAGAGCGGTGCTCTGGCCAGCTGAGCTAAGGAGGCACGGTGGCCGTCCGCGAGGTATCACGGCGGCACCGGGGGCAGTCTACCGGGCCGGGCTGGCGGGGTGGTGGGATATCCGGGGGTTGGTGGGGCGGGGCGGGCGTGATGGAACCGATGCCGAAATCGGGCCGGTGGGGGCTGACAAGCCGCGGAACCGCAGGTAGCGTCGCCGGGAGTCGGCTTCGTGTAGTGGTTCAGACCACTGACGGGACGACGGACAACTACACCCCCTTTACTCGGATCGTCCGGCACGTTCCTGCCGGTGAAGGAGAGCAACAACCATGGCTTCTGTCACGTACGACCAGGCGACCCGTATCTACCCCGGGGCCGACAAGCCCTCGGTGGACGCGCTGGACCTGGAGATCGCGGACGGCGAGTTCCTCGTGCTGGTCGGCCCCTCGGGCTGCGGCAAGTCGACCAGCCTGCGCATGCTGGCCGGCCTGGAGGACGTCAACAGCGGCGCGATCCGGATCGGTGACCGGGACGTCACGCACCTGCCGCCGAAGGACCGGGACATCGCGATGGTGTTCCAGAACTACGCGCTCTACCCGCACATGACCGTCGCGGAGAACATGGGCTTCGCGCTCAAGATCGCCGGCGTGAACAAGTCGGAGATCCGCACCAAGGTCGAGGAGGCCGCGAAGATCCTCGACCTCACCGAGTACCTGGACCGCAAGCCGAAGGCGCTCTCCGGCGGTCAACGCCAGCGCGTCGCGATGGGCCGCGCGATCGTCCGCCAGCCGCAGGTCTTCCTGATGGACGAGCCGCTGTCGAACCTGGACGCCAAGCTCCGCGTCTCGACCCGTACCCAGATCGCCGGCCTGCAGCGCCGCCTGGGCATCACCACGGTGTACGTCACCCACGACCAGACCGAGGCGCTCACCATGGGCGACCGGGTCGCGGTGCTCAAGGACGGTCTGCTGCAGCAGGTCGACACCCCGCGCAACATGTACGACAAGCCCGCCAACCTGTTCGTGGCCGGCTTCATCGGCTCGCCGGCCATGAACCTGGTCGAGGTGCCGCTGGTGGACGGCGGCGTGAAGTTCGGCGGCTCGGTCGTCAACATCTCGCGCGAGAACCTGGCCGGCGCCGGCACCGACAAGACGGTGACCGTCGGCATCCGCCCCGAGCACTTCGAGATCGTCCCCTCGGGCGGCATCGAGGGCGTCGCGGTGACCGTGAACGTGGTCGAGGAGCTCGGCTCGGACGGCTTCGTCTACGGCACCACCAAGATCGGCGGCGAGGACAAGGAGCTGGTCGTCCGCGTCCCCGGCCGCCAGATCCCGGCCCGCGGCGAGACCGTCCACGTGGTGCCGATCGCCAACGAGGTCCACGTCTTCGCGACCAGCACCGGCAAGCGCCTGAGCGTCTGCGACTGACGCAGCCCAGCCCACGCACGAACGCAGCGAGCGGACGCAACGAGCGAACGCAGCAAGCGGACCCCGCAAGCGAGCGATCAGCGAGCGAACCCACCGGAGCCCGTCGGACCCTCCCCGGTCCGGCGGGCTCCGCCCGTACCCCCTCCCCCCCGGGCGTCAACACGGCGCGGGGACGAACCCGGACACCGTGTCACTCGATGGTGTAACGGAGGGCGATCCGCCCCGTACCCACCGCTACTCTCCTGAGGGTGAAGCAGCTTGTGCGCCGTATCGGCCAGACCTTCGCCCTGACCCTGCCGGTCGTCCTGGTGACCACCGGCACCCTCGCCGTGACCCGGGTCCCGTGGGCCCCGCCGACCGGGCTCGACCAGCAGGTCGTGGCGGCGTCCAGCGGCGACGGCGCCGGGATCGGGCGCTCCGACAGCGCGGCCGCCACCGCGGCCAAGCCCGCCGACGGGCTCGCCCCGCAGGAGTCCCTGCGGGTGGTCCTGCTGGACGAACTGCGGGCGAAGAACCCGTCCGCCGCGCTGGACCTGCTGGAGCGCTCGATGCGCGAGCAGCCCTCGTTGACGCCGTACTGCACCTCGCTGGCCACCGAGTTGGGCAAGGCCGCGGTGCGCAAGTACCAGGGCGACGTCCAGCGGGCCCGCTCCTTCGCCCGTCCGGTCTGCGACGGGGCGTTCGCGGCGGGTGTGACGGGCTGACGCTCGCCGGTCCGTGGCCGGGGCGGCGGGCCTATCGTTCAGACATGACCGCTGACTCCGGCCCCACCGCCGACCCCGCGTCCCCCAACTCCCGGCTGTCCCAAGGCACCTCGCCCTCCGAGAGCTCCGCGGACGCCCCGGACGCCCCGGGCTCCGGGGGCTCCCCGGGCTCCCCGAGCGCTCCGCAGCCCCAGGGCTCCCCGCAGTCCCTCCCGCCCCGGCCGACCTCGACGCCGGTCACCCAGGCCGTCATCCTGGCCGGCGGCCAGGGCTCCCGGCTGCGCCCCTACACGGACGACCGCCCGAAGCCGCTGGTCGAGATCCCGGGCACCGGCACGCCGATCCTCGGCCACCAGCTGGCCTGGCTGGCCGAGGAGGGCGTCACCGACGTGGTGATCTCCTGCGGGCACCTCGCCGACGTGCTGGAGGAGTGGCTGGGCAAGGCGGACCTGCCGCTGCGGGTGCGTACGGTGGTCGAGGCGGAGCCGCTCGGGCGCGGCGGCGGGCTCAAGTACGCGGCCAGGGCGCTGCCCCGCCCGGACGAGCCCTGGTACGCCACCAACGGCGACATCTGGACCCGCTTCAGCCTGCGTGAGATGGCCGCCTTCCACCACGAGCGGGACGCCGTCGCGACGCTCGCGCTGGCCCGGCCGCGGATCCCGTGGGGCGCCGTGGAGACCGACCAGTTCGGCAACGTGCTGGACTTCATCGAGGCGCCGCCCTCGCCCTTCCTGATCAACGCCGGCCTGTACGTGTTCAGCCCGGAGTTCGCCGAGCTGCTGCCGGACGTGGGCGACCACGAGCGCACCACGTTCCCCCAACTCGCCCGCGGCAAGCGGCTGGCGGGCTACCAGCTGCCGCAGGGCGTGTACTGGCGCGCGATCGACACCGCCAAGGACCTCACCGAGGCGGCCAAGGAGCTCGCCGCCGGCGCCGGCCGCACACCCCAGTAGCGGCCGAAGCCCAGGGGCCGCCGCACCACCGGCAGCCACAACACCGACGGCGACTGCAGCACCGACCACGGCGCCGGGAAACGCCGGTCGGCCGAGTGCTCCCCCACGGAGCCCCCGGCCGACCGGCGCGTCAGCGGCCTCAGGTCGCCGTCGGCGCCCCCGGACGGGAGGCGCGGCCGTCGCCCGACAGGTCGGCCAGCGGCGCGCTGCCCAGCACCCCGCCGAGCAGCCCGGGGCCGGAGCTCGGGCTGGTCTTGGGCGCCGAGCCCGAACCGCCGGGGCCCGGGGTGCTGCGCTGGGCGGGCGCGGAGCCGCCCGCCCCGGCGGACGGGGCGCCGGTCGCCGGGGCGGAGCCCCCGCCGGTCTCCGACTTGCCGGAGTGCCCCTTGCCGCTCGGCGTCGGGGTGGCCGGCTTGGAGGTCGGCGCGGTGGACGGGGTGGTCGCGCTCGGCGTCGGGGTGGCCGGGCGCGGGGCGGCGGGCGAGGGCGTGGTGGACGGCCCCTTGCCGGCCGGGGCACCGGACGGACTGCCGGACGGCCACACCGGGGTGCCGTAGTCGGTGGCCGGGCGGGTCGGCGCCTCGTGCGCGCGGGCGCCGGTGCGGACGGCGGCGCCGAGCATCGAGCCGAGCAGCAGGGTCAGGCCGACGACGACCGTGGTGACCATCGCGCCCCGGCGCAGCACCCGGCGGCGCAGCGCCCCGGAGGCGTCCGCGCCGAACCGCCGCCAGGCCTCCAGGTTGAGCCGGCCGTCCAGCGAGGCGAACGGCGCCCCGGCGATCAGCAGCGGGCTCCAGGCCGCGAGGAAGATCAGGTCGGGCGTGTCGTAGACCGGTACGGCCCGCCAGCTGACGGTGAACAGCAGCGCGGCGGAGAGCACCATCGCGGCCCCGGCCGCGAGCCGCTGCCAGAGGCCGAGGACGGTCAGCACGCCGACCACGATCTCGGTGAACGAGACGACCAGGCCGGCTCCCACCGGGTGCGCCATGGCGAAGGCCAGGAGCGGCTCGGCGACCTTCCAGGGGTGCAGCGAGGACAGCCAGCGCATCATCGAGCCGCGCTCGCCGCCGTCGAAGTACACCGGGTCGCACAGCTTGCTGAACCCGGCGTAGACCGAGAGCGAGCCGAGGACGGCGCGCAGCGGCAGCAGCACCAGGCCGAGGTCGACCCGGCGGCCCGGGTACCAGGGCTGCCGGCCCTCGGCGTCGGCGGCGGAGACCTCGGGCAGCTCGCCGCTCGGGGTCCAGCCGTGCGGCTCGCCGACCGGGCCGACGCCGGCGTCGGTGGCGGTGCCGTTGCCCTCCCGGGGCTGGCGCGGGACGGTCCGGGCGCCGGCCAGGGACGGGATCACCTGGGTGTCCGCCTCGGCCAGGCCGACGCCGCCGCGCCCCGGCGCTCCGCCGTGGCGCACGGCCTCCAGCAGTTGGGTGGCCGCGAGGTCCCCGGGGGGCGCCTGGCCGGTCCAGGTGACGGCGGTGACCCGGCCCTTGCGGCGCTGTGCGCCACCGGCCACGGCCCCGGCCAGCGCCGGGACGGCGGAGGCGGGCACGACGACCTGCGGGGTGACCAGCGGACGGCGGATCAGGCCCTGGTTGGCGTACGGGTCGCCGAACGCGGCGCCGGTGGACAGCAGTCCGACCGGTGCATCGATCAGCGGCGCCACCGGCGCGCCGAGCCGGAGCCGGAAGCTCGCCTGGGTGCTGCTGAGCCGCGCGGGGTCCGACTCCACCTTGACCGTGTTGAGACCGGGGCCCGCGTCTATCCCGGTACTGCCGCCGCCGAACAGGGGGCGCCGAGGTGTTCTGGTGTCCACGCCCGTCTAACCGGGTGACGGCCGCTTAGGACACTCTCCCGGGTGGATGTCCGGCGCACACTTGAAGTGATCATGAAAAAAGCGATCGGGCCCGGTCGGACCCGATCGCCTTCCATTCGGACTGCGGGCAATTCGGAAGATCGCCTGCGCCCCGCCCGTCACCCGTGCTCAGGGCCCCGCCCGTCACTCGCGCTCAGGGCCCCGCCCGTCACCCGTGCTCAGGGCCCGGCGCGCACCGCCACCTTCCCGACCGCCTCCGCAGCCGCTCCGGCCGCCTCAGCGCTTGGCGCGCAGCCGAGCGGCCTCGTACAGCACGATGCCCGCCGCGACACCGGCGTTCAGCGACTCGGTCAGGCCCGACATCGGGATCCGCACCCGCATGTCGCAGGTCTCCGAGACCAGCCGGGACAGGCCCTTGCCCTCGCTGCCCGCGACGACCACCACGGGGCCGGTCAGCAGCTCCAGGTCGCCCAGCTCGGCCTCGCCGTCGGCGGCCAGGCCGACCACCATCAGGCCGGCCTTCTGGTAGGCCTCCAGGGTGCGGGTCAGGTTGGTGGCCCGGGCGACGGGCAGCCGGGCGGCGGCGCCGGAGGAGGTCTTCCAGGCACCGGCGGTCATGCCGGCCGCGCGGCGCTCGGGGATGACCACGCCGTGCGCGCCGAAGGCGGCGGCGGAGCGGACCACGGCGCCGAGGTTGCGGGAGTCGGTGACCCCGTCCAGGGCGATGATCAGCGCGTCCTGGCCGGCGTCGGCGGCGTCCGCCAGCAGGTCGTCGGGGTGCGCGTACTCGTACGGCGGGACCTGGAGCACCAGGCCCTGGTGGTTCATCCCGCCGGTCATCTGGTCCAGCTGGGCGCGCGGGGCCTCCATCAGCGGGATGCCGCGGTCGTTGGCGGCCTGGAAGGCGTCGCGGACGCGGTCGTCGGTGTCGATGAACTGCTGGACGTACAGCGCGTTGGCCGGCACGTCGCCCTGCAGGGCCTCGACGACGGAGTTGCGGCCGAAGACCAGCTCGGCGCTGCCCGCGCCGCCGCGGCCGCCCCGGCCGCCGGCACCGGCCCGGCGCATGCCGGCGCGGGCCTTGGCGTCCCGCTCGCGCTTGATCGCGGCGTTGGCGGCGCGCTGCTTCGGGTGGCCCTTGCGCTCCGCGCCGGGAGGGGTCGGGCCCTTGCCCTGGAGCGCCTTCCGGCTGTGCCCGCCGGTACCGACAGACGCGCCCTTCTTCGATCCGGGGTTGCGGCGGTTCCTGCGCTGGCTGTTGCCGGCCATGGCTGTACTTCCTGTCTGTCCGGCATGCCCGGCCGCCCCGCTTCTGTCCGGCGGCGGCCGACGGCATGCGCTACGTCATGCGGGAGGGCCGCACCGGTGCGGTACGGCCCACCCATCACCCCGATCGTCAGATGGGGTTACTGGCTGTTGATCGTCCAGCGCGGGCCGGACGGGGTGTCCTCGATGGCCAGCCCGGCCAGGCCGAGCTGGTCGCGGATGGCATCCGCGGTGGCGAAGTCCTTGCGCTGGCGCGCCGCCTGCCGCTGGTCCAGGACCAGGCGGACCAGCGAATCGACCACACCGTGCAGGTCCTCGCCGCGGTCCGTCCCGGCCCACTGCGGGTCGAGCGGGTCGAGGCCCAGCACTCCGAGCATCGCACGGACCTCGGCCAGTCGCGCCACCACGCTCTCCTTGTCGTCCGCGTTCAGGGCGCTGTTGCCCTGGCGGACGGCGGTGTGCACGACGGCCAACGCCTGCGGCACACCGAAGTCGTCGTCCATCGCCTCGGCGAAGGCCGGCGGCACCTCGGGCGCCGCGTCGACCGTGCCGCAGCGCTCGACGGCGCGCTGGACGAAGCCCTCGATCCGGCCGAAGCCGGCCTCGGCCTCGCGCAGCGACTCCTCGCTGTACTCGATCATCGAGCGGTAGTGCGGGGCCGCCAGGTAGTAGCGGAGCACGATCGGCCGCCAGGCACGGACCATCTCGGAGACCAGCACCGAGTTGCCCAGCGACTTGCTCATCTTCTCGCCGGCCATGGTGACCCAGGCGTTGTGCACCCAGAAGGCGGCGAAGTCGTCACCGTAGGCCTTGGACTGGGCGATCTCGTTCTCGTGGTGCGGGAAGATGAGGTCCAGCCCGCCGCCGTGGATGTCGAAGGCCGCGCCCAGGTACTTGTGGGCCATCGCCGAGCACTCCAGGTGCCAGCCCGGACGGCCGCGGCCCCACGGGGTCTCCCAGCTCGGCTCGCCGGGCTTGGTGGCCTTCCACATCGCGAAGTCGCGCTGGTCCCGCTTGCCGGTCTCGCCCTCGCCGCTCGGCTGGCGCAGGTCGTCCAGCTTCTGGTTGGAGAGCGCGAGGTAGTCCGGGTAGGACTTCACGTCGAAGTAGACGTTGCCGTCGGCCGCGTAGGCGTGGCCCTTCTCGATAAGGCCCTGCATCATCTCGATCATCTCGGGGATGTGCCCGGTGGCCCGCGGCTCGACGGTCGGCGCGAGGCAGCCGAGCGCGGTGTAGCCGTCGTTGAAGGCGCGCTCGTTCTCGTAGGCGATCTGCCACCACGGCGTGCCGAGCTCGCGCTCCTTGGCGATGATCTTGTCGTCGATGTCGGTGACGTTCCGGGCGAAGGTCACCTGGTAGCCGCGGTAGGCGAACCACCGCTGCATGATGTCGAAGTTGAGCCCGGAACGGATGTGCCCGATGTGAGGCGCCGACTGGACGGTAGCGCCGCACAGGTAGATCGAGACACAACCCGGTACAAGCGGGACGAAGTCGCGTACCTGGCGGGTGCTGGTGTCGTACAGACGAATGCTCACAGCGTCAAGCGTAGTGGGCAACGGGGGGTGCCCCGCCACATTCCCCGGGACGACGGTGCACGATCCCGGGGAACGGCAGGTCGCGGGCGGAACGGATCAGAGGCTGCCGACCACCTTGCGCGGGGTGAGCCGCACGATCACCCGGACGTCGTCCGGGCCGTCCCAGGTGTACTTGTCCACCCCGCGGTACTTGGCGGCCAGCTCGTCGATCAGGTCCCGGCCGCCCTCGGTGGTCATGGTGACCTCCCCGCGCGCCTCCAGGTACTCGTACGGGCTGTCCGCCGGGTTGAGCAGGATCGAGACGCGCGGGTCCCGCACCAGGTTGAGGTGCTTGCGACGGCCCTCGACGGTGGAGAACAGGATGTCGTCGCCGTCCCGCTTGACCCAGACCACCGAGGACTGGGGGCTGCCGTCGGGCTGGATGGTGGAGACCACGGCGAAGCTCTTGCCGTCGATCAACGCCTTGGCACGGTCGGAGAGTTGGGCGGTCATCTGGCGAACCTCATCTCGTCGGCGGCGGTAACGGCCCGAGGGGGAAGCCCCGCGCGGGCCCGAAGCCGAACAGTATCGACTCAGGCCCCCGCGCCAGCTGGTGAACACCCGTCAGGTGCGGATTTCTTCCGCGCCCCGCCGCTCACCGGTCCGCTCGACCGCCGCCCCACCGGTCCGCTCGACCGGCCGGCCTCAACGCCGCTCGTACACCAGGGCGGTGGCGATCGCGGCCAGCCCCTCGGCCCGGCCGGTCAGGCCCAGGCCGTCGGTGGTGGTGCCGGAGACCGAGACCGGTGCACCGGCGGCCTCGGACAGCGCGGCCTGCGCCTCGGCCCGCCGCTTGCCGATCTTCGGCCGGACCCCGACCACCTGGACCGAGATGTTGCCGATCTCGAAGCCCGCCTCGCGGACCAGCCGGGCCGCCTCGCCGAGCAGCTTCACCCCGGAGGCACCGGACCACTCCGGACGGTCGGTGCCGAAGTGGGCGCCCAGGTCGCCGATCCCGGCGGCCGAGAACAGCGCGTCGCAGGAGGCGTGCGCGGCCACGTCGGCGTCCGAGTGCCCGGCCAGCCCGACCCCGGCGTCCGGCCACTCCAGGCCGGCGACCCACAGCGGGCGGCCGGCCTCGAAGGCGTGCACGTCGGTGCCGATCCCGACGCGGGGCATCACGACGGCGGGGGCGCCGGGGGCGGCGGGGGCCTGGGGGTCAGCGGCGGGGGTCTGCGGGTCAGTAGGCATCGGCGGCCCTCCGGCGGGCGAGTACGGCCTCGGCGAGCACGAGGTCCAACGGACGGGTGACCTTGAACGCCTCCTCGTGGCCGGGCACCACGACGACCCGGTCGCCGTAGCGCTCGACCAGGCCGGCGTCGTCGGTGACCGGCGGTGCGCCGGCGGCGCCGGCGCTCTCCTCGGCCAGCGCCTTGGCGTGCACCTCGACCAGGGTGGCGCGGTCGAAGCCCTGCGGGGTCTGCACCGCGCGCAGGGTGGACCGCTCGGGCGTGTCGAGCACCGGCTCGGGGCCGCCCGGGTTCGGCTCGACCCGCTTCACGGTGTCGGCCAGCGGCACCGCGGGCACCACGGCCCGCGCCCCGGCCCGCACGGCGGCCGCGACGGCGTCCACCACCTCGACCGGCACCAGCGGACGGGCCGCGTCGTGCACCAGGACGATCTCCACGTCCTCCGGGATCGCGGCCAGGCCCAGCCGGACCGACTCCTGGCGGGTCACGCCGCCGGCCACCACGCGGATGTCCTTGCCGTCCAGCCCGTGGCTGTCCAGCAGGGCGACCACCTCGGCCACCCCGTCGGCGGGTGCGGCGACCACGACCAGGCCGACCGCCCGGCTGCGGGCCAGTGCCCGGACGGCGTGCACCAGGAGCGGCACACCGCCCAGCTCCCGCAGGGCCTTCGGGGCCCCGGGGCCCAGGCGCTCACCGCGCCCGGCGGCGGGCACCACTGCTGCTGCGACTGCTGCTGACGCGTTCAGGTTTCACTCCTTCGGCGAAGTGGGTATGGCCATGGCGTGCCCGGCGGGCGCAAGGGCCCCTTCCGAAGAACCACGGTCCGCTGCCCGCCGCACAGCTCCGCAGGACCCGTGTCCGCGCTCCGCGGGAGATCCGCGAAAGGGCGGGTACGGGAACGGTCCCACAGGCCCCGGCCGGTTCGGTGGGCCCGGGCGGGAGGCGTCGTCCGGACACGCCTCAGCGCCCGGAGTGCCACTGCACCACTCCCGGACGGTTCGTCCGAGGAGCGGCGCGCCGGCACCGGGCGCTGTGAGCGTTGGGCGGCAGCCCGACCGCATGCGGTGACGCGTGCGCTACGAGGCGAGGACCTCGTCGAGCAGCGTTTCCGCCTTGTCCTCGTTGGTGTTCTCCGCCAGCGCGAGCTCGCTGACGAGGATCTGGCGCGCCTTCGCGAGCATCCGCTTCTCGCCGGCCGAGAGGCCGCGCTCGCGCTCGCGACGCCAGAGGTCGCGCACAACCTCGGCGACCTTGATAACGTCGCCCGAGGCGAGCTTCTCCAGGTTCGCCTTGTAGCGACGGGACCAGTTGGTCGGCTCTTCCGTGTACGGTGCGCGCAGCACCTCGAAGACCCGGTCCAGACCCTCCTGGCCGACTACATCGCGCACGCCGACGAACTCCGCGTTCTCGGCGGGCACGCGGAGCGTCAGGTCTCCCTGCTGCACCTTGAGCACCAGGTAGGTCTTGTCCACACCTTTGATCTGGCGAGTTTCGATGGCCTCGATCAGCGCGGCCCCGTGATGGGGGTAGACCACCGTGTCGCCAACCTTGAACGTCATGTGACAGGACCCCTTCCGTGGCTTTCCAGAATAACACGCTTCTCGGCGCACCCGAAGGGCGTTTTCGCAGGTCAGGGCAGGTCTCGGGGCTTGACAAGCACCCCCATGACGTGCTGCGACCGGTGTTCGAGAGGGGCTTCCCGCAGGTCGGAGGCGGTTCCGGGGTTCGACGAAACCCTTGCGCAACACCCCCGCAACCATGATTGGATCTTGAGCTTTCACCCCTTTTCCGGTCGCGACCCAATCGTTATTCGATCTTGGTCGAAGCTTGTCCGCGATGTGACCTGGACATGGCGGACGTACCGCCGGACGGCTCCCGGCGGCCCCCGGGAGTGCGACACGGGGACCACCCCGTGAGGAGCGCATAAGTGAGGTCGATAATCTGAGACCTGACCTACCGACACGTGACTTAGGAGAAGCCGCCGCCGTGAGCCGCAGCCTTCGACGCGGCAGCATCGCCGCCATCGCCGCCATCGCCATCGCCTCGCTGTCCTCCTGCGCCGCCGGCAACACGCCGGACACCCTGCAGGTCAAGCCCGACAACGCGGCGGCAACCATCGGGACGCACCTGAAGCTGAACAACATCGTGGTCGTCACCGGGGAGGGCACCTCCGGCGACTACACCGGGCCCGCCAACGTGGTCGTGAACATCGCGAACACCTCGGACGTCCCGGCCGAGCTGCAGTCCGTGACCGTCGACACCGCCGCTGCGACCCTGGCCGACGCCGCGGGTGCCCCGCTGACCGGCCTCGTCATCCCGGCCGGCGGCGCCGTCGCGATCGGTGGTCAGGGCAACCCGACCGCCACCGTCCCCAACGCCACCGTCCACGTCGGCGGCTTCGCCGCCACGACCTTCACCTTCAAGGACGGCCAGAAGGTCGACGTCCAGGCCGGCGTGAGCCCGGACGGCAAGGGCCTCTACAAGGGCTACGGCCCGACCCCCTCGCCGACCGTCGCGCCCGTCAAGACCACCCCCGGCGCGACCGCCCCGGCCGCCGGTGCCACCACCACCCCGGGCGCCACGACCACCCCCGGTGCCACCACCGCCCCGGGCGCGGCCACCGGTACGGCCGTCCCGGCCGGCGCCACCACCCCGGCCGTCCCGGCCTCGCACTGACCCTGTGCACCGCCTCCGGTGGGCCCGCCCGGGCCCGCCGGAGCGACGCGAAGGCCCCCTCCGGCGACTGCCGGCGGGGGCCTTCCGCGTAGGACGCGCAGGAGGGGAGGCTACGGCTTACGGCTCGAACTTGTAGCCCAGGCCGCGCACGGTGACCAGGTAGCGCGGCGCGCCCGGGTCCGGCTCGATCTTGGCCCGCAGGCGCTTCACGTGGACGTCCAGGGTCTTGGTGTCGCCGACGTAGTCCGCGCCCCAGACCCGGTCGATCAGCTGCATGCGGGTGAGCACCCGGCCCGCGTTGCGCAGCAGCATCTCCAGCAGGTCGAACTCCTTGAGCGGCAGGTCGACCTTGGCGCCGTCCACGGTCACCACGTGCCGGTCCACGTCCATCCGGACCGGGCCCGCCTCCAGGGCGCCCGGGCCGCCGCCGTTGTCGCCCGCGCCGCCGTCCTCGCCGCGGCGCCGCAGCACCGCGCGGATCCGGGCGACCAGCTCCCGGGTGGAGTACGGCTTGGTGACGTAGTCGTCAGCGCCTATCTCCAGCCCGACGACCTTGTCGATCTCGCTGTCCTTGGCGGTCACCATGATCACCGGGACGTTCGACCGCACCCGGAGCTGGCGGCAGACCTCGGTGCCGGGCAGGCCCGGCAGCATCAGGTCGAGCAGGACGAGGTCGGCACCGTTGCGTTCGAACTGCTCCAGGGCGTCGGGGCCGGTAGCGGCCACGGCCACCTCGAAGCCCTCCTTGCGGAGCATGTACGAGAGGGCGTCGCTGAACGACTCCTCGTCCTCGACCACCAGTACTCGGGTCACGATCAGGCCTCCGGGGCAAACTGCGGGGTTGTGTCTGACAGGTGTTGTTCCCGCTCCCCGGCGGGGAGCGAACGGCCGGTGCGGTCCGTGTGGGCCGTACGGTCCGTGGTGAGGGTCCGGGGTGCCGCGGCGGGCGCGGCGGCGTGCGACTCGTGGTCGGGCTCGGCGTCCGTCCCGGCCGACCGGTCGTGGCCGGCGCGCTCGTCGGAACGGCCGTGGTCGTCGGGACGGCCGTGGTCGTCGGGACGGCCGTGGTCGGCGGGACGGCCGTGGTCGGCGGGACGGCCGTGGTCGGTGCGCTCCGCGGGCTCGTCGTACTCGTCGGGCTCGTCGTACTCGTCGGGCTCGTCGGCGGGCACCTGCGCGGCGGGCAGGCGGAGGGTGAAGGTCGACCCCTGGCCCTCGACGCTCCACACCGACACGGTTCCGCCGTGCGAGGCGGCGACGTGCTTCACGATGGAGAGGCCGAGGCCGGTGCCGCCGGTGGCCCGGGAGCGGGCCGGGTCGACGCGGTAGAAGCGTTCGAAGACCCGCTCGCGGTCCTTCTCGGAGATGCCGATGCCCTGGTCGGTGACCGAGATCTCGATGAGCTCGCCGTCCGCCTCCCCGAGCGCCGCGGCGCTGGAGATCCGGCGGGTGGCGATCGCCACCCGGGTGCGGGGCGGACTGTAGTTGACGGCGTTCTCGACCAGGTTGCCGAGCGCGGCGGCGAGCTGGCCGCGGTTGCCGTGCAGGTAGAGGCCGGCGATGCCGCCCGCCGCGATGAGGATCTGCTTGGCGGCCGCCTGCTGGCGGCAGCGGTCGATCGCCTCGGCGATCAGCTCGTCCACCGCGACCGGCTCGGGGTCGACCATCAGCCGGTCGTCCTGGACCCGGGAGAGGTCGATGATCTCCTGGACCAGGCTGGCCAGCCGGGCGGCCTCGACCTGCATGCGGCCGGCGAAGCGCTGCACCGCCTCCGGGTCGTCGGACGCGTCGACGACCGCCTCGGACAGCAGCGACAGGGCGCCGACGGGAGTCTTGAGTTCATGGCTGACGTTGGCGACGAAGTCCCGGCGGACCGCCTCCACCCGGCGCCGCTCGGTCTGGTCCTCGACCAGCACCAGCACCAGCCGGGAGCCCAGCGGGGCGACCCGGACGGAGACCGCGAGCGGCTCGGCCGCGCGGGCCGCGCCCGGTCGGGGCACCTCCAGCTCGACCTGGCGGATCTCGCCGTCCCGGCGGGTGCCGCGGGCCAGTGCGAGCATCTGGTCCACGGCGACCGCGCCTCCGCGCACCAGGCCCATCGCGTACGCCGCTGAGCTGGCCTTGACCACCTCGTCGCCCTCGCCGAGCACGATCGCGCAGGAGCGCAGCACGGAGAGCACGGTGTCGACCCCCGGCGGCAGGGGCGGCTCGGGGTTGCCGGTGCCCAGTGCCTGGTACCGGCTGTGGTTCCTGCCGCTGGTGCCGCTGTACTTGCCCCTGGCCTGCTCGCGCTCGCTCCAGCGGAATGCGATGGAGGCGGTGAGGCCGACGCCGAGCCCGGCTATGGCGCAGGCAGCGGCGGCGGCCACGTTCACGTCCATGTGGCCAGCGTAAGCGCACGGCCAGGCCACTCCCCAAGGGCTGGGTCAAGGCATCGATCACACGTTGCCGAGAATTCACCTTCATGTAGCTGTCGATTCACCGCACTGGCCGTGCTGCGTCGCCCTGGCGGCGGAAAGTTGGCCGGGCAGCCCGTGTGGGAGAGACCGGTGTGCCGTTCGACGGCCACCGGCTCAGGTGTGCGCGTACGATGCGCGCCACCAGCAGCGGTCGCCCGGACGCCGCAACGGCGGTCGGACGGGTCGGCCGGTCGGCACCGCCACCGACACAGCTTCTGAGGAGAGAACATGCGCGACGCGTACCACGAGGAACTCGATGCGATCGGCGACAGCCTGGTCGAGATGGCCCGGCTGGCCGGCTCCGCCCTCGGCCGCGCCACCACCGCCCTCCTCGACGCGGACCTGGCGCTGGCGGAGAGCGTGATCGCCGCCGACGAGAACATCAACGAGCTGCACCACGAGCTGGAGAACCGGGCGATCGACCTGCTCGCCCGCCAGCAGCCGGTCGCCACCGACCTGCGGATAGTCGTCACCTCGCTGCGGATGAGCGCCGACCTGGAGCGCTGCGGCGACCTCGCCCGGCACGTCGCCAAGGTCGCGCGGATGCGCTACCCCGACACGGCCGTGCCGCGCGACCTGCACTCGACCGTCCTGGAGATGGGCCAGCTCGCCCAGCGCCTGGTGGCCAAGGCCGGCCTGGTGATCGCCACCAAGGACGTCGACAAGGCCCTGGAGATGGAGCAGGACGACGACGCCATCGACACCCTGCACCGCGAGCTGCTGTCGCACCTGATCGACGAGCGCTGGCACCACGGCATCGAGACCGCCGTCGACATCACCCTGGTCGGCCGCTACTACGAGCGCTTCGCGGACCACGCGGTGTCGGTCGCCAAGCGCGTGGTGTACCTGGTGACGGGCGAGCACGTGGCCGAGTTCGTGGCCGCCTCCGAGACCTCGGAGGCCGGCTCGGCGGAGTGAGCCCCGTTCCGAGGGCCACTCCCCCGAGGGGCGGGTAAACCCGTGGCGGCGGTGGTGCGGGCGCACGGTCTTCCGTACGCCCCACCACCGCGCGCCCGTTGACGCTCCCTCCGTCCGGCGGTTTCACTCGACGTATCGGGCGCCGCAGTGCGCCCGCTTCACGGAGGGAACGCTCGATGAAGGCCAACCCGACCCGCCCGGCACCCGCCCGCGACACCGTCGAGCCACCCGCCCCGAAGCTGCTGCCCGTCCTCGCCGCCGGCTGCGGCTGCGGCCCGGGTTGCGGCTGCGGCTGCCAGTCCGGTGCGCCCTGCCAGTGCGGCGGCGCGGACGGCGGCTGCTGCGGCGGGCACTGACGGCCTCGGGTGCACGACCGCCGTGGGCGACGGCCGTGCACCCGGTGGCCCGCGCCCGGTCCGCACCCCTGCCGGGCGTCAGAACGTGACGTCGGTGCAGGAGTAGAAGGCGTTCCCGGTGTCGGCGATCTCCCAGACCGCGACGACCACCTGGTGGCCGGTGCGCCCGCCCGGGACGGTCGCGGTGTGGCTGAGCGTGCTCGGCACCTGCTTCCCGCCGTACGGGACGGTCAGGAAGGGCGTCAGCTCCAGGCTCGCCCGGGTGACCGGTCGGCTCGCGTCGTAGCCCGGCTTGGTCAGGTAGTACGTGAAGTTCGTGGTGGCGTGCCGGGCGGTGAACCGCCAGGTGAAGGTGAGCTGTCGGCCCGCCGTCACCGGTGTGGTCGGCCAGGCACCGCCGTGCGGGTCGTCCAGCTCGGCGAAGCGCGCGTTGCCGCCGGCGCAGATGGTGCCGTCGGACGGGCCTGCCGACGGGAAGCCCTTCGGCCCCTCGACGCTCTGCGGCTCCCACTGGATGTCGCCGCAGTCCCAGGCGACCGCGTCCGCGGCGCAGAGCGCGGCCCGGCTGGGCGGGGTCGAGATGTACCCGTGCGAGGACGCCGGGAGGGCGAAGGTGAGCGGGATCGCCAGTGCGGCGACCGCCGCCCCGACGATGTGACGTGTGCGCATGGTGCTCCTCCGTGGGGGTGGATGGAGAGTGCGCCGGGGCGCGGACGCGCACGTGGGGGTGCGGGCCCGGACGGGGAGGTCCATGGCATGCCCGCGCCGGCCCGGTGCCCTCACGGTAGGAGCCGCCGCCACCACCCGTCAATGGTCTGAACCACTTTCAGATCCGCCCAACTCGCCTGCCGGACAAGCCCGTTGAATGCAAAAGGCCCCGCCCCGGCGAACCGGGTGGCGGGGCCTGCTCGCCCTCTCGGGCGCGCTGCTCGGGCTTACTTCTTGCCCTGGTTCTTGACCGCCTCGATGGCCGCCGCGGCGGCGTCCGGGTCGAGGTAGCGGCCGCCCTTGGTGACGGGCTTGAAGTCGGCGTCCAGCTCGTAGACCAGCGGGATGCCGGTCGGGATGTTCAGGCCGGCGATGGCCTCGTCGGAGACGCCGTCGAGGTGCTTGACCAGCGCGCGCAGGCTGTTGCCGTGGGCGGTGACCAGGACGGTCTTGCCGGAGGCGAGGTCCGGGACGATGGCGTCGTACCAGTACGGCAGCATCCGCTCGACGACGTCCTTCAGGCACTCGGTGCGCGGACGCAGCTCGCTCGGGATGTCGGCGTAGCGGGCGTCACCGGCCTGCGAGTACTCGGAGTCGTCGGCCAGCACCGGCGGCGGGGTGTCGTAGGAGCGGCGCCACAGCTGGAACTGCTCCTCGCCGAACTCGGCCAGGGTCTGGGCCTTGTCCTTGCCCTGCAGCGCACCGTAGTGCCGCTCGTTCAGGCGCCAGCTGCGGCTGACCGGGATCCAGTGGCGGTCGGCCTTGTCCAGGGCGATCTGCGAGGTGCGGATGGCGCGGCGCAGGAGCGAGGTGTGCAGCACGTCGGGGAGCAGACCCTCGGCGGCCAGGAGCTCGCCACCACGGGCGGCCTCCTTCTCACCCTTCTCGTTGAGGTCGACGTCGACCCAACCGGTGAACAGGTTCTTCTGGTTCCACTGGCTCTCGCCGTGACGGAGCAGGATGAGTCGGTACGTCGTGTCAGCCATGGGCCCCAGCTTAGTGGAGGGCCCGAAAACCCCTGGTGGGGACCTTGCCGAGCTGTGTAACGTGTGCTCCGCGCATCTGCCACTTACATGCGTCGGCTGACCGGGCCTGCCCGCGCCGCTCAGCGGACGCCTGCCCTCGGGAGCCCCCACATGCTCGTCGCCGCCCGGTTCCGACGAATGATCCAGGAGACGGCGGGCGGACTGCCGCGCCGGTTCTGGTGGCTCTGGGTCGCGACCCTGGTCAACCGGCTCGGCGCCTTCGTCGTCACCTTCCTGGCGCTCTACCTCACCAGCAGCCGCGGGTACTCCCCCGCCTACGCGGGCCTGGTCGCCTCCCTGTTCGGCCTGGGCTCGGCGGCCTCCTCGATCGTCGCCGGGGTGCTGACCGACCGGATCGGGCGCCGGCCCACCCTGCTCGCCGCCCAGCTCGGCACCGCACTGTTCACCGTCGTGCTCGGCTTCACCGACGGCCGGGTGGCGATCGCGGTGGTGGCCTTCCTGGTGGGGTTCTGCAACAACGCCACCCGGCCGGCCATCTCGGCGATCATCGCGGACATCGTCCCCGCCGCCGACCGGGTCCGCGCCTACTCGCTGAACTTCTGGGCGATCAACCTGGGCTTCGGCCTCTCCTCGGCGGTCGCCGGCCTGATCGCCACCCACGGCTACCTGATGCTCTTCCTGCTGGACGCGGTCTCCACGGTGCTGTGCGCCGTGGTGATCTTCCTCAGGATCCCGGAGACCAAGCCCGACACCCCGGCGGGCGCCAGGGCCGACGAGCCGACGGTCGGCCTCGTCACGGTGTTCCGCGACAGCCGCTTCATGGCCGTGGTCGGCCTCACCCTGCTGCTCGCCCTGGTGCTGCAGCAGGGCGCCACCACCCTCGCGGTGGACATGGACCGCCAGGGGATCACGTCCTCCGAGTACGGCCTGGTCATCGGACTGAACGGACTGCTGATCGTGCTGCTGCAGATCCCGCTCACCCGGTGGGTGGAGAGCCGCAGCCGCTCGGCCATGCTCGCGGCGGCCTCGCTGTTCATCGGCTGGGGATTCGGGATGACGGCCCTGGCCGGGTCGTCCGCGTGGTTCTACGCCTTCACGGTGGCGGTCTGGACGGTCGGCGAGATCCTCTACACCCCGACCCTGATGGGCCTGATCGCCGAGTTGTCGCCGACCCACGCCCGCGGGCGCTACCAGGGCGTCTACGGGCTCTCCTGGTCGCTCGCCTCGTTCCTCGGCCCGGCCGTGGGCGGTGTGCTGCTGGAACGGGCCGGCGGCGGGGCGCTGTGGGGCGCGTGCGGGGTCGTCGGCACGGTCGCCGCGGTCGGCTACGTGACGCTGGGCGGGCGGACCGGTACCGCTGTCGCCGCCCGCTCCGGCGAGGTCGTCGCAGTCGCGGCTCCCAGGACGGAGGCCGTCCCGGCACCTGCCGCGGAGCCCGCCTCGGAGGCCGCGAAGGCCCCCGCGGGCGCCTGAGCCCCGGCGGCCGACCCGCCGTCAGCCGGCGGCCGGGGCGGAGCCCGGAGCGCCGTCCCGGGTGTTCGGTTCGGCGAGGTGGGCGAAGGCGGCCAGGTTGCGGATGGACTCCCCGCGCTTGGTGCGCCACTCCCACTCGCGCCGGATCGCCGAGGCGAAACCCAGCTCCAGCAGCGTGTTGAAGGGCTCGTCGGCGTTCTCCAGCACCGTCCCCAGCAGCCGGTCCACCACCACCGGGGTGAGCGCCTCCAGCGGCAGCCGGCCCGCCAGGTAGACGTCGCCGAGCGCGTCGACCGCGTAGGCCACGCCGTACAGCTTGGTGTTGCGCTCCAGGAGCCAGCGGTAGACGGCCTCGTGGTTCTCGTCCGGGCGGCGGACCACGAAGGCGTTCACCGACAGGGTGTGGTCACCGACCCGCAGGGCGCAGGTGGTGCTCAGCTTCCGGGTGCCCGGGAGGGTCGCCACCAGCGTGTACGGGTCGGTGGCGGCCGGCTCCCAGGCCACCCCGGCGTCGTCCAGGGCGGTGCGCAGGAGGGTCAGGGCCTCGTCCTTGGTGCGGATTGCCATGAAGGTGACGTTACTCGCCGGTACCGGGCGGGCGCAGCCTCAGGTGAGCCAGTCCGGGCGGACGCAGCCTCAGGTGAGCCGGCGCCGGGCGGCGGCCAGCCGACCGGCCGGGCGGGCCAGGCTGCCGGCGTACACCTCGGCGGTGGTCGCGGCGGCGGTGTCCCAGCCGAAGCCCGCCGCGTGCCGGGCCGCCGCCGCACCGCGCCGGGCCACCAGCGCCGGATCGGTGACGTACGGCTCCAGCGCGTGCGACCACTCCAGCGGGTCGTGGCCGCGTACCAGGCTGCCGGTCTCGCCCTCCCGCACGGCGACCGGCAGGCCGCCGACCGCGGCCGCCACCACCGGGGTGCCGCAGGCCTGGGCCTCCAGCGCCACCAGGCCGAAGGACTCGCTGTACGAGGGCATCACCAGGGCCGTCGCCGCGCGGTACCACTCGGCGAGCCGCTCCTGGCCGACCGGAGGGTGGAAGCGCACCACGTCGGAGATGCCGAGCTGGGCGGCGAGCTTGTGCAGGCTCTCCGGCCGGGCGAGCCCCGTGCCGGACGGCCCGCCGACGACCGGCACCACCAGGCGCTCGCGCAGTTCGGGGCGACGGGCCAGCAGCGCGGCGACCGCCCGCAGCAGCACGTCCGGGGCCTTGAGCGGCTGGATCCGGCCCGCGAAGAGCAGCACGGCGGCGTCCTGCGGCAGGCCCAGTCGGGCCCGGGCGGCGGCCGGCGCCGCGGCGCCGGCGGGGCGGAAGACGTCCAGGTTGACCCCGGGGTGGACGACGGCCAGCTGGTCCGGCCGGGCGGAGTAGTGCAGCGCCAGCTCGGCGGCCTCCTCGGTGGTGTTGGCGATCAGCCGGTCGGCCGCCTCCACCACCTGGGTCTCGCCGATCACCCGGGCCACGGGCTCGGGCGTGTCACCCTCGGCCAGCGCGGCGTTCTTGACCTTCGCCATGGTGTGCATCGTGTGCACCAGCGGGACGCCCCAGCGCTGCGCGGCCAGCCAGCCGACCTGGCCGGAGAGCCAGTAGTGCGAGTGCACCAGGTCGTAGTGGCCGGGGCGGTGGCCCGCCTCGGTGCGCAGCACCCCGTGGGTGAAGGCGCAGAGCTGGGCCGGCAGGTCCTCCTTGACCAGGCCCTCGTACGGCCCGGCGGTGACGTGGCGGACCAGCACGCCCGGCGCCAGCTCGACCGTCGGGGCGTCGTCCGAGCAGATCGCCCGGGTGAACACCTCGACCTCGATGTTGAGGTCGGCCAGGCGCTTGGCCAGCTCGACGATGTAGACGTTCATCCCGCCGGCGTCCCCGGTGCCGGGCTGGTGCAGCGGCGAGGTGTGGACGCTGAGCATGGCTATCCGGCGCGGCCTGCGGCGGCCCGGGACGAGCGACTGGAGCCGGCCGCGCGCGGGCACGGCGGACTGGGCACGGCGTACCGAACGGACGGGGTGCTGGATCACCTGGCTGAAGCCTCCTCTGTGCGGCCCGTCTAGGCGGTCCGCGCCGGGCCGCCCGTTGTCCGGTGTGCGCTGCCCCGTCCGGGCACACATCACCACCAGTGTGCCAACCACGCGGGCGGCGCCCGGCATTCCCGCTTCGGCACACGAGCATCACCGGACCGTCCGACCGGCCGACCGGACCGGCATCACCCCAGGTCAGCACGGTGCCGCCGGGCCCCGACTACCCTTCTGGGCATGGCTGCCTCCTTCGACCCCGCGACCGCCGCGCCCTCCCGCGGGCGGACCGGGCGCCCGGTGGGGACCGTCACCCGGGGCACCACCAACACCAACCGGCTGCGCCGGATGGACCGCTGGATCGCCCACACCCTGGGCCGCACGCTGCGCGCCGCCGCGCTCCCGCCGGTGGCGGTGGACCTCGGCTACGGCGCCGCGCCGTGGACGGCCGTCGAGCTGGCCGCCCGGCTGCGCGCGGTGCGGCCGGACGTCCGGGTGGTCGGGATCGAGATCGAGCCGGAGCGGGTCGCGGCCGCGCTGCCGTACGCCGAGCCGCCGCTGCTCACCTTCCGGCGCGGCGGCTTCGAGGTGCCGCTGGACGGCGGCGCGCCGGCCCGGCTGATCCGGGCGGCCAACGTGCTGCGGCAGTACGACGAGGCGGCGGTGGCCGGGGTCTGGGAGCGGCTGTGCGCGCGGCTCGCCCCGGACGGCCTGCTGGTCGAGGGCACCTGCGACGAGATCGGGCGGCGGCACGTCTGGGTCGCGCTCGGCCCCGAGGGGCCCCGGACGGTGACCTTCGCGGCCCGGCTCGGCGGCCTCGGGCAGCCCTCCGACCTCGCCGAGCGGCTGCCGAAGGCGCTGATCCACCACAACGTGCCGGGCCGGCCGGTGCACGCCTTCCTGGCCGACTTCGACCGGGCCTGGGCGGCGGCCGCGCCGTACGGGGCGTTCGGGGCCCGGCAGCGCTGGGTGGCGGCCTGCACGGCGCTCGCGGGCAGCTGGCCGCTGGTGGACGCGCGCGGGCGGTGGCGGCAGGGCGAGGTCACGGTGCCCTGGTCGGCGCTCGCCCCGTAGGTACCGCGGCTTCCCGTGGCGGTCGCGGTGGTGGCGGCCGCGGTCGCGGGCGTGGTCGTGGGCGTGGGCGTGGGGCCGCGGCGCCGGCGGGAGCTGGTGAGCGACCCGATACATTCACTCGAACGAGTTATCGAATATCTCTGGCGTGTTGACGCCTCGTCACGCCACGATGGACCCGACCGAGCGGCGACACCACACGCCGCCCGGTGCGCCCCACGCCCCGCCGTCAGCCGTCAGTCGTCCCGCCCGAGCAGCTCCCGCCGGGCCCGCTCGAACACCTCGTACATGTCCGACCCGAACAGCACGAACCGCACCTCCACCGGCTGCGCGCCCGCCTCCGCGTCACCGCTGTCCAGCACCTCCGCGACGGTGCCCAGCGCGATCCGGGCCGCGTCCGCCGGCGGCCAGCCGTAGATCCCGGCCGACACGGCCGGGAAGGCCACCGTGCGCGCGCCCAGCTCCGCCGCGACGCGCAGCGACTCGCGATAGCAGGAGGCCAGCAGCTCCGCCCGCTCCTCGTACTCCTCCGCCCGGTACACCGGCCCGACGGTGTGCACCACCCACCGGGCGGGCAGCCGTCCGGCCGTCGTCGCCACCGCGTGCCCGGTGGGCAGCCCCTTGCCCCAGTGCGAGGCGCGCAGCCGGCGGCACTCCTCCAGGATCTGCGGCCCGCCCCGGCGGTGGATCGCACCGTCCACCCCGCCACCTCCCAGGAGGGACGAGTTCGCGGCGTTCACCACCGCGTCCACCTGCTGTTCCGTGATGTCACCCTCGACCAGGGTGATCCGTGTCACCACCGTCTGCCCCCTTCTCCGCCCCGCGCGGCAGCCGCCGCACCGGGCATCCGAGCCGTCGTCCGAGTCCGATCACCACACCGCCACCGGCGTGGCAATAACCACAACGGCGCCGGTCGGCCGAAGAAATCCCCGGAGATCACGTTATGGTCGCGAGAAGTTCCCCGACGCACGGTGCCAGCCGGGCACTGCGGACGGACGTCGACCGTTACGCAGTCGGGGAAAGGGAGGAACCACCGATGCCCGCAACGGGAGACGGGCGGGCACCTGGTGCCGCGGACCTGCCGGGCGCCCACGGCGCCCCCGTCGGCCATGCCCGCAAACGCCCGGCCACGACCGGCCCGGTGACGGCTCCCCCGATACCTCACCCCCGCTCGCAGGCGCTCCGGGCCGCGCACGCCGCCCACCCCTCCCACATCGCCGAGGTGGCCCCCGCACCGGGCCCGGAGGGCCCCGCCGACGGCGCCGCGCCGCTGCGGCTGCTGGTCATCGAGGACGACGCCTCGGACGCCCAGCTGATCAAGGCGGCGGCGGCCGACAGCGGCACCTCGATCGAGATCCACTGGGCCCGCGGACTCGACCAGGCCATCGCCCAGCTGGCCCGGCCCGCGCTCGCGAACCGGCGCGGCCGCTCCCGCGGCCCCGAGTTCGGCTGCGTGCTGCTCGACCTCGCCGCACCGGCCGACCTGCCGCACCCGTCCGACTCCTCCGACGGGCTGGAGGGCCTGCACGAACTGCTCCGCCGGGCCCCGCACATCCCCGTCGTGGTGCTCACCGACGCGGCCGGGGCCGAACTCGGCGCGGCCGCCGTCGCCGCCGGTGCCCAGGACTTCCTGATCAAGCACGAGACGGACGGCCCGCTGCTGGCCCGCGCCCTGCGCTACGCCGTCGAGCGCAAGCGCGCCGACGAGTCGCAGCGACGCCTCGTCGAGGCCGAGCTGCGCGGCCAGGAGAACGCCCGCCTCCAGCGCCACCTGCTGCCCACCCCGCTGCTGGACGGTGCCGGCCTCTCCTTCACCCGGCGCTACCGCCCCGGCCGCCGCCGCGCCCTGCTCGGCGGCGACTTCTACGACGCCGTGCGCACCGACGACGGCACCGTCCACGTCGTGATCGGCGACGTCTGCGGGCACGGCCCGGACGAGGCCGCGCTCGGCGTCGCCCTCCGGATAGCGTGGCGCACCCTGGTCTTCGCCGGCCTCACCGGCGAGACCCTGCTCACCACCCTCCAGCACGTGCTGGAGCACGAGCGGCGCAGCGACGAGATCTTCGCGACGCTCTGCATGCTCGTCATCGCACCGGGCGGCTCCGACAGCGCGCTCGACTCGCTCGGCACCGGCGAGACGGCCCGGCTCTACCTCGCCGGGCACCCGGCCCCGCTGCTCCTCGGCCGCGACCACGAGCCGGTCACCCTGCCCGCCGACCTCGCCGGGCCCGCGCTCGGCCTGCTGCCGTGCCACGACGGGCAGGCCGCCTGGCCCGCCCACGAGGTCGAACTCCGGCCCGGCTGGCGGCTGTTGCTCTACACCGACGGCCTGATCGAGGGCCGGGTCGGGGCCGGCTCCCGCCGGCTGGGACAGGACGGGCTCGCCGGGCTGGTCGGCGACCACCAGGCCGCCGGGCTGACCAGGGGGCGGCTGGTCGACAGCGCCATCGCCGAGGTCGAGGAGCTGAACGGCGGCGCACTGACCGACGACGTCGCGGTGCTGCTGCTGGAGCGCAACCCGGTGCAGCTGATCCTCGGCTGACGGACCGACAGATCGACAGGCCGGCAGCTCGACGGACCGGCAGACCGGCGGACCGACGGGGCACCGGACACGCAGCGGCCCGGGCGGGTGAACTCCCCGCCCGGGCCGCTGCGTTGTCGCTTTCCGGCCTACCAGGGGCCGTACGGGCCGGTGTTGCTCCGGCCGCCCCGGCCGCCGCCTCCGGTCAGCGCCCGGATCGCGGGGCGGACGTCCACCACGTAGACGATCGAGGCGACCAGACCGGCCAGCGTGCCGATGCCGGTGAAGAAGTTCACCCCGAACAGGAAGTCCCAGCCGAAGGAGATCGCGAGGATCGCGACCCAGAACCCCTTGGTCTTCTTGTCCGCCGCCCGGTACGCGTCCTCCCGGCGGGTGGCCGCGTCGACCAGGGCGAACAACTTGTAGGCCAGGATGGCGATCGTGGCCCACCAGATCGGGTTCAGGTAGGAAAAGGCCAGAATCTGGAGCACTCCGACCATCACGATCTCCTCAGTCTCTCGATTCCGGCGTCACGACCGCCGTCCATCCTGGCACGGCGGCCACCCGCACGGGTGTCAACGTTCCGTGGCCACCGGATGTGCCCTCCGTGGAGGGCCGTGCTCACTCCGCGTCGGCGGCGACGGACTTGCGGGCCCGGGCGGACTTCTTCGGCGCCGGCTCGGCGGCCCCGTCCGCCACCGGTTCGGCCTCGACGACCGGCTCGTCCTGGGCCGGCTGCGCGGCCGGTTCGGCGGCCTCGGCCGGCGCGGCCGGGCGGGCCTTCTCCACCACGACCTTGCCACGTTCGGCCAGCTCGTCGTACGTCTCCTTGGCCTTCACCGCCAGCTCGACCGCGCGGCCCACCTGCTGCAGGGCGAAGCCCTGGGCGCGCTCCTGCAGGGTCTTGAGATCGGTGGGCAGGGCGTTGACGGCTTCGCCGACCTTGGCCGGAGCCCCGATCAGCAGTGACTGCGCCTCCTGGAGCCTGGCGCCGGCCTTCTCCTGGGTGCCCTTGCGGTCCGCCGCCAGCGCCTCGACCTTGCCCGGCACCTCGCGCAGCTTCTCGTACGCGAGGTCGCCGGCGCCGGCCAGGGCGTACAGCGGGGTCGGGTCGCTGAGGGTCTTCTTGATCTCGTCGGTGATCGGCATGGTTACCGGTCCTCCCGGTGGGTGTTCTGGGTGGCTGAGCCGTCGGTCGTCGCACCGGGGACCGGAGCGGCGTTCTCCTTGAGGAAGGCGTCGTAGACCGCGAGCAGCGCCTGCTTCTGCTGCTCGTTGATCAGCGGATCGGCCAGGATCGAGGCCCGCAGTTCCAGGCCCTCACCCCGCCGCTCCTCCAGGATCCCGGCCTGGACGTACAGCGTCTCCGCCGAGATCCGCAGCGCCTTGGCGATCTGCTGCAGGATCTCCGCGCTCGGTTTGCGCAGCCCGCGCTCGATCTGGCTGAGGTACGGGTTGGACACGCCGGCGGCCTCCGCCAGCTGCCGCAGCGAGTACTGCGCGTTGCGGCGCTGCTCCCGGATGTACTCGCCGAGCGAGCCGACGTTGAGTGAGGCCATGCGGACAGCGTGCAGCACCCTGCTTGCAAATGCAAGCAGGGTGCTAGCGCGAGCAAACGTGTCGGGCCGGCGGGCCGGTCAGGACAGGTGGGCGAGCAGCAGCTCGGTGAGCCGTTCGGGGGTGCGCAGCGGGAGGTAGTGGTCGGCGGCCGGGACGAGGTGGCCCCGGGCGCCCGGGATGCCGGCGGCGAGCCGCTCGGCGATCGCCGCGATCTCGGGGTGGTCCCGGTCCCCGTGGACGACCAGGGTGGGGGCGCCGACCTCGCCGAGGCGGGACTCCGCGGACCGCTCGGGCGCGCCGGCCAGGTGGCGCTCGCTGACGATGCGGCGGGCCGCGTTCTCCTCGACCATCGCCGCGATCAGCTCGCCGCCCGGCGCCGTCCGGCCCATGGCGGCCCAGACGGACAGCTCCAGTTCGGCCAGGGCCGCCGCGTCGCCCCGTCGGCGGGCCTCGGCGTAGGCGGTGGTCCCGGGGGACGCCGGCCAGTCGTGGCCACTGACCGAGGCGCCGACCAGCGCCAGGGCGGTCACCCGGCCCGGATGGGCGAGGGCGAAGTCCAGCGCCGTCTCCCCGCCCATGCTGAGGCCGACCAGCGCGGCGCTCGCGAGGCCGAAGTGGTCCAGGACGGCGCGCAGGTCCTCGACGTCGTCGAACGGCCGCTCCGGCTCGGTAGAGCGGCCCAGCCCGCGGGCGTCGTAGCGGATCACGTCGTGGTGTCGGGCGAGCTCCGGGAGGACGGCGTCCCACAGCCGGGAATCCATGCCGGAGCCGTGCAGCAGCACCACCGGGCTGCCGGAGCCGTCGCGCGCCGCCCACATCCGGCCTCCGCCGGGGGCGGGGACGTGGACCTCGGACCCGGGGCGACCGGTGCGCTGGCTCATGCGGCGATCCTGTCAGAGCTCCGCGCGGCCGGACCGGTCCGGCCGGGCACCGTCGGCCGGGCGGGCAGGCGGGCAGGCAGGACCTGACCGGTGCGGTCAGGCGGGCTCGGGGAGCCGGATGGGCATCAGAACGGAGAAGGTGCCCTCCCGGCCTGGGGTGCGGATCGCCAGCGGGGCGATGGGGCCGCCGAGTTCGAGCCGGAGCTGCTCGGGGCGCCCGGCGTCCAGTGCGTCGAGGAGGAAGTCCCGGTTGACGGCCACCCGGAACCCCTCGGGGGCGTCGTCGTCGGCGACGGCCAGCCGGCCGTCACCGGTCAGGGTGAGGACGGTGACCTCGCACGCGGCGCCGTGCGGGCCGGAGGGCAGGGTCCGCGTGGCCCCGGCCTCGACGGCGGCGCGCAGGTCGGCGGCGGGGAGGGTGATCCGGTGTTCCGGTTCGAACCTGGTGACGGCCCGGTGGTCGGGGTAGTCGAGGTCCGGGGCGGCGCCCTCGATGCGGTGCCCGCCCGTCTCGGCGCGGACCAGGCCGCCGCCGAGGGTGAGCGCGACCTCGGCGTCCCCCGGGCCCAGCAGGGCGCGCAGCGCGTCCACCAACGGGGTGGGGACGATCGTGCCGGCCACGGGCTCCTCCGGCACGTCGCCGGAGGCGGGCACCTCGGCGAAGGCCATCCGGTAGCGGTCGGTGGCGACCAGGCGCAGTACCGGGCCGTCCGGCTCGAACAGCACCCCGGCGAGGGAGGGCAGCTCGGGATCGCCGCCGACCGCGAAGCGGACCGCGTCCAGGGCGGCGGCCAGCGCACCGGCCGGGACGGTGAGGCGCGGGGCGGCGGGGCCCGGGGTGGTGGAACTCGGGGCGGTGGAGCGGTGGTCGGCGGGGTCGGTGGTCATCGGCTGCTCCCTCTGGTCGATCATCGCGCGGATCAGGGAGAGCTCGCGGCGGGCGTCGGCGAGGCCGTCCTCCAGCCGGCGCAGGTGCGCGTCGAGCACCCGGCGGGCGTCGCCGCTGCCGGGGGCGGCGCCGAGCACGGCGCGGATGCCGGCCAGCGGCAGGCCGACCCGGCGCAGCCGGGCCAGCAGCCGGGCGTCGGCGAGCTGGCCCGGCCGGTACCAGCGGTAGCCGGTCTGCGGGTCGACCCAGGCGGGCGCGAGCACCTCGGCACCGTCGTAGTAGCGCAGGGTGCCGACGCCGAGGCCGCTGGCTCGGGCCAGCTCGCCGATGCTGTGCAGCTCGCTCTCCATGCCGGTGACTCTGCGGGCTCGACCTGGTCGAGGGTCAAGCCCGCTCGGCGCCGGTGCCGGGGACGGTCAGGTGGGTCAGCTTCTGCGGGTTGCGGACGGCGCGGATCGCGGAGATCAGGAGCGTGCCGTCCGTCCCCGCGACGAAGTCGAACACCGAGACGGAGTCGACCGCGCCGTCCACGGTGACCAGCAGGCCGGGCTCGCCGTTGACCAGGACCGGGTGCACGGCGGCATCCTCGCCCAGCTGGCGGAGCACGCCGAGGGTGAAGCGGGCCACGTTCTCGGCACCGGTGACCGGGCGCAGCGCGGCGCGGATGACGCCGCCGCCGTCGCTCCAGGTGGTGACGTCCGGGGCGAGCAGTTCCAGCATCCGGTTGAGGTCGCCGCCGACGCAGGCCGCCAGGAACCGGTCGGTGGCGCGTCGGCGCAGCTCGGGCGGGGCGTCGTAGCGGGGCCGGCGGGCGCGGACGTGCGCCCGGGCCCGGCTGCCGACCTGCCGGCAGGCGGTCTCGGTGCGGTCCAGGGCCTCGCCGATCTCCTGGTAGGAGAAGCCGAAGGCCTCCTTGAGGACGAACACCGCCCGCTCCAGCGGGGACAGGCTCTCCAGCACCACCAGCAGGGCGAGCGACACGGTCTCGGCCCGCTCGACGCCGTCGGTCGCGTCCGGCTCGGCGACCAGCGGCTCGGGCAGCCACGGGCCGACGTAGGACTCGCGGCGGACGACGGCCGAGTCCAGCCGGTTGAGGGCGAGGTTGGTGACCGTACGGGCCAGGAAGCCGCCGGGGCTGGCGACCTCGCCGGTGACCCGGCTCCAGCGCAGCCAGGTGTCCTGGACGAGGTCCTCGGCGTCGGCGACGCTGCCGAGCATCCGGTAGGCGATGCCGAAGACCATCCGCCGGTGCCGCTCGAAGTCGGCCAGCCGGGTGTCGGCCGGCCGGTCGCCGGACGGCCGGGTGTCGTTGCTGTCGGTCACCCCCGGGACGTTACCGCACGGTAGTGGCGGCCCTCAGTCCAGGAAGGCCTCGTACGCGGGGGCGAGCAGGACGGCGAGGTCCCGGCCGTGGACGGTGATGCCGGAGCGGCCGAGCCGGCGCGGCGAGGGCTCGTCCGGCCGGTCCGGGCCGTCCTCGGGCGGGGCCGGGTTCAGGGTGAAGTCGCCGCGCCAGTAGGCGGCGACGTTGACCACGGGGGCCGGCTGCTCGGTCACGCGTTCTCCTCCGTCACGGAACCCCGGGCTGCGCTGTCCCGAGCTGCGGCGCCCCGGGCCGGAACGTCGAGGGCCGGGGCGTCGTCCTCGGCCACGGCGTCCTCCCGGGCGAGGGCGACCAGTTCGCGCAGCGCGTCGGTCGGCAGGTCGGTGAGCCAGTGCTCCCCCTCCCCCACCACCGTCTCGGCCAACGACCTTTTGGTGGTGAGGAGTTCGTCGATCCGCTCCTCGACGGTGCCGACGCAGACCAGTCGGCGGACCTGGACGTCCCGGCGCTGGCCGATCCGGAAGGCGCGGTCGGTGGCCTGCTCCTCGACCGCCGGGTTCCACCAGCGGTCCACGTGGATCACCTGGTTGGCGGCGGTCAGGTTGAGACCGGTGCCGCCGGCCCGCAGCGAGAGCAGGAACACCCGCGGCCCGTCCGGGGATTGGAAGCGCTCGACCAACTCCTCGCGACGCGCCCGGGGCACACCGCCGTGCAGGTAGAGCACCTCCTCGCCGAGCCTGCGCTCCAGGTACGGGCGGAGCATCGCACCGAACTCGGCGTACTGGGTGAAGACCAGCGTCCGGTCACCCTCGGCCGACGCCTCCTCCAGCAGCTCGGCCAGCCGGACGACCTTGCCCGAGCGCTCGCCCAACGCCGATCCGTCGTGCAGCAGTTGGGCCGGATGGTTGCAGACCTGCTTGAGCTTGCCGATCGCCGCCAGCACCGTGCCGCGCCGCTCCACGCCCCGGATCCCCTCGACCCGGCGCAGCAGGTCGGCGACCACGGCCTGGTAGAGGCCGGCCTGCTCGGCGGTGAGGTTGCACCAGACGGTCATCTCCTGCTTCGCGGGCAGCTCGGCCGCCACCGCCGGGTCGGACTTGAGCCGCCGCAGCACGAACGGCGCGGTGCGGCGCCGGAGTTCGGTGGTGCGCTCGGGGCTGCGGTGCAGCTCGACCGGGATCGCGTAGCGCTCCTTGAAGCGCTCGGCCGGGCCGAGCAGACCGGGGTTGGCGAAGTCCAGGACGGCGTGCAGTTCGGAGAGCCGGTTCTCCACCGGGGTGCCGGTGAGCGCGATCCGGTGGCGGGTGACGGGCAGGGCGCGGATCGCCCGGGACTGCGCGGTGCCGGTGTTCTTGATGTGCTGGGCCTCGTCGGCGACCACCCGGCGCCAGCGGATCGCCCGCAGGGCGGCTAGGTCGCGCTGGACCAGCCCGTAGGTGGTGATGACGAGGTCCGCGGACCGTACGGCGTCGGCGAGTTGCCCGGCGCCCAGGCGGCCGGCGCCGTGGTGGACGTACCGCCGCAGGGAGGGGGCGAAGCGCTCGGCCTCGCGCTGCCAGTTGCCGACCAGGGACATCGGGCAGACCAGCAGGGTGGGGCCGGCGCTGCCCCCGGACGGCTCGGCCTGCTCGGCCCGCCCGGCCCGCTCGGCGTGCTCGGCCTGCTCGACGGCCAGCAGGGCGAGGGTCTGGACGGTCTTGCCGAGCCCCATGTCGTCGGCCAGGACGGCGCCGAGGCCGAGCCCGGACATCGTCCGCAGCCAGGCCAGCCCGCGCTCCTGGTACGGGCGCAGCACGGCCCGGAAGTCCGGTGGCAGCACCGGTGCGGGCGCGGCGTCGGCGCGCCCGGCGAGCAGGTCGCCGAGCGGGCCGTCGAGCTGCACGGACACGACCGGCAGCCCGGCGACCGAGGCCTGCGGGTCGAGGGCGAGCCGCAGGACGTCGGCGGTGGCGGGCACGCCGTCGCGCCGGTCGGCGAGGAAGGCGAGCGCGGCGGCGATCTGGGCCGGGTCGGCCTCCAGCCAGGTGCCGCGCACCCGCACCAGCCCCTGCTTGGCGGCGGCCAGTTCGGCCAGCTCCTGCTCGGTGAGCGGGGCGCCGTCCGGGCCGAGCGCGGCCTGCCAGCGGAAGGCGACCACGGTGTCCCGGTCGACCTGGGCGGAGACCGCGAGCGAGCCGGGCGCGGGTGGGGTGGTGGCGCGCAGGGCGAGCCCGAGCCGGGGGCGGCGGCGCCACCAGGCGGGCAGCAGCACACCGAAGCCGCCCTCGGCGAGTTCGGGCGCGCCGGTGCGCAGGAAGTCCAGTGCGCCCGCCCGGTCCAGCGGCAGCGCGGACGGGCGGGAGCGGTGGCGCAGGGCGTCCAGGGCGGGCCAGCGGTGGGCGGCGCGGGCGAGTTCGGCGACCAGGACGTCGGCCGGGTCGTCGGCCTTGCGGGCGAGGGCGGCGTGCGCGGCCCCGCCCTCGTGCAGGTCCGCGGCGCGGACCAGCAGGGACGGCTCGTCCACCGCCTGGAGCAGGAACTCCAGCCGCCAGGCGTCGTCGGAGGGGCTGCCCGCGGGGTCGTCGGGGTCGGGGCCGAGCGGCTCGACCAGGCGGAAGCAGAGCCGCAGTGCGGGGTCGGTGGGCTCGGCGGCGGCGTACCAGGCGGCGACCCGGCGGCGCAGCTCGGCGAAGCCCTCGGCCGGGACGTCGCCGAGGAGGCCGTCGGGGGTGGTGAGGGCGTGCAGCCAGCGCTCGGCGACGGCTTCCCGGGGGGCCGTCCCGCCCTTGCCCGGGAGGAGGGGCGGCGCGGAGGCCAGGGCGGCGCGGGCCTCGGCGTCCACCAGCGCACCCAGCGCGGCACCCAGCAGTGCCTCTCCGGTGCCGGCGCCGTGCGGCCACTCCCCCAGCAGGACGGGCGGGCACCCGGCGGCGAGCGCGGCGGCCTCGCGGCGCCCGGCCGGGGTGGGGTCGGGCCGCCAGCGGGCCTGCGGGCGGCGGTCGGCCAGGACGGGCAGCGGCAGCACCCGGCCCCGGCCGACCGCCCGCCAGGCGAGGTCGTGCACCCCGGTGAGCCAGCGCAGTGAGGGGCCGTGGACGACCTCGACGCGCCCGGCACCGGGCAGGTCGGTGCTGGTGACGGCCCAGTGCGGGTCGAAGACCTCGCCGAGCAGCTGGGCGGCGGCGCCGGCGTCGAAGAGCAGGGCCGGCACCCGCCAGGGGGCGAGCACCGCACCGCCGCGCGGCGGGGTGACGGGCAGGTCGGGCGAGGGCGCGGGGGCCGAGCCGATGGTGGGCAGCAGCAGGGTGGCCCAGCGCTCGGGGGCCTGTCCGGCGAGCCAGCCGAGGCCGGGGCCGATGCCGCCGAGCACGGCGGCCAGTTCGCCGGGCGGGCAGGCGTACGGGTGGGCGCGCGGGAGGGGCCGGTCGGGCGGCGACTCGGCGGTGCCGGGGTGGGCGGCGGCACCGGGGTGGGCGGTGCCGGGGTGGGCGCGGGCGTCCTCGGCCCAGAGCGCCAGCTGCCCGTCCGTCCGCCAGAGCGCGTGCAGGACGAACATCGGGGGCCTTCCGAGCGGGTGGGGACCGTCCTTCGCAGCCTAGTCGGGAGGGCTGACAGAGCCGGTCCGCTGGGCCGTTCGGATGAAGTCCGGGACTCGCCCGAGACTCATGGTTGAAAGTTGAACGAAACTGTCCTACGCTGGAGTCAACAAGTTGAAGCCTAAACAAATGGCTTCGGACCCGAGGAGGAGCCATGGGCCTTTTCAACCGCACCAAGACCGCCGTTCCCGCCACCGCCGCCGCTGTCCAGACCCCGGCCGGCACCGACCTCGCCCACCTCACCGGCGACTGGGCGGTCGACACCACGCACAGCGAGATCGGCTTCTCGGTGCGCCACGCCATGGTGACCAACGTCAAGGGCCGCTTCACCGAGTACGACGGCAAGCTGCACCTGGACGGCACCACGCCGCACAACTCCTCGGCCGACCTGGTGATCAAGGTCGCCAGCATCGACACCAACCAGACCCAGCGCGACGAGCACCTGCGCACCGGCGACTTCTTCGCCGCCGACGCCCACCCGGAGATCCGCTTCCGCAGCACCTCCGCCGAGCCGCTCGGCGACCACGCCTACCGGATGACCGGCGAGCTCACCATCAAGGGCACCACCCGCCCGGTCGTCCTGGACCTGGAGTACACCGGCAGCGCCACCGACGCCTACGGCGCCGAGCGGGTCGGCTTCGAGGGCAAGGCCGTCGTCGACCGCACCGAGTTCGGGCTGACCTACAACGCGGCGCTGGAGACCGGCGGCGTGCTGATCGGCGAGAAGGTCAAGCTCAACTTCGACATCTCCGCCGTCAAGGCCGCCTGACCCGGGCCCCCACCGGCGGGCCCAGCCCGCCCCCGTACGCCGCCCCTGCCCCTCCCCCCGAGGCAGGGGCGGTTCCCTTGTCCCGGTCGGGGCCCGTGCCCCCGTGCCCCTGCCGGCTCCCTCGTGCCCGCCGGCCCCCGTGTCCCGGTCGGGCCCGGCACGGGCCGGCTCCGCGCGTCAGGCCGAGCCGCGTCACCCGGCCGGGAGCAGCGCCGCGTCGGCGTCCGGCAGCCAGCTGCCCGGCGGGCGGCGCAGCCAGCCCTCGACCGCGCCCAGTCGGGCGGCCGCGTCGGCCAGCGCGCGCAGCCCCGGGTGGTGCTCGTCGGGCCGGTGCACCAGGCTGACCAGGCTCAGCGGCACCGGGTCCACCAGCGGCACGTTCACCGTGCCGGGGATCCTCGGCCCGCCGACCGTGGTCAGCATCGGATCGCCGTGCCGGGCGAGGTAGCGGGCGGTCTCGTCCACGCCGACCGGCGGGACGTACGGGTCCGCCGCCGTCAGGCCGTGTTCGCGCAGCAGCCGGGCGCCGAGGTCGGCCCACTCGGTGGTGGCCGGGTTGCCCGCGCAGATGTCGACGGGGTGCCCGACCAGGTCGGCCGGGCGCAGTGCCGGGCGGTCGGCCAGCGGATGGGTGTCCGCCATCATCACCGAGACCCGTTCCAACCGGACCGGCAGCTGGACGAGTCGGCCGCGCACCGGGGCGGGCAGCCCGGCGAACCGGCCGAACGAGGCGTCCAGCCGGTGGGCCAGCAGTTCGGCGGCGGCCGCGGCCAGGCCGCCGTGGAAGCGGGCCAGCAACTCGCCCTCGGGCCAGGCGGCGCGGGCCCGTTCGAGCACCCGGTCGGCGGTGAGGTCCGGGCCGGTGACGTCGCTGTTGAGGTCGAGCAGCAGCGGCCGGGCCGCGGTGCCTCCGCCGGCGTCGGCGAGGATCTCGTCGTGCAGGGCGAGGAGCCGGCGGACCCGGGGCAGCAGTCGCTGTCCGGCCGGGGTGAGGTCGACGCTGCGGGTGGTCCGGGTGAACAGCGCGGTGCCGAGCAGCCCCTCCAGTGCGCGGATGTCCCGGCTGAGCGCCTGCTGGGCGATGTGCAGCCGCTCGGCGGCCCGGCCGAAGTGCAGGGCCTCGGCGGTCGCGACGAAGCCGCGGAGCAGGCGGGGGTGCAGGTCACGGGGCATGGGCGGCAGATTAACAACAGCGTGTTGTCAGTGCGGCGGAACAGGTGTTGGACGGCGCCCCTCCGCTGCCGCGAGGCTGTGGGGCATCCCCCCTTCTTCCTGTTCAGGAGCCCGATTGCCCCCGCGCGCCGTCCCCGCCGGTCCCCGCCCCGCCCGTATCTCCTACCGGCGGCTGTTCGCGGCCCCCGGCGCCGCCGCCTTCACCCTGGCCGGGCTGTTCGGCCGGGTCGCGCTGTCGATGACCGGCGTCTCGCTGGTGGTGCTGCTCTCCGAGCGGCGCGGCTCGTACGGGCTGGCCGGGACGGTCTCCGCGGCCGGACTGGTCACCGGCGCGATCGGGATGCCGCTGATCGGACGGCTCGTGGACCGGTACGGGCAGGCGCGGGTGACGGTGCCGGCCGCGCTGTACAACGCCGTCCCGCTCACCGGGCTGCTGCTCTGCGTCCGGTTCGGCGCGCCGGACTGGACGCTGTACCTCTGCTCCGCGGCCTGCGCCGCCACGCCCAACCTCGGCGGCATGGCCCGCTCCCGGTGGGCGCACCTGTACCGGGACGACCCGGCCGCCCGGCACCTGGCCAACTCCTTCGAACAGGCGCTGGACGAACTCTGCTTCATGGCCGGGCCGGTGCTCGCGATGCTGCTCTGCACCACGCTCGCCCCGGAGGCCGGGCTGGTCACCGCCGGCACGCTCGGCACCGCCGGCGCCCTGCTGTTCGCCGCCCAGCGGCGCACCGAACCGCCGCTGCCCCCCGCCACGACCGCGCGGCGGACGCCGGCCGGGCAGCGGCACGGCTCCCCGCTGCGGGTGCCCGGGCTGCGCGTCCTGGTGCTGACCTTCCTGGCGACCGGCATGGTCTTCGGCGCGACCGAGATCACCACCGTGGCGTACGCCGACGCGCTGGGGCACAAGGCGGCGGCCGGCGCGCTGCTGGGCCTGGTCGCGGCCGGATCCTGTGTGGCGGGGCTGCTGTTCGGGTTGCTGACGCCGCGCCGGGCGCCGGGCACGCGCTTCCTGGCGGGGGCGTCGGCGATGGTCGGGGTGCTGCTGCTGCCGCTCGCCGCCGGGCTGGGCGGAGCCGGGCTCGGCGTGCTCGGGGTGGTGCTGTTCGCGGCCGGCACGGCCACCGCGCCGACCATGGTGACCGGGATGACGCTGGTCCAGGAGCTGCTGCCGCAGCGGCAGTTCAACGAGGGGATGGCGATGGCGGTGTCCGGCATCGTGGTCGGCATCTCGGCCGGCGCGGCGCTCGCCGGAACGATCGCCGAGCACGCCGCCCCCGGCACCGGCTACGCGCTGCCCGCCTCGGCCGCCGGGCTCGCGCTGCTGATCGCGCTCGCCGGTCGGCGACACCTGCGGACAGCCCGGCCGTCGACGGCGGCTCCGGAGGACTCGGCCCCGGAGGGCGCGACTCCGGGTCGCGCGGCTGACGCCGCGGCGAAAAATCCCGAGCGGGTTGTCAGTGCCTCCGTCTAACTTCGAGTCATGGCGGAAATCACCTACGTCCGAGGCGATGCCACCACGCCCCTCGGCAAGGGCGTGAAGGTGATCGCGCACGTCTGCAACGATCTCGGCGGCTGGGGCAAGGGCTTCGTGCTCGCGCTCTCCAGACGCTGGCCCGAGCCCGAGGCCGCGTTCCGACGCTGGCACCGGGAGCGGGCGAAGAACGACTTCGGCCTCGGCGCCCTGCAGTTGGTGCAGGTCGAGCCGTACGTCTGGGTGGCCAACCTGGTCGGCCAACGCGGCATCCGGACGGGGCGCTCCTCCGGGGTGCCGGTCCGGTACGAGGCGATCGACACCGGGCTGGCCGCCCTGGCCGAGCACGCGCTCGGGCTCGGCGCCTCCGTCCACATGCCGCGGATCGGCTGCGGACTGGCGGGCGGGCGCTGGGCGAAGGTCGAGCCGCTGGTCACGGCCCGGCTGGCGGCGCGCGGCGTGCCCGTGACCGTCTACGACGTCGACTGACCTCCCCGCTCGGGGCCCTTCCCGGCCCTGAGCCCCGTCCCTGAAATCCCGAACTCCGCCCCTGTCCCCGTCGGCCCGGCTACGACTCCGACCGACCCGGCCAGGCGTACACGTACTCGGGCAGCAGGAAGCCGCCCGGGAAGACACCCTCCTGTGCCCGGACCCGCACGGCGCCCTCGCGCTCGTAGAAGGCGATCGCGCGGGTGTTGTCGCGCAGCACCTCCAGGAACAGCTCCGCCCCGGGGTGCCGCTCGGCGACGAAGGCACGGGCCGCAGCCAGCAGCACGCGGCCGATGCCGCCACCAGTCAGACCGGGGCGCACGTGCAGGTTGTCGATCAGCACCCGGCCGTCCGGCTGCGGGACGAGGTAGACGAACCCGGCCGGCTCCCCGTCCCGTTCGGCCACCAGCAGTTCGGGCGTGTTCTCCGGCTCGCCGTAGTCCGCGTCCAGGCGCAGCTCCCACAGTTCGCGCCGCTGGCCGACCATCCCGTCGCCGAGCGCCTCCTCCGGGACGATCCCCAGGTAGGCGGTACGCCAACTGTGGGCGTGCAGCTCGGCGATCGACTCCGAGTCCTGCGTCCCGCCGCGCCGGATGACGACCTCTCCTGCCCTGATCATGTGACCACCCTCCCACACAGATGGAGTTGAACATGTTCAACCGAAGCGTCTACAGTTCTGCCAACCTTTTGAACGTGTTCGAATCACGGGGGGTGGTGGTCGTGGCACCGGGTACGGAGGGGACACCCGGTGCCACGAACACCGACACCGGCTGGAACCTGGTCTCCGGCTAGGCTCGTTCCCGTGGACGACCTGGCAGCGACGAACCGAACGGACGGCGAGAACGGTACGGCCGAGGACTCGGCCGCGCCCGGCACGGAGGGCGGGCCCATGCCCGGCGGCCGGGCGCAGCCGAAGACCGACAAGAGTGAGGCGACCCGGGCGCTGATCCTGGAGACGGCCATGCGGCTGTTCCAGGAGCGGGGCTACGAGAAGACCACCATGCGCGCCATCGCCACCGAGGCGGGCGTGTCGGTGGGCAACGCCTACTACTACTTCTCGGCGAAGGAATTCCTGATCCAGGGGTTCTACGACCGGATGACCTACGACCACGCGGAGGACGCCAGGCGTCGCATGGCCCACACCCGGGACTTCTCCGAGCGGCTGCAGATCGCGCTCACCTCCTGGCTCGACACCGCCGCGCCGTACCACGAGTTCTCCGCGCAGTTCTTCCGCACCGCCGCCGACCCGACCAGTTCGCTGAGCCCGTTCTCCAACGAGTCCCACCCGGCCCGGGCCACGGCGGTCGCACTGTTCCGCGAGGTCCTGCAGGGCTCGGAACTGGCGCCCAAGCTGGACGCCGAACTGGTCGAGCTACTGCCCGACGTGCTGTGGCTGCACCTGATGATCGTGGTGCTCTACTGGGTCTTCGACCGCACCCCGGACACCGAGCGGACCAGGGAGTTCGTCCGGCGCTCCACGCCGCTGGCGGCCCGGGTGATCAACCTGTCGCGCTACCGGGTCTTCCGGCCGATCGTCCGGGACGCCAAGGGCCTGATCCAGGACTTCATCCTGCCGACCATCGGCAAGACGGCCGTCAAGTAGCGGCCGACGGAGACGAATCGGAGACGACGGAGGCCGGCCCCACGGCGGGGCCGGCCTCCGTCGCGTCCCGCCGGATTCCCGGGATGTCGCGTCCCGGCGGATCGGGGGTGATCGATGCGGCTCAGAAGTTGTCCGGGTTCCAGGCCTGCAGCGGAGTGCGCAGCAGCAGGTCCGCTGCGGCGGCCGCCCCCGGGCGCAACTCGGTGACCAGCGCAGCAGCGGCCAGTCTCGGGGCCGTCTCCGCGCCGAGGTAGAGCGAGCCCAACTCCGTCGCCCCGAGGGCGAGGTCGGCGTCGTCCGTGGTGCGGGTGCAGCGGCCGGTGCCGTCCGCAGCGGCCTCCAGCGCCCAACGGCCGGACGCGAAGCCGAGCTTGTCGTCGACCTCCAGCACCACCCGGCCGGGGGCGGCGTACGTCCGGGCGGCGAAGGCGGCCTCGACGTCCAGCACGCGCAGCCACAGGTAGTCCGAGCTCTCCTCGTGCGGGGTGGCCGCGCGCCGGTCCCGGAGCAGCAGCGGCAGCGGGTCGTCCGGGGAGGCGTTGGCCACCGCGATCCGGGCCACCCAGTCGACGGAGAACAGGAAGCGCCAGAGCTCGACCGTGGTGGGCAGGTCGAGGGCGGTGAACTCCTCGACGGTGAGCGTGCAGTCGGGGTAGTCGCCGTCCCACTTGTCGTCGACCCGGTAGACCACCAGACCGGTGACCGCGCCGTCGGCGTCCCGGTGGACGGCCGCGAACGGCTCCTTGAAGTCGAAGCCGGGCACCCGGAGCTCGCCGGTGCTGCGCTGCCACCACAGCTCGTCGCGGTCGATCGCGCCCGGCTGGGTACGCCGCCAGCGGTCGTGCAGGCCGGGGCCCAGTTCGCGCAGCTCCGCCATGGTGACGAAGTCGATCCGGCCGCCGGGGACGCCCGGCAGGCCCTCGCGCAGGCCGCGGGCGCGGCGCAGGTCGACCCGGAAGCCGGCGCCCCGGGTGGCCGGGCCGAAGCCGAACCGGCCGTAGATGCCGTACTCCGCGGCGATCAGGATGGCGACGGCCGTACCGCGCCCGGCGGCGGCCGCGAGGTCCCGGCGCATCATGGTGCTGAGCAGGCCCCGGCGGCGGTGGGTGGCACTGACCGTGACGTGGCTGATGGCGTCGGCCGTGATGACGGCCCCGCCGGGGACGGTCAACTCGGCGTCGAAGCTGCGGAAGGTGGCGATCTGACGGTCGCCGTCGAAGCCGGCCAGCAGCCGGCCCGGCTGCCACTGCCGACGGCGCACGTCCGCCGCGCTCGCCACGTGCGGGCGCAGGAATCCGAGGGCCAGCGCGCGGTCCCAGGCCGGCACCTCGTCCTCGGAGACGGCCCGAACCCGGAGCCCGTCCACGGTGTCGACGGTCGCGTGATCGATGCTGTTGCCCATGGGGCCACGGTACGGCGGCCCCCCGGCGGCAGCACCCGATTTATTCCGTGTCCGACCCGACGTGCTCCCCCGGCACCACCACCCAGTGGTTGGTCCGCAGGACCCGGTCCGCGAAGCCCAGGTCCCGCTCGCCGAGCAGCCGGAAGCCCAGCGCCCGGCAGATCCCGTTGGACGGGCCGTTGGCCACCCCGGGGTTGGCGTGCACCTCGCCCCAGCGGCCGTCCGCGGCCGCGGCGTCCAGCACCCGGCGGACGGCCCGCTTGGCGAGCCCGCGGCCCTGGTAGGCGGGCAGCACCATCCAGCCGATCTCGGAGACCGTCTCGCCGTCCTCCTCGCCCGACCAGAGGTTGACCGTGCCCGCGGCCTCGCCGTCCCCGGAGCCGTCCGGGACGATCATCTTGACCCAGCAGCGGTCCGCCGCCGCCTCGACCACGTCCTTGCGCAGCCGCTCCTCCACCCGTTCCCGGGGCAACGGCCCGCCCAGCTCGGCCATCATCACCGGGTCGCAGCGCATCCGGATGTAGGCCTCGACATCCTCCGCCCGAACATCGCGCAGCAGCATGACGCCTCCTCAGAACGGTCGAGCGGCCACGCTAACCCCGACCACCGACATTGGTGGCGGGGATCGCCTTCCTGCCATCCTCGTGCCCTCATCCACGTGACGGACGGACGATCTCCCGAGGGGGGAGCCATGGACGACGAGTACCTCCGCAGGCTGAAGGAGTACGAGGGCCGGAGCACCACGGTGAAGGCGCTGGGCGCACTGACGGTCGCCGGCTGGCTCTGGGCGGCCTGGCTGCTCCTCTCCTCGGCCGGCGGGGACTGCGGCTCCCCGGCCTTCTACGCGCCGGGCAGCTTCCACCTGCAGGAGGTCTGCGACTCCGAGGTCATCGGCCGGATCGGCGGGGCGGTCGCGGTCGTCCTGCTGACGCTCCCGCTCTGCGCGGCCTGGATCTGGACCGGCCTCGGGCTGCGCGCCCGCCGGGAGGAACTGGGCGTCCTGCTCGACCGATGACGCGATCGGTGATCACAGCCGGTGCTCGCGGCCGGTGCTCACGGCCGGTGCTCACGGCCGGGCGTAGAAGTCCGGGGTGCCCATGATCCAGAGGCTGGCCTGCTTGATCGGCATGCCCGCCCGCGGGGCCTCGATCATCTGGTCGTCGCCGATGTAGAGCCCCACGTGGTAGATGTCGGCGGCCTGCCCGGTGTCCGTCCAGAAGACCAGGTCCCCGGGGCGCAGCTGGCGGTAGCCGATCCGCGTGCTCTGAGCGTACTGGTCGGCCGCGAAGTGGTTGAGCTGCCGACCGCCCTCGCGCCAGGCCATCATGGTCAGCCCGGAGCAGTCGTAGCCGCCCGGCCCCTCGCCGCCCCAGACGTAGGGCAGGCCGATCTTGGACTTGGCGAAGGCGACCGCCGCGGCCGCGCCCTCGGCGGACCACGGCCGCTCGGCCGGCGGTTCGGCGGACGGCATCGCGGACGGCTCGGCGGAGAGCTCGGCGGACGCCGGTGCGGGCGGAACGTCGGGCGCCGGTGCGGGCGGGAGTGCGGGCGCCGGTGCGGCCGGTTCGACCGGCGGCACGGCGGAGGCCTTGGCGGCGGCTGCCGCGGCGTCGGCGGCCTCCGCCTCCCGGGCGGCCTGCTCGGCGGCGGCCCTGGCTGCGGCCTCGGCCTCGCGGGCGGCGATCGCCTCCAGCGCCTCGCGGCGCCTGCGTTCCAGCTCGACGGTGGTGTTCCGGGCGCCGGCCAGCTCGGTGAGCAGCTGCTCGCGGTGCCGGGTGGCGGCGGCCACCTCGCCCTGCTGGGCGGCCAGCCGTTCCTCGGCCCGGGCCCGGGCCGCGCCGACCTCGGCGGCGGCCTTCTCGGCTGCCCCGGTGGCGGTGCGGGCGGCGGCGGAGGCGCTCCGGGCGACGGCGGCCGTGGAGGTGGCGGCGTCCAGGACCTGCCGGGTGCGCTCGCTGGCCTGGCGGACCGCGGCGGCGCGGTCACCGGCCTCGCGCGCGCCGTGGGAGCCGAGCAGCGCGTTGAGCGCGGACAGTTCGGCGCCCGCGCCCTGACGGTACGTCTCGGCGGCGAGCCGGGCGGCGTCCTCGGCGGCGGCCGACCGTTCGGCCTCGGCGACGGCGGCGCGCCGCGCGGCGGCGCTCTCCTCCGCCCGGGCCCGGGTGAGGGCGAGCCGGGCGCCGTTGTAGGCCTCGATGGCGTGTCCGGCGCTGCGCCCGGCCCGGTCCAGGTCGGTCCGAGCGGCGGTGAGCGCCGTCTCCAGAACGGCGACCGAGGAGGCCTTGCCGTCGGCCTCGGCCCGAACGCGGTCGATCGCCCCGGTGCTCGGGTACGGCTCCTCGCCCCGGGCCCGGCCGGCCGCCGGATCGCCGTCGGCCGCGACGGCCTGGGCGGTGGGGAGCAGCCCGAACAGGGCGGTGAGCGACAACAGGAGGGTCGGCAGGAGCCTGCGCGCCACGCGACGTCCCTTCTCACGGGTCCGGAGGGGACGGCGGCGGACGGCGCACGGCGCACGGGCGGCGGGCGGCCGGGCGGCAGGGAGTCCGACGAATCATCCCCTCATGTGACAGAACGGTCACATGGCGTCATGTTCTCAATTCCGGCGGCCTGCGCATCGGCAAAGCGCTCCGCCGGTCGAGTGACCATCAGATGATCCGATCCGAACGCGACTCCGGCCGGACGGCCGCGGTGCACGAACTACCGGCGGACCCGACGGGTGTGCGTCCGCAGCCGGGGGTGTCGCTCGGGACGGCGCTCCAGCCCGGTCGGACCGACGGCGTAGGTCCGGCTGCGCCCGGCCCGGACCGTACGGCGGCGCTGCTGCGCCCGGTGGGTGCGGACCGGACCGGCCGTGGACGTCTGGCCGTCCCCGGTCGGGGGCTTGGCCGTGGCGCCGGCGGCGGCCGCCGAGCGGCGGTCGGCCAGCCTGGCCCGGCGGCGGGCCAGCCCCCGCGCGGCGTGCGCATCGAGGTGGGCGGTGGCCCGGGCGGCCATCCGCTCGGCGACCCGGTGGGCGGCGGGGTGGTTGGCGGGCACCTTGTCGGGGGCGCCGGCGATCAGGTCGAAGAGCCAGGTGCGGGCCCGGTCGGCGCGCCGGTGCAGCAGGCGCTCGCGCCGCAGCGCGCGCGCCCGGCGGCGGGGGCGCGCGGAGTACCGCCAGCGGGCCCAGGGGCTGCTCGGCCGGGCCAGCCGGATCGCGCCGATCCAGGACAGACCGGGGACCATGATCCCGAGCAGGCCGGTCCACATCTTCCCCTTGATCAGGGTGATCACCGAAGCCAGCGCGTTCACCGAGATGACCGTGATCAGGCCCCACCTGGTGTCCTCGCCGGGCAGCGCGCCGAACGGCACGTACCCGATCAGCAGCAGGGCGGTGAACAGGATCCCGAAGATCACCGCGTCCACCGACTTGCGGCCCTGCTCGCTCCAGTACACGTCGTCCAGGTGCAGGATCAGCGCGAACTCGTCCAGCACCAGGCCGCAGCCGATGCCGAAGGCCAGCCCGAACCAGTCCATCCACGGCTGCCCGCCGTAGGTCGCGAACACCCCGATGCCGCCGAGCAGCAGGAAGCCCAGGCCGAACACCATGTGGTGGATGTGCAGGCCGCCGGGGGTCACGTTGCCGGGCCACCAGCGCACCTGGGCGCGGATCATCCGGACGCTGAACCGGATGAAGACGAACGACGTGATGAAGCCGACCAGCAGCAGGAACAGCGGTTGCTTGTGCGCGTTGACGATGTGCTCGCGGTAGCTGTCCAACAGTGTGGTCATGCGACTTACCTTCGTTCCTGGTCCTGCGTCCTGCCTGCGGTGACATGGCCCGGGGCCCAACGGGCCGCCAACACGGGTCAACGCACGGTCAGAACCCCCGGGTGCGCTTGGCCGCCCGGCGCGGCACCGCCGGGTAGAGCGACGGGAGCTCGGCACCCACCGGCAGCTTCAGGAACAGCCGGGCTATCTCCCCGCCGAGGTTCACCCCGACCGCCAGCGCCATCGCGATCGCCGCCGCCCGGAAGACCGACACCAGACCGGCGCTGGAGTGGCCCTGCGCGAAGGCGAGCATCCCGAGGTAGAGCGCCGAACCCGGCATCAGCGGGCCGATCGCGGCGGTCACGTACGGCAGCGCCGAGCCGTTGCGGTAGCGCGCCATCAGCTGCCCGAAGAGACCGACCAGGCCGGCCGCCACGCCGGTCGCCGCGATCGGGTTGACGCCCGCGTTGTAGACCAGCGCGCCGTAGCTGGCCCAGCCGATGCCGCTGTTGGCCGTGACCAGGGCGAGCGTGCGGCGGTCGGTCTGCAGCAGCATCGCGAAGGCCAGGGTCAGCACCATCGCGGCGACCATCTGCACCGGCGGGTAGCTGATCCCGACCAGGCTCTCGTCCGGCCGGAGCTTCGCCTCGAAGCCGACGCCCAGGTAGAGGATCACCATGACGCCGATCACGATGCCCGCGACCAGGTAGATCACTTCCAGCAGGCGGGCCGCGGCGGTGATGTAGAAACCGGTCAGGCCGTCCTGCACGGCGGCCACCAGGGCGCGCCCGGGCAGCAGGGCGAACAGGCCACCGGTGATCACGACCGAGCCGCGCAGGCCCCAGTCGTTGAAGGACAGGATGATCCCGGAGGCGGCGGCCGGCATCGCGGCCGCCACGAACTGGTAGAACTCCGGCAGCCGGCGCCGGGCCAGCCCGGAGGCCATCCGGTCGCCCAGGACGGCCGCGATGAAGGCGCTGGCGAAGACCAGCCAGGCCTTGTCGTCGAGCCGGCCGCCGACCAGGAAGGTCGCCGCACCGGCCAGCAGACCGGTGGTCAGGGCGAGCAGCCAGGCCGGGTACGGGTGCCGGTTGCGGCGGATCAGGGCGAGCCGGCGGTAGGCGTCGTTGACCGACGTCTTCTCCGCGGTGATGTCCGCGACCAGCTCGTACACCGCGTTCAGCCGGGTGTAGTCGGAGGTGCGCCGACGCACCACGCGGTCGGCGGTGACCGGCGGCTCGACCAGCGAGGGCTGGTGCGAGATGCCGATCAGGGTGAAGGTCACCTGCGGCTCGCAGCGGTCCAGCCGGTAGGCGTGCGCGATGCCGAGCATCGCCGCCTCGACGTCCTCGGCGGCCTCACCGCTGGCCAGCAGCAGCTCGCCGAGGCGCAGGGTCAGGTCGAGGATGCGGGGGACGTTGCGGGCGGTGCCCGCCGAGGGGTGCAGCTCGCGGGCGGTCCGCTCGAAGGACGGGCGCTCGGACATCGGGGTGCGCAGCAGCGTGCGCATCCGGTCCGGCCAGGGCGCCTCGCCGGGCGCGCCGGCGGTCAGGTCGGGGATCGGGATGCCGGTCGGCGGGGTGTACCCGGCCGCCCGCCACTCCTCGGGCGTGAGGGTGTCCTCGGCGACCGAGCGGCGGCGGGCCGGGCGGGCGGCGCTCCCCGGGGCGGCCTCCCGGGGAGCCGCGGCCCGGTGGGCCGCCTCCCGGGGGCGCACGTCGACGGTGAGTTCCGGGTGCGGCTCGGCGGACGCCGGGGGCCCGGGGAGCGGCGCGGGCTCGACGGGCGGGGCGGGCTCGACGGGCGGGGTGGGCTCGGGTGCCAGCAGGCCCTTGGTCTCCGGGACGGGCGGGAGGAGCGGGACGACGGTGGTGTGTTCGACGGGCGGGGCGGGGTGGCCGAGCAGGCCCTCGGTGGGCGGGGCGTCGGCGGGGTGCACCGGCTTCGGGGGTGTCTGCCGCGCTTGGCGGACCGCCCGGCCTCCCCTCGCCCGCTTGCCCGCACCCGGTCGGCCCCGCTTAGGCACTTCCGCTCCTTGCCGCCCCTGGGGGCCACCGGCCACCCACCGCTCGATCTCGGGTTACACCTTGCCTGATCGAACAGCCGGACGCACATGTACGCGACGTCCCGTGGCCCGGGCCACGGGCGCCTACCCGGCGCGGTGGCGGGTGGCGGGTGCCGTGCCGGACCGGCGGGCCCGCAGCAGCTCGATCGCCACCGGGACCACAGAGAGCAGCACGATGCCCACCAGGATCGCCTCGATGTTGTCCCGAACGAACGGGATCTGCCCCAGGAAGTAGCCGAGCACGGTGACCCCGCCGCCCCACAGCACGCCACCGACCAGGTTGAACACGACGAAGCCGCGGTAGTTCATCCTGCTCACCCCGGCGACGATCGGGGTGAAGGTGCGGACGACCGGCACGAAGCGGGCCAGCACGATCGCCTTGGGCCCGTGCCGGTCGAAGAAGGCGGCGGCCTTCTCGACGTTCTCCTGCTTGAAGACCCGCGAGTCGGGGCGGCGGAACAGGCTCGGGCCGACCTTCCGGCCGAAGAGGTAGCCGACCTGGTCCCCGGCCACGGCCGCGGCCACGATCAGCACGCAGACCAGCCAGAGCGGCTGGTGCAGGTAGGTGCCGCCGGCCACCAGCAGACCGGTGGTGAACAGCAGCGAGTCGCCGGGCAGGAAGAACCCGATCAGCAGGCCGGACTCGGCGAAGACGATGGCCAGGATGCCGAGCAGGCCGAAGGTGGAGATCAGGGTGGTCGGATCGAGCCAGGACGGGCCGAGGGCGAGGCTGGTCACGGTGCGGGCACTCCCGGGGTCGAGTCTTGGCAATGCAACGGTAAAGCATTGACAAAGACTCGGGTGGGGGCCAGATAGTTCCCAACGGAAGCCGGGCCAGGACCGCACGACGGAGCCCGGCGCCAAGACCGCACGACCGAGCCCGGCGCCGGAACCGCCCGGCGAAGGCCGGAGCCGGGAATGCCCGCGGCCCCGGCGGGGCCCCGGAGGGCCGGCCCGCCGGGGCCGGGTGGTCGTACGGAGTCGAGCGGAGTCGTGCGAAGTCGTGCGAGGTCGCTACGACGGGTCAGAGGCCGTAGCGCTCGACGATCTCCTCGTGCCGGGCGACGTCCGCGCCGGCCGCCTCGGCCAGGGTCGGCCAGGCGAGCGGGTGCGGCCAGGTGCCGGTCAGCCGGTGCAGCAGGGCGTCGGCCTCGGCGGCCGAGGCGGTCGGCGGCACCCCGACGGCCGCGTAGATCCCCGGCAGCGTCGCGTCCTCGTCCCCGTCCGCCGGGTCGGTGATCCGGTAGTGGTCCCCGCTGTACGCCCACAGCGCGTAGCCGGACTCCTGCAGCCGCTCGCGCAGGGCGCCCCACGGTTCGTCGCCGGGCCAGCCGCCGTCGATCCAGTAGGTGGTGTACCCCGCCGGGTCGAGCATGGTGAGCAGTTCGAACACCGGGCGCCAGCGCCGCTGCTCCTCCTCCGGGGCGTCCTCGGCCGGCGGGCGCTCCAGCAGGGCCGGGGCGAAGACCACCACGTCGCCGTGGTTGAGCGTCAGGTCGTCGCCGAGCACCGGCAGGATGCGGGCGGTGGCCGGTCCGGTCCGCACCGCGGGCAGGTCGACCGTCGCACCGTTGGTCCGGGCCGCCCGGACGGTGACCAGCTGCCACTCCTCGTCCACCGGGCCCTCGGGCTCGTCGAACTCGATGTCGAGCAACGCCCCGGCGGAGCGCACCACGGCCCAGTCCCGGTTGGCACTGGCCGCGGTGATCAGGTGCCAGAGGTCGGGCTCCCGGACCACCCGGTGGTCCTCGTCGTCCGGGGCGCCCTCGGCGGGCAGCGCCCGCTCCAGCAGTTCCTGGTAGAGCCGCTGCGCACCGGCGTGGTCCCCCAGCTCGGTGGCGGCCCGGGCGGCGAGGCGCCGGGTGTTGAGCACCTCGTCGTCCAGCGCCAGGATCGCCTCGCACCGCTCCAGCACTTCCGTCCACCGGCTCTCGGCGGCGGCCCAGCGGGCGCGTATCCAGTGCCCGTCGGCCGGTGCCGTGGCGGCCAGCCGGTCGGCGAGGCGGCGCACGCCCTCGGCGTCCCGGGCGGCGATCAGCAGCTCGCCGAGCGTGCCGGTCAGCTCCCGGTCCTCCGGGTCCGTCTCCAGCCGCTGCCACAGCAGGTCGGCCGCGGCCCGGGCGTGGCCGAGGCCGCCCAGCACGGTGGCCAGGAGCACCGTCAGCCCGGTGGCGCCGGCCTGCTCACCCCGGTACCGGTCCAGGGCGACGGAGAGCAGGTCGGCGCCGGTCTCGAACGGCACCTCGGCCTCGGCCAGGTACGCCGTCAGCTCGCCCGGCGGGACGGGCAGCCCGGGCTCCGGAAGCGCCTCGGCGGCCGCGCGCAGGGCGGCGACCTCCGCGGACACGCCGTCGGTGCGACGCAACCGGGTGAGCTTACGCTCTCCGGTCGTGGCCAGCGTCAGCGCCACCGTGCGGGCGCCGCGCGCGACGGCGAGCCGACCCGCCGCCAGCATCAGGTCCACGCAGGGGCGGTGCGCACCGGCGTCGTCCAGGTACCCGACCCAGCCGGCCAGCACGGCACCCAGCTCGGCGTCGTTCTCCCACGCGCCGGCCGCGACCAGCAGCTCGACCGTCTGCGTCCAGGTGGGCCGCAGGTCGGCGTGCTGCTCGGCCTCGGCTCGCTCGGGGAGCAGGGCGAGCGCCTCGTCCGTGCGACCGAGTGCGGCGAGCGCGCGGGCCCGCAGCAGGGCGCCCCAGCGCTGGTCGCGCTCGTCCAGCTGCTGCCCCGGCTTCTGCTCGGCCCGCTCGGCGGTGTCCAGCAGCTCCAGCACCTCCTCGTACCGGCCGAGCAGGTGCAGGGTGCCGGCCCGGGCCTGGTGGAAGCGGAGCGAGACCCGCTGGCCGGCCGCGCGCATGCGGTTGGCGGCGCCGTCCAGGTGGTCGAGCGCCTCGGCGGCCCGGCCGTCGTCCTCCAGGGCGTCGGAGTACTCGCGGGAGAGGCAGTCGTAGCAGGCCCGGCCGGGCTCGATCCGCTCCAGCGTCTCGCCGACCACCTCCAGCCGCTCGGTCACGTACCCGGGCCCGTCGACCCGGGCGTGGCAGATCGCGAAGTCCTGCACCACGCAGACGGACTGCGGGCAGCCGGCCGTCTCGTCCCGGTGGGCGAACTCCAGCAGGTCGATCACCTCGGGCATGACCGCCTCGCCCTGCTGGCGCTTGTTCAGCAGGTTCTGCATCCGCCAGTGCCGCAGGTAGACCTCGACCCAGGGCAGGTCGAGCGACCGTGCGGCGGCGACCGCCTCCGGGTACAGCGCGTCCAGCTGGTCGTTGCGGCCCTCGGTGGCGTGCTCGGGCAGCTCGACGATGGCGTCGGCCAGCCGGTGGTGGCCGGCCTCGACCAGCTGCCGGTGGGCGTCCCGCACCCAGGACCAGATGTCGGTGGTCATGCTCGTTCCCCCTGCGTCGTGCTGATGTGTTGTCTACCGCGGACCACTGACAATCCGTCCGTCACGCTTCGTCCGACAGCGCGCCGGGGCTGTCCGGGACGTCCGGCAGCCCGGCCGGGACGGCGGCGGTGAGTGCGGAGACCGCCGTGCCGATACCGGTCAGCGCGGCGGTGAGGTCACCCTCGGCGGGGCCGGAGGAGGCCGCGGCCATGATCACCTTGAGCGAGCGGAGCAGCCCGGCCGCGGTGGCGCTGCCGGTGTGCCCGCTGCGGTAGGCGGCGAGCAGGTCCTCGACCGCCGGGCAGGCCAGGTTGAGGTAGAGCCGGGCCTTGACCTCGCCGTCGGTGCGGGCGGTGAAGGCGCGGGCCAGCCGCAGCGCGGCGGACGGGATCCGGGCGTCGGCCTGGTCGTCCTCGATCCGGGCCTTCAGCTCGGCCTCGCGGTCCGGGACGAGCACCAGCGGCAGGCCGGGCGGGTCGAAGCGGGCCGGGACGAGCTGCTCGCCCGGGTCGGCGAGGGCGGCGGCCAGCCAGGCCTCCTCGCCCTCCGGCAGCGGCCGCTCCGGGTCGCGGAACAGCTCGCGGTTGCCCTGCTCGCTGCCCAGCTCGACCAGTCGGCAGCCACGCAGCCCGGCGTAGCGGCGCAGGAAGGGCAGCACGGCGTAGCGGTCGCCGCGGGCGATCGGCACCCGCATCGCCCGGTAGAGCATCTCCTCGAAGCCGCCGCCGGTGCCGAGCGCGACGTGCACCGCTCCGCCTCCCGCCGCGCGCAGCGCGCCCGCGGTGAGGTCGCCCTGCGAGGTGGGCACCGGGACGTCGTCGGCGAGCAGGGTGAACAGCCGGTCGTCGCAGAGCGCGGCGCCGAGCAGGTCCTGGCCGTGCCGGGTGAGGATGCGGCGCCAGGCGGCGGGCCGCAGCCGGGCCGTCTCGTAGAGGCCGTCCACGATGGCGTCGGTCAGGGCCTTCTGGAGCGCGCGGTAGTGCTCGTCGCGCTGGAGGTCCTCGCGGCTGGCGGTGGGGGTGAGCCGGCCGGACTCGACCACGCCGCCGATGAAGCCGGCCCAGCCGGGCAGCAGGTCGCGGGCGTCCTCGGCGAGCAGCATGCCGCGCAGGTACACCGCGAGGTCACGGTTGTCGCTGCTGCCGTAGGTGCCGCCGTCCTGGACCCACAGCAGGCCGATCGCGTCGGTGGCGCCGTCGACCGGCTGCACCGGGAAGGCGGTGAGCGGCTCGAAGCGGCGGCCGAAGGCGGTGGCGAAGCGCATCCGGGCGGCGTGCTGGTCGCCCCCCACCGCCTGGCGCCAGGGCACCTCGACGGAGTTGACGGGCTGTTCGTCGTCACCGACGTGGACCGGGATCGGGAGCAGCACGCAGTACCGGGCGAGGACCTCGCGCAGGGTGTCCTCGTCGGCGAGGTGGGAGTGCTCGGCCTTGAGCGCCAGCTCGACCACCGTGCCGGGGCGGGGCCGGGCGGGCACCGGCTCGACCCGGTACTGCTCGCCGCCGCGGCTGCGGTAGCGGTGGCCGAGCTTCGGCTCGCGGTGCGAGGTGGTGGTGACGGTCACCTCGTCGGCGATCGAGAACGCGGACAGGAAGCCCAGCCCGAAGGCGCCGATCAGCTCCTGATTGCCGGTCAGTTCGCGCAGCATGCGGGTGTAGCCGGTGCCGACGGTGGCGAGGTAGGAGTGGATCTCGGGCTCGGTCAGGCCGGCCCCGGTGTCCTCGATGGCGACGGTGCGCCGGGCGGCGTCCGCGCGCACCCGGATCAGCGGGCGGTGCTCGCCCTCCGGGTCCTCCAGGAGCCGTCGGGTGTGCGAGTCGTGCGCGTTCTGGACGAGTTCGCGCAGGGCGACCAGCGGGGTGGAGTAGAGGTGGGTGGCGAGGACGTTCACCAGGCCGCCGAGATCGACCTCGGTCGTCCGCAGTTCCTCGACGGGGGTGGGCTCGGACTGGGCACCTTCAGACATGGGTCCTCAGTGTGCCAGTGCGACAATCTGCCCACCATTTCTTTCTTCTCGACGGAATGACGGATTGCGGTCAACTCGCAATTGACCGGGCCTCCACCATCGGAGGAATTGCCACCCGTTCGGTGGAGTTCGCGCGATCACTGGTGAATGCTGACCGGGCGACGTCAGGCAACGGCGCTCCGGAGCGGCCACTCCGGAACGCGCCACAATTCGCACGTCCAGTCAGGGAGATCAGCGTGTCCCGTATTCGCGCAGCCGCCGCCGTCGCCGCCCTCGGCGCGTTCCTCCTCGTCGGCTTCGGTGCCGCCACCGCGCACGCCGACAACGGCGCCGGCGCGATCGACCACTCCAACGGCAGCGTGGTGAGCAACGTCGGCTCCGGCAACGTCATCGGCACCGTGAACGGCAACGTGGTCGACACCCAGCAGACGGCCACCGGTTCGGGCGCCGCCAACCAGAACAACGGTCTCGCCGTGGCCGGCAACGGCGGGAACGTCGGCGCGCTGCAGGGCAACGGCAACGTCGACGCCCGGGTGTACTACCCGCACGTCCTGTACTAACCAGGGCCCGCAGCTCCGGCACCAGGGCCTGCCCGCCGGGCCGGGTGCCCGTCCCGTCACGGCGGGGCGGGCACCCGGCCCGTTCCGCGTCTCAGGACAGCCCCAGCACCGCCCGGCCGAGGCGCAGCAGGCAGTCCTCAAGGTCCGGCCGGGCGCTGTGCGGGCGGTTCCGCACCCCGTCGTTGACCAGCGCGAACAGGGCGTGCACCCGGATCCGGGCGGTGGCCGCGTCGCACTCCGGGCGCACCTGCCGCAGCAGACCGACCCAGGTGCGCAGGAAGTCCCGCCGGAAGTCCACTGCGGCCCGCCGGTCCGGCGGCGCCAGCCGGTCCGTCTCGCTGAGCATCGCTCCCAGGTAGTCGCCGTTGCGCAGCGCGAAGCCGACGTACGCGCCCAGCCCGGCCGCCAGCGCCGCACCGGGCCCGGCCGCGGCGGTGATCGCGCCGTCCACCTCGCGCCAGAGCCGCTCGCGGCTGCGCACCAGCGAGGCGGCGAGCAGGTGGGCCTTGCTGTCGAAGTGCCGGTACACGCTGGGACCGGAGATGCCCACGGCGGCGCCGAGTTGGTCGGTGCTGACGTTGTCGAAGCCGCGCTGGTGGAACAACCGGACGGCGGCCGCGAGCAGTTCCTCCCGGCGCGCCTGCGGCCTCGGCCCCGGCACCGGTCCGGCTGCGGGCACGGACTCGGGCTCGGACTCGGACTCGGACTCGGACTCGGACTCGGACTCGGCCTGGGACTCGGGCCGGGGCACGGGCACGGTGGCCGTGCCGGCCGGCGTGACCGCGAGGACGGCCGCGACCAGCTCGCGCAGCAGCGCCTCGGCGCGACGGGGCTGCGGCGCCGCCGACTGGTAGGAGAGCCCGGCGCAGGCCGAGAGCGCCGCCCAGCAGAGCAACTCGGCATCCGCTGCCGGGAGTTCGGGGCGCTCCGCGCGCAGTACGGCGGTCATCAGCGCGACGTCGGCGCGCAGCTCGCGGCGCAGCGCGGCGCGCCGGTCCGGCGGCAGCAGCCGGGCGTCGCGCTGCACCAGGGTGCCGAGCGGGCGGTGGCCGACCGCGACGGCGGCCAGCACGGCTCCGACCTCCTTCGCGGTGCCGGCCGCACGCAGTCCGCCGGCGAGCTCGTCGAGCCCCAACCGGACGGCCCGGTCGAGCAGTTCGGGCTTGCCGCGGAAGTGCCGGTAGAGCGCGGGCGCGGTGATGCCGACCCCGGCGGCGACCTCGGTCATCGACACCTGGTGGTAGCCGCTGCGGTGGAATCGGTCGGCGGCCACGGCGAGGATCTGGGCACGCCGCCCGGGCGGCCGTCGGACCACCATGGCGCACCTCCCTCCCGTCCGGCCGGGTACCCGCCGCCCGGTACCGGCCGAGCGCCGATCCGGGCCTCGATCCGCGCGTCGAGCGGCCGCCGAACGGGCATCGGAACCGGTGTGTCACCGCCCTCGAACCGGCGTCGAAGCGGCGTCGAAGCGGCGTCGAAGCGGCGTCGAACAAAGGCTAGCAAGGATTCACTCGGCACCGCCGCCGACCGTGTCCCCCATGCCCGTCGACTCTGGACAGCCGAAGCTACCCGGGATTAACTTGTGGGGCCATCACCTGGCACGTTCCGCCCCGCCGGCAGCTCCGGCCGGCACCGTCGAAGGGAGCGCCGCCGTGCGCCGCACCGTGTTCAACGAGGACCACGAGGCCTTCCGGGAGACCATCCGGGACTTCATCGCCAACGAGGTCGTCCCGGTCTACGAGGGCTGGGAGGCCGAGGGCCACCCGCCACGCGACTTCTACCGGCAGCTCGGCGCGCTCGGCGTGTACGGCATCGAGGTCCCGGAGGAGTACGGCGGCGCGGGCGAGAGCGGCTTCAAGTACCAGGCGGTGATCGCCGAGGAGACCGCCCGGGCGGGTGTCAGCTTCGGCTCCTCCGGCGTGCACACCGGGCTGGTGCTGCCGTACCTGCTGGAGTACGCGAACGACGAGCAGAAGCGGCGCTGGCTGCCCGGCTTCGTCTCCGGCGACATCATGACCGCGATCGCGATGACCGAGCCGGGCGCCGGCTCCGACCTCGCGGGCATCACCACCACCGCGCGGCTCTCCGAGGACGGCACCCACTACGTCCTGAACGGCGCCAAGACCTTCATCACCGGTGGCGTGCTGGCCGACCTGGTCCTGGTGGTCTGCCGCACCGCCCCGTACGACCCGGCCGACCGCCGGGCCGGCCTGTCCATCCTGTGCGTGGACACCACCTCCCCGGGCTACACCGTCGGCCGCAAGCTGCAGAAGATCGGCCTGCGCACCTCGGACACCGCCGAGCTGGCGTTCAGCGACGTCAAGGTGTCGGTGGAGAACCTGCTCGGCGAGGAGGGCAGGGCCTTCGCCTACCTGACCCACAACCTGGTGCAGGAGCGCCTGGCGATCGCCGTCGGCGCGTACGCGGCGGCCGCGGCGGCGGTCCGGTTCGCGGTGCAGTACGTCAAGGACCGCAAGGTGTTCGGCAAGGCCGTGGCCGAGTTCCAGAACACCAAGTTCACCCTGGCCGACTGCGAGGCCCAGGTGGTCGCGCAGCAGTCGATGGTGGACCGCGCGCTGGAGCTGTACCAGCGCGGCGAGCTGACCGTGGCCGACGCGGCCGCGGCGAAGCTCTTCTGCACCGAGTCGGCCTCCACCGTGATCGACAAGTGCCTCCAGCTGCACGGCGGTTACGGCTACATCCTGGAGTACCCGATCGCCCGGCTCTACACCGACAACCGGGTGTTCCGGATCTACGGCGGCACCAGCGAGGTCATGCGCAGCATCATCGCCAAGTCGATGGGGCTGTAGGCCCGTCCGGGCAGGACGGCGCGGCGGGCCGCACCCCCATGGCGGCCCGCCGCGCCCTTGCCGGCCCGGTCAGTTCGGCGAGGCCTGCTCGGCTCGCCAGGCATCCCAGCCCGCGGCGGACGCCGCCTTCGCCCCGTGGTACGCCCGGTGGGCGATCGCGGTCGGCGGCGCGTCCATGTTCCGCATCCAGTTGCGGCCGGCCGTGGCCAGCGCCGCACACACCATCACGGTCCCGGCCGCACCGAGCGCCGCACCGATGCCGGTGAGCACCACGCCACCGGCCAGCAGCGAGCGGTTGACCTGGAACCCGCTGAAGAAATTCTCGTTGGTCGCCATGCCTCCACGATGAGCGCAGTGGGCGCGGGCTGCACGTCGAGCGCCTCCGGGTGCGCGACCCGGGTGCGTCCGCGACCCTGGCAGCAAGGGTCAGGAGGACGCGCGATGTCCGATCTCGAACAGCTCGCCGTGGAGCACGCCGCCCTCGCGGCCGAGAGCCCGCACGGGCGCAGCGCCCACCTGGTGCTGCACGACGGCGTCCTGCGGCAGACCGTGATCGCGCTGACCGCCGGGACCGCGCTGGACGAGCACAACCCGCCCACCGCCGGGAGCGTCCAGGTGCTGCGCGGCCGGGTCTCGCTGACCATCGCCGGCCGCCGGCTGGAGCTGTCGGCCGGGCGCCTGGAGCCCGTACCGCAGGAGCGGCACGGGCTGCTGGCGCACGTCGACTCGGTGGTGCTGCTCACCGCCGTCACGACCTGACCCCCCCCGGCGGGCGGCTCAGCCGGGGTTGAGCACGCTGCCGCTGACCAGCCGCAGCCCGCGCAGGAAGTCCTGCCCGCTGGGCGCGAGGTCGGGCGCGGCCAGCCACTGGGCGGCGTAGCCGGCCAGCAGGGTCTGGTAGAAGGCGCCGCGGACCTCCTCCTCCTCGGAGTCCACCACCACGGGCAGCCCCTGGAACAGGGCGGAGAGCCCCAGTCGGCCTTCCTTCTGCGCCCCCGCGAAGGCCTGCGCCAGTTCGGGGGCGTGCGCGGCCTGCGCGAGGGCCTCGAACTGGGCCGCCCAGAGTCCGCGGTGCTCGACGAAGACGTCGCGGAGGCCCTCCCAGACGGCGGCGAAGCGCTCCTCCGGGTCCTCCGACACCTGGTTGGCGGCCACCACCACCTCGCCCAGGGACGCCCCCATCTCGCCGATCGCCTCGATCATCGCCGCGTTGAGCAGCGCGTCCTTGGAGCCGAAGTGGTAGCCGATCGCGGCCAGGCTGACACCGGAGGCGGTGGCGATGTCGCGGGCGGTGGTGCGCCCGTAGCCCTTCTCGTACAGGCAGCGCTTGGCGCCGGCCATCAGGTCTTCGCGGTTTCCCATGCCCCAGATCCTACGGAAGGACTGGACAGATGTCTTGCACGATCGTCTTGCACGAGCGATTTACACATCTGTACTAGACAAACGTCTGACACGCCCGTACTGTCTTCCTCATGACCGCAACCACCGGCCGCGCAGGCCGTCGCGAATGGATCGGCCTGGCCGTCCTCCTGCTCCCGACCCTCGTCCTCTCCATGGACATGGGCGTGCTCTTCTTCGCCGTCCCGTTCATCTCCACCACGCTGGCGCCCAGCGGCACCCAGCAGCTGTGGATCATGGACATGTACTCGTTCCTGCTGGCCGGACTGCTCATCACGATGGGCTCGCTGGGCGACCGGATCGGCCGCCGCCGGCTGCTGGTGATCGGCGCCACCGGCTTCATCGGCGCCTCGCTGCTGGCCGCCTGGTCGCACGACGCCAACCAGCTGATCGCGGCCCGCGCCCTGCTCGGCGCCGCCGGGGCCACCGTGATGCCCTCGACCCTCGCGCTGATCCGCAACATGTTCCACGACCCCAAGCAGCGGCAGGTCGCCCTCGGCGCCTGGGGCGGCGTCCTCACCGCCGGGGCCACCCTCGGCCCGGTCGTCGGCGGCCTGCTGCTCGAACACTTCTGGTGGGGCTCGGCCTTCCTGCCCGCCGTCCCGGTGATGGCCCTGGTGCTGCTGTCCGCGCCCGTCCTGCTCCCCGAGTACCGCTCCACCGCCCGCACCGGCCGCTTCGACCTGCTCGGCGCCGCACTCTCGCTGGGCGCGATCCTGCCCCTCGTCTACGGGGTCAAGACCATCGCCGTCGACGGCTGGAGCCCACTGCCCGCGCTGGCCGTCGCGGCCGGCCTGCTGCTCGCCGCCGCCTTCGTGTGGCGCCAGCGCACCGCCGCGAACCCGCTGCTCGACCTGAGCCTGTTCAAGATCCGCACCTTCAGCGGCGCCATCAGCGTCAACACGATCGCGATGTTCGCGATGATGGGCTTCTCCCTCTTCACCTCGCAGTACCTGCAGCTGGTCAAGGGCATGAGCCCGCTGACCGCCTCGCTGTGGTCCCTGGTGCCGAGCGTCGGCGTCGGCGCGGCCGTCGGAATCAGCTCCGCGCTGGCCGGCAAGGTCCGCCCGGCGGCCCTGATGGGCGGCGGGTTCCTGATCGGCGCAGCGGGCTTCGCGATGATGACGCAGGTCGGCGCGCACTCCCCGCTGGCGCTCATCCTCACCGCGGCCGGCGTGCTGGCCGCCGGGACCGTCGGCACCATGACGATGACCGCCGAGATGGTCGTCTCCGCCGCCCCCGTCGAGCAGGCCGGCGCCGCCTCCGCCACCTCGGAGACCGCGGTCGAGCTCGGCAGCTCGCTCGGCATCGCCCTGCTCGGCGCGGCCGGTGCCGCGGTCTACCGCCACCAGCTCGACGGTGCCGCCCTCCCGGCGGGCGTCCAGGGCGAGGCCGCCCACGCGGCCCAGGACACCCTCGGCGGCGCGGTCGCCGTCGCCGCCCAGCTGCCCGGCCGGCTCGGCGCCGACCTGCTGGAGACCGCCCGCACCGCCTTCACCGACGGCCTGCACGTCGCCGCGGGGGTCGGTGTGGTCCTCGCCCTCGGTGCCGCGCTGCTGGCCTACCGCCTGATGCGCCACCTCCCGGCCGCCGCTCCCGCCCCGGCCCCCGAGGCCGAACCCGCCACCGTCTGACCCCGTCCCGGCCCGATCCACGCGAGTCATCGAGAGCCCCCGCCCATCCCGGGCGGGGGCTCTCCGCCGTTCGGGGCACTCCGGGCCCCGAGGCGCCGCGGCGGAGCCCTGCGACGGTCACGGGGCACGGCGGCCACCCGGCACTCGCCCGCGACGCCGTGCCCCGGTCCGGCCGGCCTTTTTCCGTCGACTCGCACCCGTCGCGGGCCCGACATGCCAGGGTGGGCACATGGGTGCTGATCGGGCGCGGGTGCGCGGGAGTTACGACACGGTGGCCGAGGAGTACGCGGGGCGGATCGGGGGTGAGCTGGCGCACAAGGCGGTGGACCGCGCGCTGCTGGGGGTGGTCCTGGAGGAGGCGGCCGGCGGGGTGGTGGCCGACCTGGGGTGCGGGCCCGGGCACGTGGCGAGGTGGCTGGCCGGGCACGGGGCCGAGGTGGTCGGGGTCGACCTCTCGCCGCGGATGGTCGAACTGGCCCGGCGCGAGCAGCCGAAGGCCACGTTCCGCACCGGCGACCTGCTGGCGCTGCCCGCCGCCGACGGGGAGTTCGCCGCCGCCGTCGCGCTGTACTCGGTGATCCACCTGGAGCCGGACGAGCTGGCGCCCGCGTTCGCCGAGGTGCGGCGGGTGCTGCGGCCCGGCGGGGTGCTGCTGGTCTCCTTCCACCTCGGCACCGAGGTGCGGCGGATGGAGGAGTGGTGGGGCCACCAGGTGGACGTGGACTTCCACTTCCTGGAGACCGGGGCCGTCGCCGACCACCTCGCCCGCGCCGGATTCGGCGTCGAGGTGCGGATGGAACGGGAGGGCCTGCCCGAGGAGGCCCCGACCCGCCGCGGCTACCTGCTGGCGCGACGGACGGAGTGACCGTCCACCCGGGGGTGGACGGGGCCGCGTCCACCCCCGGGTGCGTGCCCCGGCGGCCCCGGGGGAGGAATGTGAAGGGGTCCCTCCGACCGACGGGAGCCGCCCCGTGTCCCTGCCCGCCCTCCTCTCCCTCCTCGGCGTCCTGTGCTGGGTCGCCTACGAGTTGCTGCTGCGCCGACGCGAGGACGCCGCCGCCGGCACCTGGCGAGCGGACCGCCGCGACCGCGGCTCGACCCGGCTGCTGCTCGGCTGCTACCTGGCGTCGGCCCTGGTCGTGGTGGTGTTCGACCGCGGCTCGATCGGCCGACTGCCGCTCTGGGCAAGCTGGTTCGGTGTCCCACTGGTCGCCGCCGGGCTGGCCCTGCGGGCCTGGGGCATGCGCACCCTGGGCGCGTACTACACCCGCACGCTGCGCACCGTGGACACCCAGCACGTCGTGCGCACCGGCCCGTACCGGCTGATCCGCCACCCCGGCTACGCCGGCAGCCTGCTGGTCTGGATCGGCTACGCCTTCGGCACCGGCAGCTGGGCGGCCGCCCTGGTGGTCGCCGGGCTGCTGTTCGCCGCGTACGGCTGGCGGATCACCGCGGAGGAGCGGCTGCTGCTGGCGGCGCTCGGGAGCGAGTACGCCGAGTACCGCCGGGTGACCAGGCGACTCGTGCCGTTCGTCCACTGATCGCACCGGGGCGGGCCTCGGAGGCCGACTCCGACCGGCCCCGGGCCGCCGACCGTCCTCGATCTCGCGGCCCGCTTGAGCGGCACCTGGTTTTTGGCCAGCGTTTCCCGGCCGGTGTATCCGTTCGCCGTGAGGGCCAGGCATACTGGCCAACACGGGCGCGCGCGCCCGCCATGACTCTCGACAAGAAGGGACCGGTGGCCAGGGATGCTGCGGAACGGTCTTGAGCCCTGGCACATCTTCGTGGTGCTGGCGGTCGTAATCCTGCTGTTCGGATCGAAGAAGCTGCCGGAGATGGCTCGTGGCCTGGGCAAGTCCATGCGCATCCTGAAGGCCGAGACCAAGGCCATGCGCGAGGACGAGACCCCGGCGGACGCCGGCACCGCCCAGAGCACCGCCGCTCCCCAGCAGAGCGCGGACCGTCCGGCCGTCACGCCGACCAACGTGACCAAGGCCACCGAGAACAAGCGGCCCGAGACGACCGCCTGAGTCTCCCCTTCCTTCGGAACGCCCCCGGTGAGCCCACCGGGGGCGTTCCGCTGTCCGGGGGCTCCTCCGTCGTCCGGGCCCTCGCGTTCCGACGGCTCCCGCACTCCGACGGCTCCCGCGTTCCGACGGATCCGCGCCCCGTCGGCCGCCGGGCCGGTTCGTCCGGTCGGCGTAGGCGGGCGGGCGCCCAGGGCTCCGTCGGCGCAGGCTGGGCGGGATGTCCGACAACTCGCCACCGTCCGCCGACGTACGGGCCTGGTGCTGGCTGCTGCTGGCATTCACGCTGCTGATGGTCGGGTACTTCACGCTGCCGCTCGGGTGGTTGGGCGATCGCCACCCGGTCGTCAGCTGGACGGCCTTCACCTGCGCGCTGGCCGGACTGACCTGGCTGATGCTGGCCAAGATCGTCGGGGTGATGCAGGGGACGGCGAAGCGGCCGGTGGTCTGGCTGGTGTTCCTGATCGGACTGACGGCGACCATCTTCTCCGCCACGTACTACGCGATGGGCGCCCACAAGTCGGAGTTCGCCGGGCTGGAGACGCGCCTGGACGCGCTGTACTTCACCGTCGTGACGATGTCGACGGTCGGGTACGGGGACATCACCCCGGCGGGGCAGTCGGCACGGCTCGTGGTGATCCTGCAGATCCTGTACAACTTCGTGATCCTGGCGGCGGCCGCCGGGACGGCGTCCCGGGCGGTCCGCAGCAACGTGGAGCGACGGATCAAGCGCCAGGACTGAACCCGCGCGGGCGCACAGGACTCTCCACAGGCTGTGGACGACGCCGCCCCGCCGACCGACCGGAGGGCCCCACGCGATCGGACCGGGAGTCAGCAGCCCGCCGCTGCCGCCGTCCGGGCGCCACCGCCGGGCGCGGGAACGCACCGGTCCCCCGCCCGCAACGGACGGGGGACCGGGTGGAGCGTCAGGGAGCCGGTCGGTCCCGGATCGTGCCGTAGCCGACGACCGTGGTGCCGGACCGCGGCGCAGGCCCGTCCCGGACGGTGCCGGCGGATGTCGCCCAGGGGGGACGACGGCCGTCAGCCGTCCTGGAGGTCGGCGGCGGTGTGCAGGGTGGCGAACAGGGCGGAGAGCCGGGCGTTCCAGTTGGCGTAGGTCGGCGGGTTGATGGCATGCCGCTTGGCCATGTCCTTGACCACCTTCTGGGCGCTCTTGAGCTCCTGCGCGGCGGCGTCCGGGTCCCCCGCGTCGAGGCGGGTGGAGGCGGTGTCGAGGAGCTTGAGCAGTTCCGCCTGCTTGTCCCGGTCCTTGCCCACGTCGGCCTGGGCCACGGCCTGCCGGAACGACTGGAGCTGCAGCTCCGCCGGCTGGTTGCGCGGGACGGCCTGGGTGGGCGTCGGAGGCGCCGACGGGGTGGCGGGGGCGGCGGAGGTGGCGGTCGCGGCGGGCTTCGGGCCGGTGGCGGGCGTCGTGACGGGCGCCGTGGCCGGGCCGGAGGACACGGCCGGTCTGGCGGCCGACGGGTTGCCCGCCGGGCCGTCGAAGGCGGTGAGGGCCAGTGCGGCGACGCCCGCCAGGCCCGCCACGCCCAGCGCGCCGAGCACGAGGGGCTTGCGGCGGCCGGTCCGGGCCGGCACCACCGGCCCGGGCCCGGCCGACGGGGCCGCGGGAACGGGCGCCATCACGGAGGTGGCGGCCGGGGGCTGCGGCGGGAGCAGGGTGGTGTGCTGGTGGTCCGAGGACGCCGGGGGCACGGCCCGCGGGAGCGCCTGGGTGGCCGCCGCGGTGGTCGCGAGGAGTTCGGCCGTCGGATCGCCGACGATCAACCCCGGTACGGTGGCGAGCAGTTCGGCCCGGGCTGCGGAAGCGTCCGCGGGCCGCCCGGCCGGGGCCTTGGCGAGCAGGCGCAGCACCACCGCGTCCAGGGCGGGCGGCAGGCCGGGGCGCCGCGCGGACGGCGGCAGGGGCTGCTCGTTGACGTGCTTGAAGGCGATCGCCACCGGGGTCTCGGCGGTGAACGGGGCCGCGCCGGTGAGCATCTCGGTCAGCACGCAGCCGACCGCGTACAGGTCGGTCCGCCCGTCCAGGGCCGAGGCGGTGGCCTGCTCGGGCGAGAGGTAGGCGGCCGTGCCGAGCACGCTCGCGGTCCGGGTCAGGTTGTCGGAGGAGGCGGCCCGGGCGATGCCGAAGTCGACGACCTTCACCCCGCCGTCGTCGGTGATCATGATGTTCCCGGGCTTGATGTCCCGGTGCACCAGCCCCGCGGCGTGTGCCACCGCCAGCGCCTCGCAGACCGCCGCCGCGATGCCGACGGCCCGTTCGACGGGCAGGGCGGGCTGCTGCGCCAGCACGGCGGCCAGCGAACGTCCGCTGACCAGCTCCATGACGATGAACGGGGTGCCCTCGTCCACGCCCGAGTCGAAGACCATGGCGATCCTCGGGTGCACCAGCATGGCCGCGTGCTGCGCCTCGCGGCCGAAGCGCTCGGCGAAGCGCGGGTCGTCGGCGAGGCCCCCGTTGAGGACCTTCACGGCCACCTGGCGGCCCAGCACGCGGTCCACGGCACGCCAGACGGTGGCCATGCCGCCGACGCCGAGCATCTCGACGAGTTCGTAACGCCCGTTCAGCGCCCGTCCGATCACCTGGAGCTCCCCTCACGTGCCCTGCCCGGGGTTCCGGGCCGCCTCGTGCACCTGTGCACGATAGCCGTACGGCCGTGCGACCCGGCCGGGGGCGGAGGGGTGGCGGTCGTCCAGCCGCCGGGGGAGCCGATCGCCTCCCGCTCCCGCCGGGGCATCGCGTACCAGCGGGCGTAGGTCTCCTGCACCACGTCCTCGGCGTCGGCC